>CP069419.1:0-326019 GCA_017569285.1 Clostridiales bacterium
ATGAACCAGGATACCATTGCCGCCATTGCGACACCGCCCGGGACGGGGGGGATCGGCATAATCCGGATGAGCGGGCAGGAAGCGGAACAAATCCTGAACCGGATATTCCGGCCTGCCGGAGCAAAGATTCCCCTTGAAAACAGAAAACTGACTTACGGGCATATTATGGACGGAGACAGCATCCTGGACGAATGCATGGCCGTTATGATGCGCGCCCCTGGAAGTTATACACGGGAGGATGTTGCGGAACTGCAGATACACGGAGGAATCCGGGTTATGAATACGGTTCTGGAGACCTGCCTGAAGTGCGGGGCCAGACTGGCTGAACCCGGAGAATTTACGAAACGGGCGTTTCTGAACGGCCGGATTGACCTGAGCCGTGCTGAAGCAGTCATGGGAATGATCTCCGCACGGGGTGAACAGGAATACCGGAATGCTGTACGGCAGATGGAGGGCGGAACCGCTGACTTTATCCGCACAGCATCCGAGGACTTATACGGACTTCAGGCCGGCCTGGCCGCCTGTATCGATTATCCAGAGGAAATATCGGATGAAGAAGGTACGGATGCGCTGAAACCCGGACTGGAAAAGCTGATCAACACACTGGAGGAGGCAATGGACGAGCGGTCTGCCCGCCTGATCCATGACGGACTCCAGGTCACCCTGTACGGAACACCCAATGCCGGAAAAAGCAGCCTGCTGAATGCGCTGATCGGCCAGAACAAAGCGATTGTGACCGATATTCCCGGAACGACCCGGGACACCGTGGAAGGCGAGATTACGCTCGATGGTATCCGGGTTCATTTCACCGATACTGCCGGACTGCGGGAAACCGAGGATCCGATCGAGAAAATCGGGGTGGAACGGTCGGAACAGGCAGTCAGGAATGCGGACATGACATTACTCGTCCTGGACGGATCCAGGAAGATGACAGAAGATGAAAAGGAAAGAATCCGGACGATTGCAGACCGGTGCATTGTACTGATCAATAAATCCGATATACTGCAGGTTACGGAAGAAAAGGATATCCTGGATATCAATCCGGAAGCAGTATGCCTGACCGTATCGGCACTGGACCCGGAAACCCTGAAACCGCTGAAGGAAAAACTGAAAGAACAGGTCCGCGTTTCTGACCGGATGACAATTTCTCAGCCACGGCACCTGGATGCCGTCCGGCGGGCGGTGACAGCTCTGAAATCCGCGAAATCCACGCTGGACAGCATGACACCCGATATGGCTTCGACCGATCTGCAGGCAGCGCAGGCTGCACTGGCAGAGATTACGGGAGACCAGGCGGATGAAAAACTGCTGGACCGTATTTTTTCCACTTTCTGTGTGGGCAAATGAGAGGAATGATGTCAATGCCGGATATACAACGTGTTGTACGCGGACGCGGAAGCCTGAAAAAGATCATGGAACTTGCCGGAAAACTTGAAATCCGGCGTCCAATGATTGTCGGAGGAAACACGCTGACTTCCAGGCTGCTTCGCAAGGTACCGGAACTTCTGCCCGCGCCGGTATTCAGCGGGTTCCATCCCAACCCGGATCTGAGCGACGCGGCAGCCGGCGCTGAAATGTACCGGGCAAACGGCTGTGACGGAATTATATCGATCGGCGGCGGTTCAGCGATTGATACCGCAAAAGCAGTTCATACACTGCTTTTCTGCAAAAACCCGGAAACTGTCGCTGCCGGAAACCTGCCGGAAAAAATGAAAGTGCCCCATCTTGCAGTTCCCGGAACAGCCGGAAGCGGTGCGGAAGCGACACAGAATGCGGTTGTGTATGTAAACGGGAAGAAGGCGAGTCTGAGCCATCCGGACCTGAAACCGGACGGTGTGCTGCTGGATGCGGAACTGCTGGACAGCCTGCCGGAATACCATAAAAAAAGCTGCGCCATGGACGCGCTTGCCCAGGGAATCGAAAGCTACTGGTGCGAGGCGGCCAATGATGACAGCCGGGTACATGCATATCTGGCGATCCTCGGTGTGCTCGACAACCTGAAGGCCTACCTGGCCGGAGATCCGCATGCTGCCGATGAAATGCTGGACGCCAGCTATCAGAGCGGAAAAGCAATCCAGATTACCCGGACAACTGCCGCACATGCTATGAGCTACCAGCTGACGAAAACGTTCGGGATCGCCCATGGACATGCAGTTATGCTGACACTGCCCACACTATGGGAAATGATGTCTGAAGATGAACAAACGGCTCCCGTCCTGAAGGATCTCAGCCGCCTGATGCGCCTGGGCGATCCGCTGATGGCTCCGCGCCTGCTGCGCGGTGTCATGGCGGATATCGGACTGATGGTTCCCGCATTTCCGGATGACCGGATCCTGGATATGCTGACAGATTCCGTCAATCCGGAAAGACTGGCGAACCACCCGGTGAAGCTCACCCGGAGTGAAATCCGGAACGCATATGTGAGATCCCTGCTTCCGATGGAAGATGCTGAACGGCAGGCATGCCTGGATATCTGGAAGTATTACGGAGCACAATAAAGGCAATAAGGAGGAATATCCGTGCCGGAACAAGAAACAGAAACAAACGGAAAAGCCTTGAAAGAAAATGATCCGGTTTCCAAAGCAGGCAGAAACCTGCACGAAGGTCATCGCGAGGCACTCCGGAACCGGTTTATGAAGGAAGGCGGATTTGATCACTTTGAAGACCACCAGATCCTGGAACTGCTTCTGTTCTACGCGAACGCCAGGCAGGATACCAATCCGACTGCCCATGAACTCCTGGACACATTCGGATCCCTGAAAGGAGTCCTGGAAGCACGGCCGGAAATGCTGACCACAGTGAAGGGAATCGGTCCGCAGGCAGCTACCCTGATCTCCATGGTTGTACCGCTTACGCGGGTATGGAACCGCTGTGCCATGGAAAAACCGGACCGGATCGGAAACAGCCGTGAGGCGGAAAAATACTGCCTCTCCCTGGTCGCCGGAAACAGGACAGAAAGATTTTACGTCATTGCACTGAATGCCCAGTGCAACGTGCTGGGAAGACGGCGTATTTCAGAAGGATCGCTGAGTGAAGTATCCGCGTATCCAAGGCTTGTAATGGAAACAGCCCTGAATTACAATGCCCACAGTGTGCTCCTGTGCCATAACCATCCGGGCGGGACATGCGCACCATCCCAGGAAGACATTGCATCCACGCTGCAGCTGCAAAGACTGCTGAACGGTGTCGGAATCCTGGTGCTGGATCATATTATTGTTGCCGGGAGTGTGACATACAGCATGATTGAGCATGGGGATATTGACTACCGGATTAAAAACAGGATTTAGGAGAATCGGATGGGAGAAAATCAGAACAGGAAAAGACACGGAGCGCTCCGCATTCTGACAGCACTGGTGCTGGCCGGAATTCTTGCTTACGGAGGAATTGTGGCAATGATATGCGTGGAGGAAGGAAAGGTGCCGAAAACGCTCGCAGTCCATGCGGACTATGATGCAATCATTGTTCTCGGAGCCCAGGTTAAACCGGACCGGACCCTGAGTGTCCAGCTGACCTGGCGGATGGATGCTGCGGCTGAAGCATATAAAAAGAAGAATGTACCGATTGTCGTATGCGGCGCCCGTGGGCCGGATGAACCCTGTACGGAAGCGGAAGCAATGAAGGAATACCTTCTGGAAAAAGGAATTCCGGAGGATGTTATCCTGACGGACCCGCGATCCTTCAACACCAATGAAAACCTGGAGAATGCACAGGAGCTGCTGAAAGGATTTCAGAACATAAATCGCGTACTGATTGTGACAAGCGATTACCATGTTCCAAGATCCCTGGCCATTGCGCAGGATCTTGGATTTGAGGCAGAAGGATACGGTGCGAAATGCCTTCCGGAACGCTGGCTCAAGAATCATGCCCGGGAAGCCCTGGCATGGTGCAAATACTGGGCGAAGAAATACCTCCGCCTGCCCCTGTGAGGATACGGCATGAAGGAAAAGATCAGAAGTATACTTGAGATCAACAGGATACCGGCCTCTCCGGAACTTCCCGAGCAGCTGGAAATATACCTGCGCCTGCTGAAGGAATGGAATTCGAAAATGGACCTGATTGCAGAAGCACCAGATGATGAAATCCTGGACCGCCACTTTGCAGACAGCCTGACCGTTCTCAGGACCGGCCTGATTCCGGATGATGTGAAGTGGATCGATGTCGGTACAGGCGCCGGGTTTCCCGGCCTTCCGCTGGCCATTGCGAGACCGGATATCCGGATGACACTAATGGATGCTCAGCAGAAAAGGCTGAACTTTCTGCAGGCTGTGATCAGAGAAACCGGCATTCCGAATGCGTGTACAGTTCACATGCGCGCAGAAGAAGGCGCAAGGAATCCGGAATACCGTGAAAAGTTTGATATTGCATCTGCCCGTGCTGTTGCACCGCTGAATACACTGACTGAATATCTTCTGCCGTTTGTCAGAATCGGAGGCGCTGCACTGTGCTGGAAAGGCCCGGCACTCCGGGATGAACTTGAGGCAGGAAGGCGGTCAGCCCACCTCCTCGGCGGGAAACTGGAGATGCCGTATTCCTGCAGCATTGAAGGCAGAAACTGGGAACATATGATCCTTCCGATCCGCAAAACCGAAAAAACAGCGGCCGCCTATCCCCGAAAACCCGGGATGCCGAAGGCGAAACCGCTGGTAAGCCAGAAAGACGAATAATCGAATGTCAGCTGACACGGGACAGCAGGTAAGCACCGGTGATTCCACTGGCTGTACCCAGTCCGGGTTCGACAATATATGCGTTCATTCCATCCCCGAAAAGGGATTCCGGGATATATCCGTTGAGAAGCCGGGCAGTTTCTTTCCGGATCAGCGGAAACAGATGCTTCTGCTGCATGATACCGCCGCCCAGAATGATCATTTCCGGAGAGAATGCCATAATTGCGTTGACACAAAGCTGTGCAAGGTAATGCGCTTCCAGGTGCCAGGCCGGATGCCCCGCGGGCAGATCCCGTCCCGGAATTCCCCAGCGCTTTTCAACGGCAGGACCGGAAGCTAGACCTTCCAGACAGTGCCGATGATAGGGACAAAAACCATCCGGCGATGGGTCTTCCGGATCCGGCGGCAGCAGGATGTGTCCGATTTCCGGATGCATGAGTCCGTGAACCGGCTTTCCGTGAATGATCAGCCCGCCGCCGATTCCCGTACCCACCGTGACATACAGGCAGGACTGTTTTCCACGCGCGGCGCCCAATGAAAACTCTGCAAGGGCTGCGGCATTAACATCCGTATCAATTGAAACCGGAACCTGCAGGGCATCCGCAAAAGCCTGACGGAGCGGAAAATGACGCCAGGACAGCTTGGGTGATTCCGTAACCGAACCATAAGCGGGGGATGCCGGATTCAAATCCAGCGGACCAAAGGAGCCAATTCCCAGTGAAGATATCCCTTTGCCGCTGAAAAAAGAAATCATTTCTGGCATTGTATCATCCGGAGCCCGTGTCGGAATGGAAACAGATTCCATCATATTTCCATGATCATCCATAACAGCCAGTACCATCTTGGTACCGCCGGCTTCCAGTGCACCATACCGCATGGGTAACCCCTCCCTCCATCTGAAACGGATTATAGCAAAAGGATGCAGTGAAAGCAAATACGGGAATATCCAGGCAGACCGGATATACCGGTTCATTCCCCAACGGCAGGTTACGGATTCCAACCAGAAAAGAATGAACCAAACGCAATAACAGGATTCGATGAAATCAGATTGCTTTTCTGATCATAAAGTGAGGGAAACATAATGAGAAACAAGAGAATACCGATGCTTATGTTCCTGGCTGTAATGATGGGCATAATCTGCTTTCCGATGGCAAATGCGGATGAATTTCAGCCACTGGACCTTCCGGTCATTTACCTGAATATTGACGGCGGTGCAGCAGAAACAGAGCGGATGAACAACAGCCCGGATCACAGCTACCGCTGTACAGGCACTATGGATATCCTTGTTCCGGACGGATATACCGGTTCCCAGGAAAATACCCGGGGAATCCGGCTGGAATATATCCGCGGGCGCGGGAACGGAACCTGGAATATGAGCAAAAAACCATACAAAGTCAAACTGCAGGACAAGGTCAACCTGTTCGGTATGGGAAAAAGCAAAACATGGGTTCTTCTTGCCAATTATTATGACGACAGCCTGATGCGCAACCGGCTTGTATCATGGCTGGGAGAAATGACCGGGCTGGAGTATACACCGGAAGGTGTGTTTACAGAAGTGGTCATGAACGGCGAATACCTGGGGAATTATTATCTGTGCGAACAGGTACAGCTGAACAAAAACCGGGTTGATATCGATGAACTGAAGGAAGAGGACACTGATTATCCTGAAATCCAGGGAGGGTACCTGCTGGAATTCTGTCCGGATGAGTATGAAGCACCGTCTTCATTTGAAACATCCCGCGGGCAATTATTCGGGAACATGGAACCGTCATTCGATCCGGATAAAGATGATTATGTGTCGGAAGCCCAGAAACAATATATACGGGAATACATCCAGAAAGCGGAAGATGCTGTTTTCAGCGAAGGAGAAGAATATCGGGATTATCTGGACCTGCAGAGTATGGCGGATTACTGGTGGATTATGGAATTCATCGAAAACGAAGATGCGTTCAGGACGGACAGCGCACATCTGTTCAAACCCCGGTATGAAGCAGACGGAAGCGAAGGGAAACTGCATTTCGGTCCGCTGTGGGATTTTGACGCCTCCCTGGGAAACGGCCAGTATGTAACGGGCGTTGTAAAGGGATTCAACAACACCACGATGATCTGGATGGATGAACTTCGGAAGAAGCCGGAAATGCAGAGTATACTCCGGGAACGCTGGTATAACCTGGACCAGCAGCTTGAAAGAATGACAGAGGAAGGCGGAGTCCTCGACCGGACATCCGCTGAAATCCGGAATTCATGGTACAGGGACGAAGAAAAGTGGCGCGATTCCAAGGAAGAATGCGGTATGGTATTCCTGCGGAACATTGATGAGGAAACCGAGCATATCCGGCAATGGATCAATCTGCGCCGGGAATGGATCAGCCGGAACCTGGACAAGCTGGATATACTTACCTATACGGTGACGTTCACGGGAGAGAATACAGAGGAAAGGGAGTATTCCGTATCCGCATTCAGCGGCATGGACCCATATGATTATTATCCGGATGAACCGGAGGCGGAAGGAAAGGAATTTGCAGGATGGGCGCTGGAAGACGGAACAATCGTTGATTATTTCATTGTTGAAGATGATACCGTACTGACAGCTGTTTTCAGATAACCATAAAGGGACGGAACAAAGGACAAGGAAAGAGGGAAGAAAAATGGGAACGGATGGAATCAACAATGCAATCCTGCGATTCTTCAGGGATGATATCGGCGGAATCCTGATTACCGATCAGGAAGGGAATATCCTTTATCATGACGACAGAACCGCTTTTGTCAAAACAGGAAAAACAAACTGGAAAGCGGTCTGTCCGGCTCCGGCTGCCGGACAAAAGGCAGAAACATGGGACCTGATGAATTCAGATACCGGCCGATCCTTTATGGTGACAACCTCCACTTTTGAGGATGGCGGAATCAAACAGATCCATCACCTGGTGGATACCAGCGTATATACCGGACTGTACCGGGATATGAGTGACTATTCCAGGATTCTTCAAAACGAAAGGGACCGGGACCGGCTGACGGGATTGTACAACAAAGGGAAATTCATGGAGATGAAACGGACTTTGTTCCTGAAACAGGATACCATTGCCGTATTCAACATGGATGTAAACAACCTGAAACAAATGAATGACAATTACGGGCATGAGGCGGGAGACCGGCTGATCCGAAAAGCAGCTGAAAGCCTGAAGAAGATTGAACACCGGAATGTGATGACTTTCCGGACAGGCGGGGATGAGTTTATGGCAGTTGCCCTGCATGTAAGCCGTGAAGAAGCTGAAGAAATCCTGGCCGAATGGGAAAGCGGACTGGAAAAACTGAACAGGGAGAAAGACGGAATTGAATGCATCATTGCATGCGGATTTGCATACGGTGAACATGGATATGACCTGGAAGATGTTTTCAGGCAGGCTGATGAACGGATGTATGAGGATAAGAAGGCGAAAAAAGCGAAATCCGGACAGCCAGTGAGATAAAAAGTTTCAATGAATTAGAATTACGAACTTTCCGGACGACCTGTTCATCGGGACAGCATGAAAAACCCCCTGCAGAATAAAACTGCAGGGGGTTTGTGCGGATGGCGGGGGTCGAACCCGCACGCCGGTAAGGGCAGGGGATTTTAAGTCCGAAAATAACCGTTTTAAGCGATTTTTAACGGATGCCAACAATAACGCTCAATCCCTTACAAATAAAGCCTTTCAGCCGTTTTAATTGAGCAAACCGTTATGATATCTCAAAACCCAAAAATCAGATAGTAAACGACAAAATAAGCGACACAATAGATGTTTTTTTATGGAACCGGAGAACTGTTCTATAACAGTAATCCGGTCTTTTTATCTAATAATATATTTGTATAGTACGAAATCAGCGAATATAGGTATATACGGCTTTTCTGCTTGTTTTTGTTGTAAAATCGATACGAAAGAAGTTTGTCAGATAAACCCAATAAACTAAACGGAGCAAGTTGCAAGGTGAAGAGTAGAGAAGAAAAACGCGAGTATCATCGTGAATGGAGAAAGAAACATCCGGAGGCAATTGCTGCTCATCAGGCTCGTTATTGGGCGAAAAGAGCAGAATTGATAAAGCAGACAACGGAGGCCAGGAACGAAACTGAAACGGAGGAATGAACCATGACAGACGCTGAACGATTCAACGTAAATTGTGCGAGATATGAATACCTGGAAGGGTATGAACCTCCGCACACTCCAGGATCATGCATGGGATGTAAATACTCAAATGATCCGACTCTGTATGATGCCGGATGCGGTCATCCTCAGAAATTCCTTTCGCGCTTTCCGAAACCGGCAGCGCAGAAACCATAAACGGAGGCAATCAATGAAAAAGACGATTTTTGAAAGGATCCGCGAGAAGATCTCAAAGCGGAATCATAAACTCAATAGATCTGATGAGAAACGGCTTCGTGAAGTCCTGGGCCGGATCAACGATGAGAACCGGCCAAAGCATGGAACCGAACACCGTTAACCTGGGAGGCTGAATGATATGTTACATACAAGAGGCGGTATGACTTCCACCAATCCGGATTATGCTGAATGGGAACGGAAAAACAGACAGGCCCATGAAGCGGATAAGAATCTGAAAAGTGAAACGGAACGGAGAGTCTTTGACAGGGTTTTGGAAAAGATCCTGATCCGAGTAAGCAACCTTGAACGGCGCGGAATGAGATTTACAGATACCAAATAACTGCTCCGGCAAAAACAACGAACGGAAAGGAAGTATCCGTAATGGCGAACTTTGATAAGATCATCGAAAAAGCGCGGAAAACGGCTGATGAGATCATGCAGAAGAAAACGGCAAAAGCACAGGAAATTGAAACCATTTCCGCAGCAATTAAGGCCGCCAGTGCAGAGATGGAACAGGCAGCGTTGGCCGGAGATGAAACCGCATACGCGAGAGCGAAAGAAAAGCGAAACGCAGCGGAAAACCGGATGGAGATCATCCGGATCCAGGAGAAGAAACAGGCCGGAAATGATGACATTCAGAATCGTATTTTTTCGGTCATGCGCGAAACGGAGTCAGCGGCCCTGGATGAACTGCGGACGATCTCAAAAGAGTTTGTTTCCAAATATGAAGATCTCTGCAAAACCGCTGCCCTGGTTCAAGATCGGACAACTCGATACAACAAACTGCGTGATTATTTCAGATGCGACATACTGAAAACAAATGATTTCCCCTTTGGATACTTGCAAGAGGTGTTTCCGGTAAACCACATTACCGATATCGAAAGACGGTATAATTATTCTGTTGATTTCGTCAGAAAAGCCGTTGATAACCATTGATCGATAAGGCAATATTTTCTCCTGATGTTGCCTTTGAGATATCCTCCATCGGTTTCAGCGTTTCCGCGCTGAGCATCGTCATCCTCCTTTCAGCAAGGCCGCGGCTGCTGCAAAGCGGCCCGGCCAATTTTCTTATTTATGGAGATGAACACATGAAAAAGATCATTGAATCAAACGACCTGGAACGAATTGCAAAGGAAATCTCCGCAGATTGTGCCATGCTCGGATACATAGATGAAGAGTCCATTGATGATATCTCCATGTATGCTGAACGGATCCACGCATCAGCCGATGAACTGCGGAGAATCGCGGACAATGCGGAATCAGCCAGGGAGGGAACCTGATGGATCAGCATATCCCAACTCTCATGGAGATCATGGGAATGAGCGAACTGGAATCAGCACCGGCAACCACAAAACCGCGCCGGAGAGATCAGCCTGATCCGGACGATCCTCTGTATGAAGTTGTCAAAGTGAAAAAGACAATGACACCGCATCAGGCGCGGAGAATTAACTCTGAACTTGCGTTAGAAAAGTCGCTCCCTTGGCACTTTGAGCCAGGAACCGCATACCATTGTATATCATTCGGAGATGTGGACAGTTTGACCTATTTACGCGTAATAGTGAAGCAAGAGCGCATCCGTTACGCGGTTATATCCACATGGTGTATGGCTGCGGAAGATATCAAAGAAATTGATTCCTGGTTGGAGGCCGGATATATCAAACGGATTGACTTCTTTTTCGGAGAGATATTCAGAGGAACGTATCTGAAAGAGTACAACATGATGAAAGACCTCTGCCGCCGACATGGATGTAAAATGTCAATCTTCCGGAATCACTCAAAGGTTATGCTTGTTTACGGAGAGCGTTTCAATGCCGTTATAGAGTCATCCGCGAACATAAACACGAACCCACGCACAGAACAGACTTGTATAACCCTGGACGATGATTTGTGCGATTTTTACTTAGAATTCTTCAACGGAATTATATCTTTTGAGAGGGAGTTTGATTATGTCGAGAAGTGGACAGACGGCGGCCGCCTTGAACGCACAGGATCCGGCAAAGATCAAAAGAGTAAAGACGGAACTTGAACACCTTGCAGAACTGTTCCGTGATGTGGACGAGAACAAGAGAGATTTCGTCCAACGTCATATTGAGCAGCTTGCCTGGTACAATGTGAGCATTATTGATTTGCAAGCAAAAGTAGATCAATGGGGTACACTCATCAAGTACAACAACGGCGGCGGCCAGTCCGGAGTAAAACCTAATCCTGATGTAAAAACGCTGCTTGATTATCAAAAGTGTTGTAATACTATCATGCGGACTTTGATACCGCTTGTTCCGAATAAGGATGCCGGTAAACTCTCAGATTGCTTTGATGTGGATGACCATCCAACCGATACAGATGAATTAGAAGAGGCAGAATAATGGATCATTCTACGCAAAAAAACGGCCAGGATAACCACAATAACGGCCATGCCACAAACACGGATAACCGAAACGAAAAACCGACTCAGCTTCGGAAGAATCCGCGTTTAGTGATCGGATCTCTCGACTATTTTGATCTCATAATGGAACAGGATGAACAATAACGGTTGACCAGGGAGGAACGGCTGCCATGATCGCAGATTGTAATATTCCCGGCGCGGATCCAACAAGTGTTATTGAACAGTATGAGCCATTCTTAAAAACCATTGCAAAGAAGTATACTTATGTCTTGAATAAATCCGGCGCGGTTGGTTTTGATGACTTAATCCAAGTTGGCCGGATTGCCATTATTGACGCACAGAAACGATATGAACCGGATAAAGGTGCATTTATAACGTTCCTTGCTTATCGTGTTCGTGCTGCCATGCAAAGGACATTGGGTTTTAATTGTAAAGGTGAAGCACCAAAGCAGTTGGTATACCTGGATGCACCTATATCGGATGAATCAGAGGATACGCTTGGAGATACCGTTGCAGACCTGGCCGCGCCAACGGTTGACGAAAACATAACAGAGTCAGAAACAAAACGCGAGATTTCCGAACAAGTCCGGGAGGCACTTAACCGGATGAAGTCGGAAAAGCAACGAGAAGTCATAACACGCATTTATATTGACGGCCAGGAACGCACCGCAGCGGCTGCGGATATGGGTATGAAGTATTCGCCTCTGTGTGCGCTTGAAAGAGCCGGAAAACGATCATTACATCGAGATGAGCAGTTGAAACAGTTTGTAATTGGTGAAATTCCGTTCTTTACGGTTGGCGTTATGCAGTTTAATTGTACATGGACAAGCGCGACCGAAAAGACGGTTATTTGGAGAGATAAACACATATTCCATAATGATGACGATATGGATGAAGAATTGACATGACAGACAGAGAAATTATATCCGAATATCGTAATGATGTTTTTGTCCTTCATTCTCTGAGATTGCAGATTGCATGGAATCTGAGGCATGGCCTTCCGATCTTTGATATGCCGGAGAAAATCACTCAGATCCGGAACCGTTTAGTCATGTTTGGAGAAATACTCGACCGGATACCGGACCGGCGAACCAGGAACATAATTCGCTGCCGTTTTGCGCTCGGAATGGATGTATATAGCATTGCAGAATACATGGGGATGAGTGGCGGCCATGTTGAACGTATCGTGATAAAAACCATGAAGGAAACCGAACACCGGCGAACCATGCCGGAATAATGTTCGTTATAAAAAGGCATGGCCAACGCGGATCCGCGCCGGAATCGAAAAATAATGTTCGTGTTCACATAGATATACTTTTTCTCTTACGCTGATTTACTTGACGGTTACTTGATCGAATCGGTCATGGCTGCTCCGGATCTGAACGATGTATAGACTTCCACCGGCGAGATCCGGACGGTTGGAAGGGTAAGCAGCACTCCTGGACGGACACCTCAGGACACATGATAACCATCGGCATGATTCATGCTGATGACTTTTTTTGTTACGATGCGCGGAGGATTGATCCGACAGAGCATGAGAACCGGCACGGAGGGGAACTGATGATCGGAAATGGCCCGGACAGGCCCCCCTTACCATTGGTGTACGAAGAACCGACACAGGGCCGATGGGTAAGAGAGAGAAAACCGGGCGCGGTTTTTGTTGGGCCGGTGGTATTCGCTTGTGCATCAGCCGGACGGATCCTCTCAGAACGCGAAAAGATCGGCAAAGATAAGGAAAGATAAGGAAAGATCAAAGGACTTTCAAGGACTTTTAAGGTTTTTTGACTTTGAGAAAAAAGATAGGCAGAGAAGCATGGTAGAATTTTTGTTTGGACGGAAAAAGGTATCTGTTTTTATGATTATTGTAATCTGTAAGATATAAAATATGAACATATGAACGAACTGAACATATTTTTAATTCCTTATAAGGGGAACACTATATATACATATATGCATATTTTTTATTCTCTTATATACATTATTATTTTTGTGTTCGTTCAGTTCATTTGTTCAGATTTTGGTGTATGTTAACAGAAAAAAAGAAACCGGAACTGATAAAACAATTCCGGTTTGATAGGAAGTGAACAAAACATCATCAGAATGGATGATCAATATCAACCTGGATCATTTCTGTCTGTTTCGCATCGTCATGGAACATTGATGGAAGGAAATGAATCACTTTGACATGGCCGATCTGCTCAATGGTTCTGCCGATCTCATAATGTCGAGCCGATTTGGGATTATAGTTGGTGTTGATATACTGCCTATCATTGCACCATTGCATGAATGAAGGATACGCCCAGTTACGTTTTTCCAATTCCTCTTTGAATTTCTCATAGATGAACAGGACGGAATCATCCGACTCTTTTTTTCCGTAAATCTGTGTACGCACTTCATCTGTTGGCCGTGAATCAGCCTTAATGAAATGGGCCGTTTCGCTTGCAACAAATCCACACAACCATGATTTGATTTTGAGATTGATATCAACCATTTCATGTGTGGCCAGGAAGGGGAGTATATCTGATGGAGTTAACTGATATTTTGATGCCTCTGCACCGAACAGGGTAGAACTCAAAATCACATCTCCAACCATGAGAGTTGCAGCATAATTGGCCTGTTTTCCGGTCGCCTCTTTTGCGAGTTGTTCCGCAAATCTCTTGTAAGCACTCTTGATGTTTTCGATTTTGCTCGGATCCTTTTGAATTCGGTCAACAATTATTCTTCCGGCGAAACCGTAATTCTCTCGCAATGCATCGGCGTAATCACTCATATGCTCAATACTACCAGGAATAAGATGCCCTTTTGCCTCAATACTGATAACGCGATTGATTGCACCGGCCTTGTTGGTGAATGATAACGGCTGCTCTCCGCTTGTTATGGCGATGTTTAACCATCTTGATTGTTCGCGTAATCCTCCATCTTTTGCACCCCTGGCGCGGCCGGTTCCTTCTCCATGAGCATATATGATCTTTTCAGTATCCATATTGGAATTGGCCGATTGCAGTTCATCATAGATCAAAGGAAGATTGTTGCAAAAACTGTCCATTTGCTCAAAGGCGACCGCAGTTGAATTCATGGAAAGTACATACCTACCAATACAAGGATCGGCCCATACACTCGCGGCTAACATCACCGTAATAGTTTTTCCGGATCCACTCTCCGGCGACCATACATGAACGAAAAACGGCTGATTGCAAGTCCATTTCAGAAGTACAGAGGCAACAGAAGCGGCGAGAACAAGACGCGCCGGAATGAAATCTTTGCTCAATAGGATTTCTGCTGCTGCATCTCTCCATAATTCAAATAATCCGTTTTTGTGTACTGCGGAGAAAGCATCAGCAAACCGACCACCGGCATCATACACGACTCCATCAATGTACGGACTAAACCCTCGACCGTCTACCCAACCCAGGCGGCTGATTGTTTCCTCCTTTGGAATGATATCACGATTGAGATTGTCTACCTCTGCAAGATACTTAACAACATTTCCGGCGTTTTCGCTTGTGATATCCATTCCGATACCGCTTAAAGAGGGAATCAGACGCGCCTGGCTGATTGTCTTTCTGTCAATCAGTTTGGCCGTTTTCCAAACTCCATCAATCTTATAGGACAAATCAAGCAATTCGTTACCGGATTCAATATTGATGTATCGTTTGGTTGGAAATAATGGATGAGCGCATACTTTGATCAAACGACCGAAAGAGTCAATCTGCATAACGGAACGATCCGTGCAGATGTATTCTCCGAAATTTGGAACAGTTTTGTCTTTCATCAGATCTGAAAGGCCGGTAATCTGTCCTCCGTTATTCATGGCCTGTTCGATCTTTTCAGACTTTTCTGCATCCTCATTCCGTTTTTGTTCTTCCAAACGTTTACGCCTGAGATCAGCTTTCGCAGCTTTCAGCATGGAATCGAATTCCTTCATTGAGAGTCCGAGATTTTTTGCACGTTCTCTCATTGCGCTTTCTGCTCTTGCTTGTGTAAGTTCATCTCCACACTCACCCAGGAGGCCGAAAGGAAGTCCATCGCGGAACGCTTCAGCATCAAATTGTTGTAGTGCTGATCTGATTGTCTGACCGTCCAGTTCTTTGTCTGCCATTGGACTTGATCCTCCTCTCTGAATTCTTCATATGGTTATATCTTGGAATCCGAGATGGATCCATCCTGTCCATCTGAATCATCAAAGAGAATCACCCTTTCCATAGGTGTTCTGATTGATAGCAGCCTCCAACGTTGCGAGATTCCATTTCTGCTTACGGAATCTGTTGGACGGAGAACCGCAGAGTATAACAGGATATCGTCCTTCCTTGCCTCCGCGCCGAAGTTCATAACAGGAAAGACCGGTCGCGGCTGCTGCCTCTTCAGTTGAGAGTAACCGATCATATATACCGCGCTGATCAATCTGCTGCCTGATCTGTGATCTGATAGAGTCGCTCATATTTACCGGCCTCCATTCGACACATATTCATCAATCAGTTTGCAGATTCGATCCTGTTCAGCCTCCGGCAATTCATTCCGAAGCATCCGACAACGTGTAGCCTCACTAATACCGAGGATCCTGTCCAGGTGATAAAGAGGCAACATATTAGAAGCCATTTTTCGTCTGATTTTTAGATTATTCATGATAAACCTCTCATTCTGTTCGACCGTGGCCATCGTCCGAACTATTATGATGACGAATTCATCATTGACAGAGTATCATGATGGAACTATAATTGTGAATGTAGCCGGAATATATAAAAGAGGCAAGAAAGGAGATGAAGTATAAACATGACTTATATTCCGTCAAAAGAGGATAGAGATCTGAGGAAACGGTTTGGTGATCGTCTTGTTATGGCAAGAAAGAAAAAAGGATTTACACAGGAGCAGCTTGCCGGAATGATAGGGAGAGGAACTCAAACTATATCTAATTGGGAAAGTGGATATTACTATCCAAAGGAAATCGACACTCTACTCAAACTCGCTGAAACACTTGAATGTGATCCGGATTTCCTTTTGGACAGACTTGATGAAAGCACACATGATATTCATTTTGTGCATGAGTTTACCGGACTATCAGAAGAGGCAATAAAGAGGATCCGCAATCCGGAATTAGATCATCCGTATGCAAAGACACTTTCACGAATGATTGAAACTAACCGTTTTGATAATCTGATCACTACATATAAAATATTCCTCAATTTCTTAGAAAAGATTGAAACCGAGGATCTTGAAAGAGTGAATGATTATCAGATCGGCAATGATCAAGTTATTCTTGGAAGAAATGAAGCAGCGAACCATTTCAAACAGGAAGTATCGTTAGCAATGACACATTTGTGTGAGGACAATTATTCGGATCGTGTTCAAAAGATCATTCAAGACATTCCGACTCCGTTTACATTGTCAATGGAACCTTTCCGTGCAAGAGTACAAAAAGACACGGAAGGGGATGAATGATGACCGGAAAACGAAAGGCCGTCACCGGACGGATCCGGCAGCGGCCAGGCACTCCAACCTACCACAGAAGAAGCACCATCGGAATTATACTCCGGAATGGTGTTTCCTACAAGACACAACAAACAGAGATGAAAGGAAGGTAACACCATGAATACTATCGCAAAGAAACTCACCCTGGACGAAATCAAAGCATTGCCGAAAGCCTCCGTTATTTGGATGGAAGTCAATGATAAAACTGATAACGGAATTGTATGGTACTCCCTGGATCCGGTTATGATCCGCGTACCAGGCGAGAACGGTTATTTGATCGGAGGAAACAAAGATTCAATTATTGATTTGGCCATTGATAGTCATCTGTTGGACAATATCTCAATATGGAATCATGAACCCAATAGGGAACAGTTGATCGGAATCACACAGGAAGAATACGACAGTATTTCCAATGAAGAAAGTATAGTTTTCTCCGGCTTGTCTGCTGCTATCACATCAAGACGATACACATTCAAATCATTCTGCGAAACGGCCGGATTGAATTATACAGACTTCATGGATGCACTCACCGGCAAGAGAGAGTTTATACAGATGGAAATGGTCATAATTAGATCCATGCTTAATCTATCTGATGCTGAAACAATGTCCGTTTTCTTTCCGGACTGCCGTTAAGATCTGACGGATGTACAGACTTCCATTTGATAGGAGGCGCGAACTATGGCAACCGTAGAACCGAGAAGGAACAAGCAAGGTGTTATTACATCCTGGAGGATTACCATATCTGATGGATACCGTCCGGACAAATCTCAAAAGCGTATATTCCGGACGTTTCATGCTGATCCGAATAAAACGGAAAACGCACAACGGAAACAGGCAGAAAAGTACGCGGCGAGATTGGAAACAGAATGTGAAGATAAAAAGATTAATGATGCTAAAAAGATCACATTCTCAAAAGTGTATGAGGAATATTCTGATCGTCTTGATGATCTTGTGTTCAGCGGAGATTTAGCACAACAGACGGCAGATTCATACAAAAAACTATTCAATAATCGTTTGCTGAAAGAATTCGGAGGAATGGCAATCAGAGAGATTGAAACGGATGATATTGATAGATTTCTCCGGAGATTGTCAAAGGACAGAAAGCCAAGAACAAAGACAAAATCAACCGTTTCAGAAAAGAAGGAACAACCCAAGAAACTATCCGGAACATACCGTTTGAAGTATTTTCAGCAACTCAATGGCATTTTCAAATATGCGAAGCATCAGAAGTATATAACTATTAACCCCTGTGATAATGTAGAGAAAAATGATAAACCCAAGCGCGACACCCAGGAAGCGCAGTATTATGAACTCAATGAATGTGCAAAGATAATGGATCTGTTGTCAGTATATACAGATCCGAAATGGAAAGCATATTTTAGTCTTTCATTTTACTGCGGCTGCCGTCCTGGTGAAATAATCGGCTTAAATTGGAGTGATTATGACGGAGAAAACATTTATATTCAAGCCGGTAGTTACCAGGGAAAAGGGGAGAAGTGTAAACGGACAGAGAAACCGAAAACGAAAAAGTCAAAGAGAAGGATAATGCTTGCACCGGAGGCGGTTACTGCTCTGAATGCCTGGAAAGCCGAACAAGCGAAAAAACGCTTGAAGTGCGGTAAATGTTGGCAGAATCCGGAGGCAGTATTTACAAACGATGAAGGCGAAAGGATCCGACCGCAAGCACCGACAAAAGCATGGAAGAACTTCACAACTGAAAACAAACTCCGTCATTTACCGCTTTATGATCTCCGGCATACAAACTGTTCAATGCTGATTGCCTCGCGTGAATTGTCTGTTGAAGAAGTTTCAGCGAGAATGGGCCATGAACAGACAAGTACAACATTAAATATTTATACCCATGCTTTTGCGAATTATAACAGGAGAGCGACAACCGCCCTGGCCAATGTTCTTAAAGCGGCAGCAAACGACAATCAATAAAATAAACGACACAATAAACGACAAGGCCCTAATAACAGGGCCTTTTTTCATGCAAATAAAAAGCCTTGCAGCCGTTGAACTGCAAGGCTTGTGCGGATGATGGGACTCGAACCCATACACCGGTTAAGGTAGGGGATTTTAAGTCCCCGGTGTCTGCCATTCCACCACATCCGCAAGCCTTGTGAGTATAACACCTTGCGGAAAGGCACGTCAAGCGTATAAATGGTACAGCAGGCAAAAGAATCAGCCGCGGACTGTGAAGTATACGGTATAGACTTCGTCCGTAATCTCATACAGGGGAACAATACGGAAATTTTCAGGCTGGAAGCGCGTGCGGTAAGTATTTTGCAGCCATACATATGTATCATATGTATGCGGAGTTTCCGGAAGCAGGATTTGTTTTGGATCGGAAATACTGCCGGAAAGACCGCAGTCACGGTCAATCAGTCCGGCAAGAACAATCGGGCCGTCCACCATCGCTGCCAGTTCCGGTGCACCTTCAAGTGATTCGAAACGAACTTCGGAAGGAAAGAAAACATCGACTGTGTCATCCGACCATACACGGTTGATGACAATATATCCGTCTTTAGTTTCGGGAGATACTGGACTGCCGTTCAGAAGCACCTGCGGGGAGCCGGAACACCAGCCAGGCACGCGCAAACGGAGCTGCCAGGTCTGATCCGATGCTGTACGAACCGTCAAACGAAGGCTCCACCTGGAGGTGTTTCCGCCGCCATGCTCATCAAAAAGGACCTGGTTGTCATAGTTTTTCATATGAACAGACTGTGATACGGCGATTTCACCGCAGTCAAGGGAAAGCTTGGCTTCGGACGGGAAATACTGGCTCACGGTGACTGAATTGCTGTCCGTGTACCAGACAAGATCCGGATACATGGTCTGCGCCTGGATCATTGTTCCAAAGCAGCACCAGAAATCACGGGTTCTGGATCCCCAGGTCTTGTGACTGCCGGGCGCCATTGGAAGGAAATAGGTCGGCATTCCGGTATTCCTGTTTTGCTGTGCCAGGAACCCATTATATACAGCGCGTTCGATGTAATCCGCATATCGGGTATCCCCGGTCCAGCGATAGAGGTAATCCGCAGTACGAACCATATTGTAAACGGTACAAAATTCCTGGTCCGTATTGCTGATAAACCGGGCATGCGCATGCGGCGGAATCCAGAATTCTCCGGCATTGGACCCGGTCGTCGCAAACATACCGCGTTCCGTAACGGCAGTTTTCCAGAAGGATTCCATCCGTTTCATCCAGATACTGTCACCGGTGATTTCATAAAGCCTGCCGGCACCATGGGAAACCGGAATTGAAGCATTTGCGTGATCATCGGACAAAGCATCACCATCCTTGTCCAGGCGGTCAAAAAGGGCATTTCCTTCATAGGCGGAAATCAGCTTCCGGTATTTATCCTTCCCGGTCAGAGCATAAAGATCGGCCCATACTTCGAGCATGCCGGCCTGTTCACCGCTGAAAACCGCTTCCGGGCATTCGGTCTGCATTTCATCCACCCAACGGACATACCAGTCTGCCAGACGATCGAGAATATTAATGGCTGTTTCATTCCGCAGACGGTCATACACATCTTTGAGGCCCATGATTGTTTTATGCATGGTATACTGCGGAGACCATATGTAACGACCGGGGCGCATCAGCGCAAAGTATTTTTCAGGGATGGAACCTACCCATTCACCGCCGTTCAGCTGCTGGCAGCGGGCAAGTTCAGCCACTATAAAATCAATCTTTGCCTGAAGCTGCGGCTTTTGTCCCCCGGCGCACAGGGCAGAAGCCGCTGAAAGCCAGTGACCGAGAAAATGCCCGCGAAGCTGACAGCTGGGAGCCTCCCATCCCCAGTGAAGTTTTACTGAATTCGGATCGCTGATGGACTGCATATTGGGAAGTGTAATACCGGCTTCAAGGTAAAAATTCTGGAGCAGGCATCCCGCATCCAGTTCCATCAGATATGCTTCGTTCAGATCCATTCTGCGCTTGAAAAGACCTGGCAGAATCCGGACACTGCCGGAAGGCGCACGGGTAAGCATCAATCAAAACCCCTTTCAGGAAACTATTTTCATTAACGTTATTGTATCACAGTGCGGAATGAAAGGAAACCCGGAATCTGATTTGAATTAGTTACCTGATACGAATTAATTGTAACATAATTATGTAATTATATTGTGCTTTCTGCGTTTTTCCTGTATAATGTACCAAATTGTGAAAACGGATATACTTTCCGGAACCCCTGAGAGGAAGGAACAGATGAGCCGCAAAAGAATTGCTGTGCTGATCGCCAGCGTTGACCGTGAATACCAGCAGGACTTTGTATCCGGTCTCGAAAAAGCCGCTTCCAAGCGGGATATGGATTTATGCATATTCAATACACAGGGACATATGAATATTGCGATTTCATCGACAAGTGAGGCCGGAGAAAGCAAAATATACGACCTGCCGGATCTGTCCGGTTTTGACGGTGTAATTTCACTTCCGGCCACGATGGGAAATGAAATTGCACTGGCCAAGATAAGGGAAGTCCTCCGGCCTGTACAGGAACTCGGGAAGCCGCATGTTTCCATTGACGTTCCCCAGGATGGGGCTGTCATGATTACGTTTGACGACCAGATCAGCATGGAGGAACTGACTGAACACCTAATCATCGAACACGATGCCCGAAGAATTGCCTTCATCGGGGGACCGGCTGATTCAAATGTATCCCGGAAACGTCTCGAAGCGGTTCAGAATGTGATGAGAAGACATGAACTTGAGCTGGAAGAAAGCATGATATTTGACGGGGAATGGACCCGGATCGGCGGACGTCATGCAGCAGAACAGATCCTGGCAGCCGGATCTCTGCCGGATGCGGTTATATGCGCCAATGATGACATGGCCCTCAGTGTGATTGAATGCATGAATGAGCATGAAATCTTAGTTCCCCGCGATATTGCTGTTACCGGATTTGATGCGCTGCGGGAAGCGGTCCTTCGGGGGATGACGACTGTAAACCGTCCGATAGAAAGAGCCAGCCGGAAAGCTGTGGAAATCCTGAAAAAATGGATGGAAGGCAGCCGGCCTGAAAGCAGCACTGTTCTTCTGTCCACCATTCCGATATACGGAGAGTCCTGCGGGTGCTATCAGAAAATTGACCAGATTCACGAAAAACTCCGGGTAATGGGAACAGAACGATGGAATATGGAAAGGATCCTGACCCGGGTCAGTATGTTTTCCGGCACGATGGCCGGAGTCGGAGACGAAAATGAAGCAGCTGAAAAGATCCGGAATTTTGTGGAAAGCTGGGAAATACCGGAACTTTATCTGTGTGTTGATCCGGGTATCTGCCGGGATGCCGAAGATAACGGGGAAGAAGATCAATATCTCCTCCTGTACGGAATCCGGGACGGAAAAGAATATGAGCCTGATCTGTACAGCCGAAAAAAGCTTGCACCTGTCCTGGACGAAGAACGGGAAAAGACGGTATGCCTTGTTTTCTGCCCGCTGTATTACCGGGACAGGAATTTCGGCTATGTGGCGATCCGGATGGGAGCAGTAACCGGTTACGCACTGTATTCTGTTCTGATGCTTCTGAACGGAGCACTGATGAGTCTTTACCTGCAAACGAATATCCGGCGGTATACCGCAACGATCAAAGATATGTCCGTGCATGATATTATGACCGGAATGCTGAACCGACGCGGCTACATGGAGACGGCTCCCGAAATGATTGAAAAGGCCAGGGAAGAGCAGCAGGTATTTGCGGTACTCAGCTCCGATATGGATGATATGAAGCAGATCAATGACGGATTCGGGCACCAGGCAGGGGATGACGCAATCTGCCGTGTCGGCGAAGCATTGCATATTGTGGAAAAATACGGGCTTACACCCGTTCATATCAGCGGGGATGAATACCTGGCATACGGCATTGTGAAAACTCCTGCTGACGCTGAAGAACTGGCGGATATTGTCAGCAATGAGCTGATCCGGATCAATACTGATGATCCGCTGGAATACAATGTGACCGCCAGTATCGGGATTTACGCAGCTGTTCCCGGAAAAGATGATTCACTGGATTACTTTATGACACGAGCTGACAGGGAAATGTATGCGGTCAAGAAAAAGAAAAAAAGCGAACGGAAAGAATGAAAAAACAGGCGCTGAAAACGCCTGTTTTTTACTTTATACCAGGGATTATTCCTCTCCAAGATCTTCCGACATTTCAAGCAGCTGCTGAAAAACCGCATCAGACACTTCATCATCGGGAACAGTGTATACATCCTGTCCGTCTTCATCCGTATCAATCTTCAGGATAAAAACCTCCAGTTCCTCATCTTTGGATTCGGGATCGCAGACAGCAAGATAACTTTCCCCGTTGTATTCAAGTGTGGCCAGGTGTTCAAAAAGTGTGGATTCACCGTTTTCATCGATAAATTCAACAATCCGGTCTTCATTTTCATCTTCAGGGATGTTACTCATGATTTCATCAGACACAGGACAGACCTCCTTTATTAAGCGTACAGAAATGTTATTGCGCATCCAGCCATTGCTGGAGAAAAACCGCAGCAGCCACTTTATCCACATTCTTTTTCCGCTCAGAACGGGAAAGATTTCCTTCCAGCAAAGCTTCTTCAGCCGATACCGTGGACAGGCGTTCATCCTGAAATACAACGGTCAGGCCGGCTTTCTCAAGCTGAGTGCAGAAATCCCGTACTTTTGCAGCCTGAAACCCCTCCGAACCATCCATGTTCAGCGGAAGCCCGGAAAGGATGCAGGTTGTTTCATAACTGTCACAGATTGCTTTGATCTTCCGGGTGTCCGGGCCCCAACCGACCCGTGTAAGCACTTCAACCGGGGAGGCAATTGTCCGTGTCGGATCTGAAACGGCAATACCGATTCTGACATCCCCGATATCCAGGGCAACGATTCGTTCGTTCATACCTGTCCTTTGCGATAAAAAGCCCCCGGCAATTCGGCTGACCGGATTCACTGGGGGCAGATTGAACATGATCAGTTATTGCTGGTACGGCGGGGAGGACGGCGGAAACCGCCTTCCGGACGACGGGCAGTTTCAGTGCCGGCCGTATAGGTGATGTCATTCCGGATCAGGTTAATCCGGCCCTGAGCATCAATCTCACTGACCTTCACTTCCAGCTCGTCACCGATATTGACTACATCTTCCACCTTTTCAACGCGTTTGTTGTCCAGCTTGGAGATGTGGATCATACCGTCTTTGCCGGGCGCCAGTTCCACAAAGGCACCGAAGTTCATGATGCGGACCACCTTGCCGGTATAAACATCACCGACCTCGATATCCTTCGCAATACCTTCAATGATTTTCCGCGCCTTGTCAGCCGCTTCCTGATCGGGAGTGGAGATGAATACGCGTCCGTCATCCTCAATATCGATCTTGACACCCGTTTCCGCAATAATCTTGTTGATCATCTTTCCGCCGGGTCCGATGACTTCGCGGATCTTATCGGGATTGATGGTGAAGCGGATGATCTTCGGAGCATAAGCGCTCAGTTCTTCACGCGGCTGTCCCAGCGTATCCAGCATGATCTTCAGGATATGAAGACGGCCTTCCAGTGCCTGGCGAAGCGCCTGCTGCAGGATCGCACGGTTGATACCGGCAATCTTGATGTCCATCTGAAGCGCCGTAATACCGTTCATGGAACCGGCAACCTTGAAGTCCATATCGCCGAGGAAGTCTTCCAGACCCTGAATATCCGTCAGAACGGCCAGCTTACCGCTTGCCTGGTCTGTAATCAGGCCCATTGCAACACCGGCAACAGGAGCATGGATCGGCACACCGGCATCCATCAGGCTCAGTGTGGAGCCGCAGACAGAAGCCATGGAGGAGGATCCGTTGGAAGACAGGATTTCACTGACCAGACGAAGCGCATAGGGGAATTCATCCTCGGAGGGGATGACCGGAAGCAGGGCGCGTTCCGCAAGGGCACCATGCCCAATTTCGCGCCGTCCGGGGCTCTTCATTCGTCCGGCTTCACCGGTTGCATACGGCGGCATGTTGTAGTGATGGATGTAGCGCTTGAAATCTTCATTGCTGAGGCCGTCCAGCGTCTGTCCTTCACTGATGGTGCCCAGCGTGGTGACGGTCAGGGCCTGGGTTTGTCCGCGAGTGAAAATCGCACTGCCATGGGTGCGCGGCAGAACACCGACATCACACCAGATCGGACGGATTTCTGTAACCTTGCGGCCATCGGGACGAATGCCTTCATTGAGGATCTTTGCACGCATAACCTCTTTATTGAGGTAATACAAGGCATCTTCAATTTCGCTTTCCCGTTCGGGGAACTGCGGAGCCAGCGCAGCAAGCGTTTCTTCCTTGGTCTGGGCTTCGCGGGACTGACGTTCCTTGCGGTCGAATGTCTCAAAGGTCCACACGCACTTGTCATAAGCGAAATCACGAACGGCGGCCTTGATATCATCGCCGGTTGTGATCAGCGGAACAACCTGCTTTTCCTTTCCGATTTCAGCGATGATTTCCTTCTGGAAGGCAACCAGCTTTTTGATCTCTTCATGACCGAAAAGGATCGCATCGAGCATGGTGTCCTCGGAAAGTTCCTTCGCGCCGGCTTCCACCATCATGATGGCTTCTTCCGTACCGGCAACATACAGGGAAAGGTCGCTCTGTTCACGCTGTGCTTCATTCGGGCAGATAACGAATTTGCCATCCACACGGCCGACCAGAACAGCACCGGTCGGTCCGCCCCACGGAATATCGCTGACAGCCAGCGCAATGGAGGAACCAATCATGGCCGGAATTTCCGGCGGGCAATCCTGCTCCACGCTCAGGATGGTAACAACTACCTGAACATCGTTGCGCATTCCCTTGTTGAACAGGGGACGCAGGGGACGGTCAATCAGACGGCAGGTCAGCGTTGCCTTTTCGGAAGGACGGCCTTCACGCTTGATAAAACCGCCGGGGATTTTACCGACAGAATACTGTTTTTCTTCCACATCCACAGCAAGAGGGAAGAAATCCACGCCTTCGCGGGGAGTGGGAGCCATGGTGGCATTGACCATCACCACCGTATCGCCGTGGTGAACCCAGACGGAACCGTTGGCCTGTTCGCAGTAACGGCCGAATTCAAGCGTCAGGGGTTTGCCGGCGAGATCCATCGTGTATAACTTGTGATCCATACGTTTCACTCCTTCTCCCGGAATTACACCGGGAATTCGTGTTTGGGGACGGAGCTCCGTATGCTATCATATGAAAACCCCACCGGGGATTTTCAAGGGATAACATACGATTCTCCGTTACTTTTAAAGCCGCCGGAAATTTGCATTTCCGGCGGCCTGAAAGCAATCCAAGCCGGTAAGAAAATTACTTACGCAGATTCAGCCGGGAGATCAGCGTGCGGTAACGTTCGATATCGGTCTTCTTCAGGTACTCGAGCATATTGCGGCGACGGCCGACCATCAGCAGCAGACCCCGGTTGGAATGATGGTCATTCTTGTTGGCCTTCAGGTGCTCGTTCAGGTGGTTGATGCGTTCCGTCAGCAGAGCGATCTGCACTTCGGGGGAACCGGTGTCGCCTTCATGCTGGGCATAGGCGGCGATGATTTCGGACTTGGTCATGGGATTTTCCTCCTGTTCTGTTCCGCATTTGCGGTATTTCGGCCTCCCAATCGCCGGAAACCCAGTACAGCGTCGGAGAACTCGGCAGCCTGAGCAATCGGTTCATTTGAGGACCGCATGACAGTATAACAAATAAAGAAGGATTTGTAAACCGGAAAATTCAATCTGCCTGGTACAGGCATACTCCTGTCTTGCCGTCAATTTCCTGCACCATGACTGAAACGATTTCAGAATGGCTGGTCGGAATATTCTTTCCGACATAATCCGGACGGATGGGCAGTTCCCTGTGGCCGCGGTCAATAAGCACAGCCAGCTGGATGGACCGGGGCCGGCCGAAGTGGAAAACAGCTTCAATCGCAGCGCGGGCGGTCCGCCCTGTATAGATTACATCATCCACAAGGATCACCGTTCGTCCGGTCAAATCACAGGGAATTTCGCTTTCCCCGGTAACCGGCTGGTCAGAAGAGAGCGAAAGATCATCCCGATAAAGTGAAATGTCGATACTGCCGATCGGAATTCCTTTTTCACCGAGACGGGAGAAATTGTCAAGCAGCATCTGAGCAAGTGGGATGCCGCGGCGGCGGATGCCCAGCAGGACGATGTCCCCGGCTCCGTTATTCTTTTCGATGATTTCATGGGTGATGCGCATCATGCTCCGCCGCAGTGCCGCTTCATCCATGATGGTTGATTTCAGCTGCATGGCTATGAATCAGGGGCGGGAGCCGCGAAGCCCCCGCCCCGGTCCTTTCATCCTTCGGTGGGATTACTTGTTTTCCTTTGCAGGACGGTTGAAGAGCAGATTCACGATGATGCCCAGGATCAGCGCGCAGGCAATCTCCGTCAGCGTAACGGAACCGATGTTCATCGTCATACCGCCGATACCGGCGATCAGGATCACGGAAGCGGTAAACAGATTGCGGTTGTCGTTGAGGTCAACCGGCTGGAGCATCTTCAGACCGGAAACGGCGATGAAGCCGTACAGGGTGATGCAGACGCCGCCCATTACGCATGTCGGGATCGTGCTCAGGAAGGTGACGAAGGGTCCGAAGAAGCTGGCAGCAATTGCCAGGATAGCAGTGGTCAGGATCGTAACAATAGAAGCGTTGCCGGTGATGGCTACGCAGCCGACGGATTCACCGTAGGTGGTGTTGGGGCAGCCGCCGAAGAACGCGCCGGCGATAGAACCTACGCCATCACCAAGCAGGGTGCGATGTAGGCCGGGCTCCTCGAGCAGATCCTGTCCGATGATGGTGGAAAGGTTCTTATGGTCGGCGATATGCTCGGCGAATACCACGAAGGCGACCGGCACATAAGCTACAGCGATGGAAGCGATATACTGACCGGTGATCTCTTTGAAACCGTCAAATGCCTTCAGGAATGTGAAACCAGGCACTTCGAGAGCCTTCATTCCGGCGAATGCTTCGAAATTGAGGATTTTCAGAGTATCATTGTTCGTCGCGTTGCCGATGAGCGTAAAGGCAAGCGCTACGAGATAACCGGCAATGATACCAAGGATAAAGGGGATCAGCTTGAGCATCTTAGTGCCCTTAATGGAAAAGAAGATGACGGTAAAAAGAGTAACAAGCGCACAGACCAGATTGACCCAGAGGGAAGTGTCCATGGTATAGCCGGATTGAGGGCTGCTGAAACCGAAAGAATTGCCAATGGCGTTTCCGGCCAAGGATAAACCGATGATTGCGACAGTTGGTCCGATAACAACCGGAGGCATAAGCTTACGAACCCAGTTGACACCGCCGATCTTGACAAACAGCGCGATAACGACATAGACGAGGCCGGCGAAGGCAGCGCCGATCACGAGACCAGCGAAGCCGAGGTTCTCGGTGGCGCCGGAGGTGGCGGCACCGGCGAAGGCGGCGCCCATCGATCCCAGGAAAGCGAAACTGGATCCGAGGAAGACGGGGCTCTTGAACTTCGTGAAGAGCAGGTAAACGATGGTACCGACGCCGGCACCGAACAGTGCGGCGCTCTGGCTCATGCCGTGTCCAATGATTGCAGGCACGGCAATCGTTGCCGCCAGGATGGCGAGCAGCTGCTGGAACGCGAAGATGATCAGCTGGCCAAACTTCGGCTTGTCGTTGACTTTGTAGACGAGATTCATGGGAACTCCTCCTTTCTTCTCTGGAGGGTCTCTGGACAAGAAAATAGCCTGCCGTGAACCGGCAAGCTACGATCATGCACAAACAGCCCGGAGGGCTTCAGGTCGCATCTTGTCGGCATCCCGTGCCGTCTTAAAGACCCACCGTGCATACTATATCATGTATGATGAACATGATCAATGACACAATCTTTACAAATATGTAAAAAAAGTAATTGATTCTGAACCCGGAAAAAAACAGGGAAAAAGATGGCAAAATAGTTCTTGACAAACGAAAAACGATAAGATATTATAACAAAGCGCCTTGCGAAACGACAGTTTGGCAGGATGCAAATCCGGTAATCCGGGAGCATAGCTCAGCTGGGAGAGCATTTGCCTTACAAGCAAAGGGTCACAGGTTCGAGCCCTGTTGTTCCCACCATGATCCGGCCCGGTAGCTCAGTTGGTTAGAGCGCCAGCCTGTCACGCTGGAGGTCGAGGGTTCGAGCCCCTTCCGGGTCGCCATATATGCCTTGGTAGCTCAGTCGGTAGAGCATGTGACTGAAAATCACAGTGTCGGTGGTTCGATTCCGCCCCAAGGCACATTCATGCGGTAGTAGCTCAGTTGGTAGAGTGCCACCTTGCCAAGGTGGATGTCGCGGGTCCGAGTCCCGTCTACCGCTCCATTTTTTTACGGTGCCATAGCCAAGTGGTAAGGCGAAGGTCTGCAAAACCTTTATTCTCCAGTTCGAATCTGGATGGCACCTCGGAAAGCCGTTGCAATGCAGCGGCTTTTTTTGCAGTAAAAAAATCGTGCGGTGCGCGGCTGATATGCTTGATTAATCTTCTTCGATATGACTAAAAGCACGGTCGCATGCAGTTTTTGCAATATCCCATGAAAATCCCCGGCGGATCAGCGCCTGAAGAACCCGGTTCCGGACACGGAATATGTCCTCACCGGGTTTACGGCGGGATGCTGCCTTTACTGCAAGCGCTGAAGCATTATCCAGCTGATCTTCCGGGCAGATGGAACTGATCGATTCCAAGGCTGTTTCCTCATCAATCCCTTTGCTGCGCAGTTCCCTGTAAATCCGGTCCGGCCCATAATTAGAGGAAGCACGGTAATGCGTCCACTGCCTGCTGAAATCCCGGTCATCGAGCAGATTCTGCTGATCCAGTTTCGCAAATACCATATCTACGGTTTCCCGACACCATCCACGGGACAAAAGCTTATTCCGGATTTCCATGCGGCTACAGGCCCGCCTGGCCAGCATTGCAACTGCCACATTCAGCGCTTCCGGATACTGGCAAAGCAGGATTTTCTGTTCAAACGCAGTATCTTCCATTTCCATATTTTCAAAAACCGGAAAAACAGCAAGATCCGAATGCCTGATTTTGTAGCGGCGTCCGTCATCAAGCTCTATGATCACTCTGCCGCCGGTTGTTGTGACACTGATGACTTTTACCATGATGACAACTCCTTCTGAAAAGACCAGCGCAACATATCCCGGTTGCAGAGACCGAGACGTCCTTCACGGGCTTCACTGCAGCCGCTGTTCAGAATAATCATGACACGTCCGGTACCTTCTTCCCAGAAAGCACCGTCCGCACATCCATACGCAAAACCCTGATGTCCCATAATCGGGAAGGAAGAAAGACGGGAATCATTGATGACCAGCAGTCCCAGACCGTAAGAAAGAGAAGGGGAGAGCGCGCCATAGGACGCATGGATCTTTTTCATTACAGAAATACCCGGAGACGAAACAAGAGGCGCACCATTATCCCGGATGCATGACAGAAGCCTGTACAGGGACAGGATGTCCGTATACATGCTACCGGCGGTATGTCCGTAGTGACGGAGCGGATCCGGTTCATTAAGGGGAAAACGACCAAGCGGCGTGACCGTCAGCGCTTTTTCCGGGTGATACGGCAATATCCGGACAACGGGCATAATCCTGTCCTCCGGAAGGGTACAGCCTTCAATTGACGCATTCATACCAAGCGGAATGAAGATACGTGTAGAAAAAAGGGTTCCCAGGGGGATGCCGGTTACATATTCCATCATGCAGCCGACCAGACCGAACCCCAGATTGGAATAACGGAAAACCGTTCCGGGATCCGCAAAACGGGCACCGGAAACAGCATCCCGGTATGGCAGACCAGCTTCCAGTTTTTTTTCCAGGTCAGGCGGGTCTGAAAGGCCTGATGTATGAGAAAGAAGATGACGGAGCGAAACCCCGTCCAGATCCGGGATTCCATCGCTTTCCGGAAGATAACGGGCAACCGGTTCATCCGGGTCCACCAGACCGTCATGGACCAGCAGGAGCGAAAGAAGCGCTGTTGCCATCTTTGTAATGGATGCAACCCGGAAATATGAATCAGCATCCGGGGAACGGACAGAAGAAGGACGTTCAAAAACCAGAGAAAAATCTTTACCATCCGAGATGAGGACAGAGCCGCCGAGCATATGATGACGGCGGATGATCCGGGACAGGCCGTTCAGATCGTTAATCCGATGCCCCGATACCGGCAGAAGCGGATCGGTACCGGAAGAAGGAGCCGCAAAAGGCAAAGCAGTCCGATATAAGATATTTTTAAGCCTTGTGGATGGCATAGAGCACCTCCTCCCGGGATGAACGTCCGTACAGGATGAAGAGACTCAGAATGCTGACTGCTGAATATGAAAAGAGGAGGATGAAACGATGAAGAAGCGTTATCTCAGCAGGATGAATAATGATATTCAGCGAGTAAGCAAGTACCGGAAAAGCAAAAGCAAGAGAGAAAGCAAAAAGAAGTATACGTAAGATTCCTCCGGAACGCTTCAGGGAACGGTTAAAATACAAAATCAGAAGGGAAACACATACCAGCACACTGAGAAGCTGGCTTATACGGACTGAGGAACCCGCATAGAGCGAATCCATCCGAAAATCCTCGATGACAAGACGTCCGCACGCATAGAGAAAAGCATAAAAGAAGAAGACATCCCCCTGACGGCGAAACAGGCGACGGCGCAGGATAATCAGAAGGATAAAGATCCCGATATCCCATACTGATTCATAGAAGAATGTTGCCATATGCCAGGGATTTGACGAGTCAGACGGAATCAGAACCGAGAATGGAAAAAAGCAGAGTGCCGGATTTTCCACCGGAGCGCCGTAAGCCTCCATATTGAAATAGTTGCCCCAACGGCCGATTCCCTGGGCAAGGACCAGTCCGGGAGCAATCAGATCGCAAAGCAACAGGGCAGGAATTGTTCTGATCCGGCTGAAGACAAGAACCACAACAAGACCGGCAATTACCGCGCCGTAAATCGCTATGCCGCCTTCCCATATTTTCAGGATGGATAAAGGATCATCCCTGAAATCCGGCCATGAAAAAGCAACATAGTAGATACGGGCGCCAATAATGCCAAGCGGCAGGAGCCAGAGTGCCAGATCAATAATTGTATCCTTTTTGAGACCGACCCGCTTTTCTTCCCGAAGGGCAAGCATAATAGCAATTGCGGCACCGGTAACAATCAGCACACTGTACCATGGCAGAGAACCGAGTATATATCGTGAGGAAGGAGCAGGAAACATGGCATAACTCCTTTGAGGCAAAAGCCGAATTCATTGATATGATTATATTACAAAGGGACATGGAATGGAAGGCGGGGGCCAAAAGAATGTTGCGCTGATACGCCCTTTCTGATAGAATATGCAGAGAAGGAATGAAAGCCATTCCACATCAGATGACGGAGGTTTCAGGTATGAGTAAGGTTGTTGTTTTTGATCATCCGCTGATTCAGCATAAGCTGAGCATTATGCGGGACAAGAATACCGGGACAAAGGCTTTCCGTGAACTCCTTTCCGAAATTGCAATGCTGATGGTTTATGAGGTTACCCGTGACCTTGAAACAGAAGAAATCGAAGTGGAAACACCCATCACCAAGTGCAAATGCAAGGTGCTGGCGGGGAAAAAGCTGGGACTGGTCCCGATCCTGCGGGCCGGCCTGGGCATGGTGGATGGCGTAATCAACCTTGTTCCGGCTGCCCGTGTCGGACATATCGGCCTTTATCGGGATCCCAAAACACTTGAGCCGGTTGAATATTACTGCAAACTGCCTGAAGACAGTGACAAGCGCATGCTGCTGATCCTGGATCCCATGCTGGCCACAGGGGGAAGCGCCAGTGCGGCCATCAATTTCATCAAGCAGCGCGGATGCCATCATATGCGGCTGGTGAACCTGATTGCTGCTCCTGAAGGCATTGAAAGAATCCAGAAGGAGCACCCGGATGTGGATATCTACGTTGCGGCCCTGGATGATCATCTGAATGAGCATGGTTATATCGTTCCCGGACTCGGTGATGCCGGTGACCGCATTTTCGGAACCAAATAATAAAGAGAAAAAAACTTGCAGCTCCGGATTTCCGGAGCTGTTTTCCTGTGCCGGTGCAATTCCAGCAGAAGAAAACTATATCAGAAAAACAAAATTAGTATTTGTTCCGGCAGCCAAAATCATCTATGATAAAAGATGAAAAAGAACTGTCTGACTGGCGAGGGATATCATGCGTTTTTTGTGGAAATACCTGCGGCAGTATGTGCCACGGATCAGCGGCGTGATGGGAATCAAAATGTCCGGCACCGCTCTGGAACTGATGATCCCCTATGTGATGGAGCACCTGATTGACCATGTTGTGCCGACCCGGGAGATTCATTCCGTTCTTCTCTGGGGAGCTGCCATGATCGCCCTTGCCCTGTGCGTACGGTTCCTGAATGTAAACGCCAACCGCCTCTCCGTTAAAACAGCAAAGGAAGCCACCTGGCAGATCCGGAGGGACCTTTTCCACGCGGCTGTAAACATGTCCGGTTCCCAGATGGATGAAGTTGGGCTGCCGTCGCTGATCTCCCGTATGACTTCCGACAGCTACAATGTGCAGTCGTTTATCCAATCCATGCAGACCATCGGGATCCGCGCACCCATCATGCTGATCGGCGGGATCTGCGTGACGCTTTCGATGGATGCAGGACTGGCTTCCATCCTGTGCATTATGGCGCCGGTTATGATCGTGCTGGTCGTGTTTATCTCCATGAAGGGGATTCCGCTGTACAAGAAAGTACAGGAGGGAATGGACCAGATCGTACGTGTGATGCGGGAAAATATCACCGGCATCCGCGTGGTAAAGGCACTGTCCCGCGAGCCGCATGAAAGGGAAAGGTTCCGGGAGGCCAATACGGAAACAGCCCGGAGGGATATCCGGGCCGGAATGATCATGTCGCTTCCCGGACCCGTAGTGACGCTGTTCCTGAACGTCGGGTTGACGCTGGTTGTGCTGATCGGCGCTCGGCGCGTGAATGCCGGCCAGACTGAGCCGGGCGTGATTCTTGCATTCCTTACATATTTCAATATGATCCTGATGGGCGTGATGGGACTGAACCGAATCTTTATGATGATGTCCAAGGCCAACGCGTCCGCAGGACGGATCGGTGAAGTGACAGGAACTGAAACCCAGCTACAGCCAATACCTGAAGAACAGGCTGCACAGACAAGCAGCGTGGATTATATTGTATTTGACCATGTTTCATTCAGTTATGACAGTGAAAAGGGATCGACCGGAAACCGGGCGGAAGCATTCGCAGGATCCACCCGGCAGAAATGCCTGGATGATGTGAGTTTTTCCATTCCACGAGGCGGATCCCTCGGCATAATCGGTGCGACGGGCTCGGGGAAAACCAGCATTATCAACCTGATGATGCGTTTCTATGATCCGCAGGAGGGTCATGTATTTATCGGCGGAAGGGATGTACGCACATACCGGGCAGACGAACTGCACCGGCTGTTCGGGGCTGTATTCCAGAATGATGTGATATTCGCCGATACAATCCGGGAAAACATCATCTTCGGACGGGATATAGAGGATGACGCTGTAAACATAGCCCTGCGGGACGCCATGGCTCTGGAATTTGTGGACGCATACGATGACGGAACCAGCCACCGTGCCGTTATCCACGGAGCCAATTTCTCCGGTGGGCAGAAGCAGCGCCTGCTTATCGCACGCGCGCTGGCGGCCAATGCGGATATACTGGTAATGGATGATTCATCATCCGCCCTGGATTACAAAACAGACGCCATGCTGCGCCGGGCGATCCGCGAGAACCACAACGGCGCGACAACAATCGTTGTCGCCCAGCGGATTTCCTCCATCATGTCACTGGACCGGATTATCGTGCTGGACGAAGGCCGAATGATCGGATACGGCACACATGAAGAGCTGCTCAGAGAATGCGCTGTATACCGCGAAATCCATGAAACTCAGATGGGGGAGGTGGATTGAGGTGGCACGGCGAGATTCGATCATGACAAAACCGAAGGACGCACGCGGCGCACTACGGCGGATGCTGACATTCCTGGGACCGTTCCGGTGGCTTATCCTGCTTGTGGCCATCCTTTGCGTATGCTCCAACCTGCTGTCCCTCTGGGGTCCGAACCTCGCAGGATCTGCCATCAACGAAGCGGCGGCCGGCCCCGGAAAAGTCAATTTTGAACGTGTTTGGCACTATGCGTCCCGAATGCTGATCTGCTATGTGATGAGTTCCCTGCTGACAATCTCCATTCATGCCATCATGATGAATGTGTCCAAGCGGGCAGCAAAGCACATGCGACAGAGTGTGTTTGACAAGCTGATGAAGCTTCCGGTGGGTTACTTTGACCGGAACCAAGCCGGTGATATTATCAGCCGCGTGAGTTACGACATCGACGTGATTTCAACGTGCATGTCCACGGATATCGTGTCTATCCTGACCAGCGTCGTGACGGTTGCCGGATCCGTGATCATGATGATCACCATTTCCCTACCGCTATCAGCTGTCGTACTGTTCAGTGTTCCGGCCGCTATTGTGTACACCACGAAAATGCGGAAGATCACCCAGCCCCGTTTTGTGAAACGGTCCAAAAACTACGGAATCATGAACGGCTTTGTGGAAGAGATGCTGAGCGGGCAGAAAACAATCCAGGCATACGCATATGAAAAAGAAGTCGAAAAACGGTTTGAAAGGATCAATACCGAGGCCGCGGACGCATACTATGCCGCCGATTACTACGGGGTCACCATCGGGCCGACCATGGGAACCATCAACAACATAACGCTTTCCCTGATTGCACTGATCGGATCTCTGCTGTACATGAACGGCGGAATTACGATCGGCTCGATTTCATCGTTTGTGCTATATTCCCGGAAATTCTCCGGACCGATCAATGAAATCGCAAACATCATCAACGAGCTGTTTTCCGCACTTGCAGCCGCGGAACGCGTGTTTACGCTGCTGGATGAGACAGAGGAGCTAAAGGACCGGGAAAACGCCTCGGAGCTGCACGATATCCGGGGCGATGTCCGGCTGGAGCATGTGCGGTTCGGATACGACCGCGATATTCCGATTATCCATGACCTGAGTATGCAGGCAGAGGCCGGAAAACTGATCGCAATTGTCGGGCCGACCGGCGCAGGAAAGACGACCATCATCAACCTGCTGATGCGTTTTTATGACGTGAACAGCGGGACCATACTGATAGACGGAAAGGATATCCGTGACTGCACCAGGAGGAGTGTACGCGGCGCCTACGCGATGGTGCTGCAGGACACCTGGGTATTCCGCGGTACCATATTTGACAATATCGCATACGGAAAGGACAATGCAACAATGGACGAAGTTGTTGCTGCCGCGATGGCTGCACATATCCATCCGTTTATTATGCGCCTTCCGGACGGATACAATACGATCATAAGTGAGGACGGTGGGAACATTTCGAAGGGCCAGAAACAGCTGCTGACGATTGCCCGGGCCATGCTGTATGATGCCCCGATGCTGATCCTGGATGAAGCAACATCCAATGTGGATACTTCCACGGAACGGGAAATCCAGCAGGCCATGCGGCTGCTGATGAAGGGAAAAACATGCTTTGTGATTGCACACCGGCTTTCCACGATTCAAAATGCCGACATGATCCTGGTTCTCGACAAGGGAGACGTGGTTGAACAGGGAACCCATGAAAGCCTGATGAAATCCAAAGGGTTTTACTACCGTTTATACAGATCCCAGTTTGAATAAGAAAGGAATTGAAAGATATGATCCGCGGAACAGGCACATTTGAATCACTGGATGCAGCAAGGAAATTTTTTGCCGGAGACCTGTACGCTTCGGAAAGCGGAATCCGGATTGATGAGTTAAATGACGGCAATGCAGTATGCAGTTTTGAAATCACGGAACATCACCGGAATGCTGATGGGGGTGTAATGGGAGGCGCGATTTTTACGCTGATTGATTTTTCCTTTGCTGTTGCAAGTTCCAGCATTCACCATCCAACGGTTGCGCAACAGGTCAGTGTAAACTACCTGAACCGGCCCAAAGGGAAAATACTGACGGCAAAGGCAGAATGCAGGAAGGACGGAAGGAGCAGCTGCGTTTATATTGTGAATGTTGCCGATGAAACCGGACGTGAAATCGCAACTGCCCTGATGACCGGATTCAAGCTGCGCAGACAGGACGAATAAAGGCGTTGCTTGTTTTCAACCGGTAAATCCTGTATAATATTTAAGTTGGATTGATCCAAAGGAAGAAAGGAAGCAATATGCCGCAGAAACCGATTTACAGCAGATATCCGCTGATGAACTCCGTACAGAGCGGGCTGAGCCGCGGACTGGTAAGAACTGAGTCCGGAGAGCTGATTTCCCTGTACAGGAAACTGAATGAATTTACCGGCAGCCCATATACGTGGGAAGGTGCTTTCTCCCTGGCATGTCTGATCTGTGACCATCCTGCGGATGAACCTTCCGCAAAGGCGGTTATCCGTGCGCTTGCGGATACGGAAGACGGGAGCTTTGCAGGAATTGAAGAAGCTGACCAGATTTCAGCTGCCCGTGCAGCCCTTGCTTTGTTTGAGTATACAGGAGATAAAGAGATCCTGAAGAGGCTTGCCAAATGGTGCCGGTGGCTTGAAGCAGGATGGGACCGCTTTACCGGAACCCGCTGGGTACGCATACAGCCTGCTGACCTGATGGAATTCCTGGTCCGGTTTTACCGGATCAGCGGACTCAAGGCTGTACTGCGGCTTTGCTCCCGCCTGCGCAGTGCCGCAATGGACTGGACTACAGCGCTTCATCATTTCCAACAGCGAACATCCCTGAACCTTCCGGATTCCGCTGAAGAGATGAAAGCACTGTATGCCCGTGAGGATTTTACAGAACTTGATTTTTTCAACACACAGTACCTGACCAACCATGCTGAAATCCTGGCAGACGGAATGCGGTATACTGCTTATTCGGCCATATACAGCGGAAACGGACAGGAATTGTCTGCGGGTCGAAAAGGCTGGGAATATATCCATAAGCATCATGGTGCTGTATGCGGCGGGACTACAGCGAACGTCCTCCTGGCCGGCCGCGGGGCAAACCAGGGAATCCACCCGGCCGCCACAGCCGCATGGACGGAGGCAATGATCAGCCAGATGCAGGCCGGAACAGAAACCTGGGCTGTGAATGAACTGGTACGGCTGGTATACAACGGCCTTGCTGACTGCCTGAATCATGCGGAAAAAAACGGATATCGTTTTATCAACTGCCTGGGGGGAAGCGGAGATTCCCACTGCTTTGATCCGGCTCCGGAACAGGACCGGGATATGCGTACAGCGGCCAGGCTTGCACGTGCTGCGGCTGCTGTATGGCAATATGCTGTAACAACCGGCACAGAAGAAATCAGGCTGAATTATCTCATGCCCGGACGATATTTTGTTACGAACGGAAATCAATCCGCTATCCTGACATCTGACGGAGAATCTGTTCATTTCCGGTGCAAGGAATCAGTCGATATCAACCTCCTTCTTTTCTGCGCTGAAACTGAAACGGCTGATATTTCCGTACAGAACGTAGACGGGACAGAAATTCCCGCCAGTACGGAGGAACTGATCCGGTCCGGAGGAGGCTACTTGCGGATAAGGCGTTCCTGGGAGAACCTGGACACCCTGATATTTCACCAGGGAGACCGGATATATACGGAAGAAACCCAGCACCAGGGAATCTGCGTTTTTACAAGGAACCGACTGATGTCACTTGATGTTTCCGGAGCAGAATACCGATATGCCGTATGCGGAAAACCCTGTATGAAAAACGGGAAATCTTTCGTTCCCATGAAACGGATTTCAAGATGGCCGGCTGCAGACGGGGTTCCATCCGATATCCCCGTACTGCCGGCAGGAAAAGGAGAAGCCGTTTATGCGCCGCTTGCCGGATACGCGGATACTGCTGAACGGATAACGATATTCCCACGGGAAGCCCGGTATGAATAAGATCCGACTTGCTCCCATGTGCGGGATTACCGATTTCATTTTCCGGACAATCTGCGGTGAACTCGGATGTGAAATCGGATATACTGAGATGATCAGTGCGATGGGTTATCTTTGTGCCCCGAACCAGCAGGCCACCCGGGAGCTGATGATCCGGGGGGATAAAGAGAAAAAACTGATTCTGCAGCTTTTTGGCCGTGACCCGGATACCGTTGCTGAAGCTGCAAGGAGAATCGAATCACTGGGCATTTATGATGGGATTGACCTGAACATGGGATGCCCAGCGAGAAAAGTTGCATCTTCCGGAGAGGGCAGTGGGCTGCTGCGAACCCCCGATATTGCCCGGAACATGATGGAAAAAACGGTCCGGGCTGTTTCTCTTCCCGTATCTGTGAAAATGCGGCTTGGATGGGATTCGGAACACATCTGTGCCGCAGAATACGCAAAAATGGCAGAAGACGCCGGAATCCGGGAAATCACCGTTCACGGGAGGACCAAAGAACAGCAATACAGCGGAAAAGCCGATTGGGAAGCCATTTCGCAGGTAAAACAGGCTGTGCATATTCCGGTCATCGGAAACGGAGATATTTTTACCCCGGAAGAAGCTGTAAAAAGGCTTGCGGAATCCGGCGCCGACGGAATCATGATCGGGAGGGGTGTCATGGGAAATCCATGGATATTCCGCGGAATCCAGCAGCTTTTGACCGGTAAGTCTCTCCAGCCCGTTACTCTGCAGGAACGATATGAAATGATCCGGAAGCATTCAGATGCGATGAGATCCCATCTTCCGGAGCATATTGCCGTACGGGAAATGCGAAAGCATATCGGGTGGTACATTCACGGACTGCGCGGAGCTGCTGCAGTCCGCGCCAAAATTAACCTTTGTGATGATCCGGACGAAACAGAACGGATACTGGAGAAATTCTTCAGCGGGCTGACAGAATGATCTGTCCAACCTTATAAACCGGGAGAGATGATATCTCAATGAGAATGAAGCAATTCAGGCATACGGGAATTTTGCTGCTGGCCCTGGTGATGATTCCGGTCTCCGCATTTGCCGGAACAATTGACGAGCTTCTGACAAAAGTTTCAAATCCTGCAGAAAAGCCGGCAGAAATCACCATTAAGGCTGAAGCGGTAAGCCTTCCGCAGTTTTCTGAAACCCGTACCGAATGGCTGAACGGACTCCTGAAACACCTGACATTCAAGATTCGTTCCGATGGTATTGTCCAGGAAGAAGAAATTGATGTGGATGATAAACCGGTCCTTGAGTGCAGGGCCAGGAAGGAAGACGGAAAGACAGAAACAACCTTTCCGTTTTCTGAAAAAATCTTCATTACTGAAGGGACTGATCTGACAGAAGTCCTGACGGGCATTTCCGCTGAAGAGGACATGACTGAATACTATACAGGATTCCAGCTGCTGCTTCCGGAGTTTTACCGTTTTTTCAGCGGACTTCCTGAACTTTTTCCGGAATCCGTGAGTGAATCAAAAGTCAGTATACAGTATAAAGGGTACGGAACGGCTGTAAAACGTTACGCAATGGTTCTCAGCCAGGATGTGCTTTCCACTGAAGAAATGGCTGCATATCTGGAAAACAAAGAACTGATTCATGTGCGCCAGTTCCTTTCCGGAGTCATCCTGAGCGGAAGACAACGCCTGACTCTTCTGCGGAATGCAGACGGAAACCTGATGAAGGTCAACTATACCGGAAAATCCGGCCTGAGCGAGGACAGCATCCGAAATACCGATGTGGACTGGAAATGCCTGAAATCCGGAAACAACTCAAAAGACGTACTTGTGCTGAAAACACCGGCTGTGACCGGAACGGAACGACACAATGTCACATTGACCCGGGAATCGGTTATTCAGCCGGACGGTTCAGAAGAATATACCTGCAGTATTGATACGGATGAAGTAAAGAACCGGGTCAGAAACCGGATCCGTCTTGATATATACCTGAAGGCGAACGAAGAAAACATTGCCGGAAACGCAGTAAGGAAAACCACTTCATCCGGTGTGAATGATATCCGTGAATACAGGATCAGCATCATACCCGGGGAAGCGGAAGAATATCACGGCAGTCTTGAAATTGCGAATGAATTGAATAAAATAGATAGAGAACATTTTCGGGTGAAATTCTCCTGGAACACATGTGATGCGCCATACTGGAAAGAAGGCGAATCAGCGGTACCCTCGGAAATGGACCTGCAGAACATCCGGGAAAAAGCCGCCGGATTATTCCTGAGGGCTCTGGAAAAGATCCCTGAAGAGGATCTGCAGTTTATTCTGGCAGATCTTCCGGATAACTGGTGGATGCGGACGATCATGAATACGGAGAAACCGGAGGGAACAAAAACACCATGAAACGAATCCTGACGATGGTTTTATGCATTGTAATGATGATTACGGCTGCAACTGCACTTGCAGACGAACTGAAACTTTCAACAAAGCTTCAGCGCCAGATGCAGCATGACGGAAACGGTGAAAAGGGGAAGCTGACTGTGACCGGAAATGCGGACGCAGCAGAATACCCGCTGCTCAGCGCTATCCAGAACGCAGAGTACAGCATTCTCCGGAATGCATCCGGTGAACAATGGCATATTGTTGTTTACCAGGCGGAGACAGATGAGGAAGGCAAGGAACTGAGCCAGTTCAACAAAACTGAACTGTACCGCAGTGAGAAATCCCTGTTCTTCCGGAGTGATTTCCTTCCGAACGAAGTATTCCAGCTTCCGGAAGAAATGTCCCTGATACTTCCTGAAGGAATGACAAACCGGGAAAATCCATCCCTGAATTCCGTCCTGCTTTCGATGATGAACCTGAATGAAGCCGCCCGGCAGAAACAGGATTCCGCAATTGAAAAATACAGCAAGATGCTTGATAAATGGATTGACGGATTCCAGGGGATTCCCGAACAGATCCGGACGGAAGACGGCTCCATCCTGATGAAACTGAACTGTATCGTGCCGGCAGATGAAGTATGCAGGGAAATTGCCGACCTGATCATTACGGCCGCTGCAGATCCGGAGATGGAATCATTTTTCAGCCAGATCATGACCGATGAGCAAAAGGCTGTCTACCTGAATCCGAATCTCGGATATTATTATATGGAAGCACTTGCAGGCACAGCCATCCGCGGGGATATTCAGTATACCCGGACCAAAACCGCCCTGGGACAAACTGTCAGCAAAGAGCTGGTCCTTCCGATCAATCCGGAAATTACCGGATACGAGATTCTGAAAATCCGCAACAGCGGGGATATACAAAGCTGGACCCTGCAGGGAGAAAAAGGAACAATTCAGCTGTTCATTCCCGAAAATATCGAAACAATTCTTGAAGGCGCCGAATACCAGTTCAATGCCCGCTATATCCGGATCAACCAGGACAGAAACAGCGAAGAAGCCAACCTGGCGCTCAGTATGCAGATCCGCAAGAATTCAGAACTCAGTTTTGATCAGGAGAAAGAAAGGAATCACGAAATCATCACTTATACCGCAGAAATCAGACGGGATACTTCTTCACTTCCTGAAGGAGCGGAAGATGCGGATATCGATCCGTTTGATCCGCTGACGGCAGAACTGACGCTCCATTATTCCGGAAAATCAGGCCCGAATGCAGCCACCAAACTGGAAACTGCAATAAAGCTGAATCAGGGCGATATGGAATTGCAGGCAGAAGGGGAGATCAGGACCACATCCACATGGCCGTTTGTTCCGTTTGATACTGCAAATGCACTGCAGCTGGATAAGCTGACTGAAAATGAAAAAGCAGCTGCTGGAATGCGGCTGCTGAAAAACGCGGATGAAGCGATTGTACGGAAAGTTACGGAGCAAGATGAATGATCTTGATCATGATTTAATGATCAGGCAGACTGCCTGGGCAGATATGCCTTCCATCCGTCCTTCAAAACCCAGCTGTTCCGTAGTCGTTGCCTTTACACTGATCCTGTCCGGATCACAGGAAAGCGCATCGGAAATACTCTCCCTCATGGCGGGTATATAGGGGAGCAGTTTCGGTTTCTGGGCAATAATCGTAATATCGGCGTTAACCAGTGTATACCCCGACCGCTGAAGGATTTCGGCGGTCTTTTTCAGAAGGATGACAGACGAGATTCCTTTATACTGCGGATCCGAATCCGGGAAATGACGGCCGATGTCCCCCAGGGAAGCGGCACCCAGCATCGCATCCATCAGTGCATGCAGAGCAACATCCGCATCGCTGTGGCCAAGAAGCCCGAATTCCCACGGTATTTCGACTCCGCAAAGAACCAGTTTCCGGTCATCCACAATCCGGTGTACATCATACCCCGTTCCAATCCTGAAAGAGGAGACAACCGGATTCAGTAATCTTTCGGCGGACATATAATCCTCCATTGTTGTCAGTTTGATATTATTGGAAGAACCAGCAACTGTACGGACCTCGATTCCGGCCCATTCCATTACCGATGAATCATCTGTTACCTCATATCCGCATTCCAGCGCTTTCCGGGAAATGCGGAGAAGTTCGGAACCGATAAATCCCTGCGGAGTCTGGATTTCGCAAAGGGAAGAACGCGGAACACTTCCGGTGATTATTCCAGCCGTATCACACAGCTTAAAAGTACTGACTGCCGGTACTGCCGGTATTCCGGAACCGAATCTGCGGCAGGAATCAATCACACGTTCGATGGTACCGCGGTCTATCATGCAACGGGCAGCATCATGGACAAGCACAATATCATCCGGATCCCATAAAACAGACTCCAGTCCATTCAATACGGATTCCTGACGCGTGGCTCCGCCGGGAACAAGGCGGCAGGGACATGAAATACCGGAAAGATCCAATTCATCCTGGATTGCCTTCCGGTCTTCCGGCCGAACCGACAGCACAACTTCATCCACCAATCCGGAAAAAGCCTCCAGACTCCGGCGGATGACCGTTTTTCCGGCAAGAGGAAGAAGTATTTTATTGATATCAGTTTTCATGCGGCTGCCGGATCCGCCGGCAGCCATAATCAAAACCTTTTTCATTCCAGGTTACGCTCCGCTGCAGCAGATTCATCCTCACTGATTACCCTGTACATGGAAGAAGCCTGGTCTTTTCTGACGGTTTCAGCTATGCTGATCACCTCATACAGACCTAAATGTTCACCAAACCGAATGGAAATCTGATCACCCGGTTTGACATCCGCACCGGGTTTGGCCACCTTCTGATTCAGCATTACCCGGCCGCCGGAGCAAGCTTCATTGGCGACGGTCCGACGTTTAATAATACGGGAGACCTTCAGGTATTTGTCCAGTCGCATAACAACCTCACAAAATAGACCCGCGGGAGTCAGGCTCCCGCGGGTCTTTATTTTCGATTACTTCTTGCCCTTTTTCTTTGCAGGAGTATTAACTTTATCCTTCAGCGCCTTGCCGGGTTTGAAGGCGGGAGCCTTGGAAGCAGCAATCTTCAGTTCAGCACCGGTGCGGGGATTGCGGGCAACACGGGCAGCACGGCTCTTCACATCAAAGGTGCCGAAACCAATCAGCTGAACCTTTTCACCCTTGGCGAGGGTCTCGTTGACAACGTCAACAAAAGCGTTGAGCGCTTTTTCAGCATCTTTCTTGGAAAGTTCAGCTTTGCCGGCCAGCGCGGCGATGAGTTCACTCTTGTTCATTGGGATAGCCTCCTTCAAAATGATCACGCGTTATGCGTGAAAATAATACGCCAAAAAGGAAAACTCCAATCTATTCAATTTCCCGCTTCGGCTTTATTTAAGTATAAGCATATTTCTTCGAAAGTCAAGGTTTCAAGCGCTTTTCCCGCAGATTTTACATCATTTTCCATCCGTGAAAAGGCAGATTTGAAACGATCAACCGCCTGATGCAGGATAATCTCCGCATCCCGGTCTGAACGGTGGCAGAGATGAGTGCAAAGAAACAGGAGTTTTCCCATTACTTTCTCATCCAGTGAACCGTCCGCAGCAAGCAGTAAACCGGAAAGATTTCGGATTTCTTCGGCGATATCGGCCGGATTCCGCCGCCAGGACGGCAGCTGCTGCACTTTTTTGTTCACTTTTATGGCATATTTTAAAGATGGAAGACCCGAAGATACATCATTAAGGCTTTCACTTACAGTCCGGCTGCCGGTTTCCTGCCGTTTGATTTCCTCCCAGGTGTCGGAAACCTCATCCGGAGAAGATACATGTTTGCTTCCGAAAACATGCGGATGACGATGAATCATCTTGGTACATATATTGGTGACTACATCCACAAAGTCAAACTCACCGAAGGATTTCCCGACGGAAGCATGAAATACAATCTGGAACAGAAGATCCCCCAGTTCATCCGCCAGATGATCCGGGTCGTTATCATCAATCGCATTTACCGCTTCCCAGGCTTCCTCCACCATATACGGACGAAGGGATTCATGGGTCTGAATGCTGTCCCAGGGACATCCGTCCGGAGCCCGGAGACGCTCCATAATACTCAGCAGGTCATGAATTGTATTCCGGCAGTGATGCAGGAAATCTGATCCAGGGACAAGGACAGCAGTCATATGATCATATTTCTTTTTCCGGTCCAGCTCATAAAGAGGGAGAGAAACCGGACGGCCTCCTGCCTGAATAAGCCATACAGATGATTCCTCATCAAAGAGGGAAGACAAATGCGCTTTCACATCTCCGGCTGTAATTGCTCCATCAACTTCAGTTATCAGAAGCGATTGTTCCGGATCATAAAAAGACGAAAGGAATTCGGATGCGGAAACAATCCGGATATTACCGGAAGAAATCAGGCCCCTGCAGCGGGCAAGGTAAAAATCTGCGTACGAAAACCCCGGAATGATTTCCGGTTCAGAACAGGATTCAGGAATATGCCGGAACAGCTCATCGACTGACCGGTCCGTAAGCAGATCAGGAACCGCATACACTGCATGTTTCCCTTCTGCGGCCAGCTGCCATACGCGATCCGCCATGGCCGAGTTCATACAGTCAAAATCATCCGAGGATTCGTAAAGATCGTCCAACGACACATATGAAATATCCTGATCCTTCAGCCATGCTGCCATGGGATGGTGGTCCGTACGCAGAATTAATGGGGAAGCACCGCGAAGCGTATCAACTGTTGCCTGATTCAGCAGAGAAACATCTCCCGGACCGATTGAAACCACTGTAAGCGATCTGCGTTTCAAGCCTTTGATCTTCCTCTCTTTAGCATCTTACGGAGTTCATCCAGTGAAATGGCTTTCAGGACGATGGCAGCAACAATGAAAGCGATAACACCGGCTGTTATTTCAATAATCGTGCTCAGGCGGCCGGCCGGAAGAATGCAGAGTAGCGCATAGACAATGCCTCCCATCACCGCAGTGGCAAGTCCCGGACGGACAAGCCAGTCCATCCAGTTGAATTTCAGTTTTGTATATCTGCAAACAAAAACAATATTGATAACAAGCGCTACGGCATAGCAGAAAATGGAGGCGATTGGTCCGCCATGAATATTGATGCCGGGAGTACCGATCAGGATAAAATTCAGAATAACCTTCACGGCAACACCTGCTGCCATAGCATACATCGGAATCTTCTGACGACGGATTCCCTGGAGAATACTGCTGGTTGCCTGAACCGCAGTAAACAGAATAACGGTCAATGCTGAAACAGAAAGGAGCTCTGACGCGAGGGTAATCTTCCAGGCGGGAAAACTGTTCCGATAAAAGAATTCCACTGCTCCCCGGGAGAGAAGACTCATACCAACGGAAGCAGGAAAACCAATCAGGAAAGCATAGCGCATACCGGTATTGCTTTCACGCCGGATCCCTTCATGATCATTGACAGCGCGACGAGCTGAAATAACCGGAACGAGATTCATGGAAATCGCCAGAGCGACTGCCGTGGGAATATTGATAAAACGGATTACCACACCATGGAACAGATTATAAGCAGCATCCGCCTCTTCCCACGACAGGCCGGATACCATCATGCGCTTCATCATCATGATCGAATCAATGAATCCTGAAAGCGGAATAATGCATGCTGTAATCGTAATCGGTATGGAAATCATGATCAGCCGGCGAAGTATGGAACGCTGATCAAGCGGGTGTTCCTCCTGATTCTGGGGAATGATATCAAATTGCTTTTTCAGGAACTTGTGATGGATCATGATATAGCATAATGCAATCAGCTCAGCGACCGTAATTCCAAGAAGTGCGCCGGCTGCAGCTATTTCAAGGCTGTTGAAATAATGGACACCGATATAGGCAAGGGGAAGTGAAATAATCACTTTACCGACCTGTTCAATCAACTGTGTTACAGCTGTCGGCAGCATATTGTGCTGTCCCTGAATAAAGCCCCGGTATGCAGACAGAATACATACAATGAAGACACATGGAGCAATTGCATAAAAGCCCATGGAAGAAAGCGGTTTGTCAACCCAGGCGACGAGTACCTTATTCAGTAACACCATCAGGACTGTGCAGACAGCGCCGAGACAAGTAAGCATTCTGAGGGCTGTTCTGAAAGTGGTCCAAGCACTGTCACGGTCACCGCGTGCCAGGAATCCGGCAACCAGGCGGGATACGGCGACCGGAAGACCGGCACTGGAGATTGTCAGAAGCAGGGTATAGGTTGGATAAACAGAATAGAACAAACCGGCAACATCATTTGCCTCAATCGTATCGGAATAAATATTATTCAGCGGTATTGAGAAAAGAAGGCCGATTACTTTGCAGACAATACCGGTAATGCCCAGGATTGAAATTCCTTTGGCGATATTTTTTGCAGTGTTAGTCACAGTGCCACCTCCCCAGGGGGATGATCAGTATTTCCGCCATGCGGAACGCGTAAACAGGATAAACATCGGAAGAAGTTCCAGACGGCCGAACAGCATCAGGAACGAAAGGACCAGTTTACCGAAAATACCATAGGAAGCAAAGTTTTCAGTCGGTCCTACTGCTCCCAGCCCGGGACCGACATTGCTGACACATGTGAGGGCAGCACTCAGATTGGTTGTCAGGTCGAATTTCCCTTCCAGCGATATCAGGAATGCTCCGAGAAGGACAAGCGCAACATACATCAGCGCAAACTGGGCTACCTGGCTGAGAATATTGTCATCTACCGCTTTCCCGTCCAGGCGGATCACATCCATCCTCTTCGGGTTTCCCGTCATCTGGATATTCCGGCGGGACATTTTGGCGATCAGGTTGATCCGGATTACCTTCATACCGCCTGCGGTGGATCCGGCACAGGCTCCGATAAACATCGTAATGATCAGGAGCATCTGGGATGCAACGGGCCAGAGATTAAAATCTGCGGTGACAAAACCGGTCGTCGACATGACCGAAAGGACCTGGAATGATCCGTACCGAAGGGAGGTGAAGAAGTTCCCGTATACCGGAAGATTAAAAAGGGAGATCAGCAGGATAAAAGTGACCCCGATGCAAAGATACCAGCGAAACTCCTCATCCCGCAAGAAGGCCCTGAAACCTTCACCAAAGAGGAGCTTATAGTAAAGCGCGAAGTTGCAGCCGAACAAAAACATAAAAATCGAAATGACAGTATCCACTGCCACACTGTCAAAATGACGGACGCTGTCCCCGAAGTTGCTGAAACCGCCTGTGCCAGCCGTGCCAAATGTATGGATCACTGCATCATAGGGGGTGACGCCGCAGAACATCAGGGAAATAAACTCGAGAATTGTGAGGCCGATATACAAAGAATACAGGATCTTTGCGGTTTTGCCGGTCTGCGGAACCAGCTTGCTGAGGGAAGGACCGGGACTTTCTGCCTTTACGAGGTGCGCAGTACGGCCGGTCAGTTTTGGAAGCAGGGCCAATGTCAGAACCAGTACACCCATACCGCCCACCCAGTGGGTGGTTGCGCGCCACAGCATAATCCCGTGGGGAAAACCTTCAAACCGGGTCAGTACAGAAGCTCCTGTTGTTGTGAAACCGGAAACAGCTTCAAAAAAAGCATCTTCAAACCGGGAATATATACCGGAGATGAAGAAGGGAAGCGCTCCGCAAAGGCTCATCAGGATCCAGCCCAGCGCGGTGATAATAAAGCCTTCCTTGAGCCGCAGATGACTGCCGGCCAGAGGGGGAGGAAGCATCAGCATCAGCGTACCGATAAATGAAACAATCAGGACACTGAGCCCCAAAACGGCGGTATCCCCGTCATTATAAACGAGGGAGACCAGCAGAGCGGGAAGCATCGCCGCTGATTCCACCAGCAGGATTGCGCCGAGAACACGGATAATCAGTCTACGGTTCATCGATAGAGTACCTCATTCAGATCAGATACGCCTGAATCGCGGGAAATGATAATGACATGATCGCCTTCCTCAATATGATCCTGACCGAAAGGAATGATGATTTTCCCCTGGTGGACAATAACTGAGACGATTGCACCTTTCCTTGTGGAAAGGTCTTTCAGCGGAACGCCGATATATGCATCTCCTTTACGGGCAATAAACTCAATCGCTTCTGCTTTTCCGTCCGCTATGCGGTAAAGGCGCTCAATCCTTGTTCCGGTACTGTTTTCCCGTGCACGGACATAACGAAGGATGGTTGAGCTGGTAATTGTCTGCGGGCTGATCACAGAATCGAGACCCAGGTCATTGAGAATTTCCATATAAGTCGTCCGGCTGTTTTTGGCGATCGTCTTCGGTACGCCGGCCCGGGCGGCGTACATGGCCGTCATCAGGTTTTCTTCATCACGGTTACTGAGGGAAACAAATGCGTCCATCTGGGATAATCCCTGTTCCTCGAGCAGATCCTGATCCGTTCCGTCGCCAAAGATCACATCGACTTTGGGAAGAAGCTCACTGAGTGTCCGCGCTTTTTGCTGATTCAGTTCAAAGAGAGTCACATGAATTCCCATCGGGACAATAAAGCGGGACAGGTAATAGGAGATACGGCCGCCGCCCAGCAGCATCACGCTGCGGATTTTCTGTTTGTTGCGGCCAAGGAAGCGGAAAAATTCCGTTATGGTCAGCATATCACCGGAAACATATACCTTGTCACCGGCTTCGATTTTGAAGTCACCGGACGGAATCAGCATTTCCCCATTGCGTTCCACCATTGCATAGAGAATACGGGGAAGGCCGGGAATCCTGGAGGCAAGATCCTTCATCGCGATTCCGACCACCGGATCTGATTCCTGGGCCCGGAATTCGACCATTTCAACCTGGCCTTTTGCAAAGGATTCAATACTTCCGGCAAAAGGATACCGGAGCAGGCGGCTGATTTCCAGTGCGGTGGCGCGTTCCGGGTTGATGGCCACATCAATGCCGAGCTCATTCTGCAGAAGCATCTGGCTTTCATTGAACTCCGGATCCCGAATCCGTGCAATTGTATACTGGGCGCCGAGACGTTTCGCAATCAGGCAGGAAAGCATATTGGTTTCGTCACTGGCTGTAGAGGAAATTACGATCTGGGCTTTATCCACACCTGCTTCGAGCAGGATTTTCGCATTGGCGCCGTTCCCCCTGAGACAGATCACATCCAGGGAACCGGAACAGCGTTCGATGACATCCTCATCATTGTCAATGACGGTCACATCATGCTCCTCGGAGGTCAGATGCTCTGCAAGCTTATATCCAACCTTTCCGGCTCCGATGACAATAATCCGCATAAGGGCCCTCCTTCAGAAAAAAGAATCATATTATTTTACCACTTATAAGGAAATATTAAAAGCCAAAAGTAACCGGAGTTGCAGGAAATGACTGCGCAATGATATAATCAAAACACAAAAATGAAAGGGCGGAAACATATGAAAAAAATACTGTCCATTATTCTTGCAATGATTATACTGACAGCAGCTGCAGCCTGCATGGCAGAAGATGGCATTACGGTGCCGGTCATCACGGAGATGAAACGCTTTGATATTCCGGACAATGAAGCCATGCGGTTTACAAGGGAGCTGAAAACCGGATGGAATCTCGGCAATACATTTGATGCCAATGATCCGGGAACGTGGTTTCATGGCTCCGAAATGGATATTGAATCCATGTGGTGCGGGGTGAAGACATCCCGTGCCCTGATTCAGGCGATCAAGGCCGCCGGGTTCAACCTGATCCGGATTCCTGTCAGCTGGCACGACCATGTGGATCAGTCTGACAATATATCACCCGAATGGATGGCCAGAGTCAAACAGGTAGTCGGCTGGTGCATTGATGAAGGTATGTACGTCATTGTCAATGTACATCACGACAACAAAATCGGATACCTGTATCCAAGTCCGGCCAATCAGGCACGTTCCATCGAATATATGACCGCTATCTGGAAACAGATGGCAGAAGCTTTCAATGAATTTGATGAGCACGTCATCCTTGAATCCATGAATGAGCCCCGTATGGTCAATACCCAATATGAATGGAACTGGAACCAGATGTCTTCCGAATGCCGGAATTCCATGCGCTGTATCAATGAACTGAATCAGGTATTTGTCGATACTGTACGGGCAAGCGGAGGCAACAACGCGACCCGCTATCTGCTGGTTCCTTCCTATGATGCCAGTCCCAATTACGCAGTCAGCGAAATGTTCGAACTGCCCAAAGATACAGCCGACAACAGAATTATCCTGGAAGCTCACGCCTATACGCCTTATGATTTTGCGCTGAACAAAGGCGGCTATAATACGTTTGACCATACAAATGCCCGGTATACTTCGGAAATCGGAACTTTTATGAACGCGCTTTACAATCGATTTATTTCCCGGGGAATTCCGGTTATTATCGACGAATACGGCGCAATGAACAAACGCGGCAACCTGCAGGACCGTGTGAATTTTGCTGCTTATTTCACTGCTTCCGGCAGTGCCCGCGGAATGACATGCTGTTGGTGGGATAACCATGGATTTACCGGGGACGGCGAACTGTTCGGACTGATTGACCGCAGGACCTGTGAATGGAAATACCCGGAAATTGTGGAAGCAATCATGAAAAACTGCATGTATAACCGGGACGGTGCAGAATAAACAGAAAATTACAAATGAATCAATAAAAGTCCTGTCATTCATGACAGGACTTTTATATGTGTAAGTCCGCGTAAAAGTACACTTTTCAAGCTAAATACGCCTAAAAGTACACCAGCGATTTTCTATAGTTTAATTACCGCGTTGATATCATCATCCTGTTCACCAATCTCCTGAAATCCCATGGAAAGATATAGCTTCCTTGCGACTTCGTTGTTTTTGTCATAGCAAAGCCAGCAGAAATCCGCTTTGCCGTGCGGGAATGTCTTAACAAACTCCAAGGCAAGCTTTACTGCTTTCTTCCCGTAACCTTTTCCTTGCTCTTCTTCATCTATCATCAATCGCCAAAGGAAATAATTCTTTTGGGATATTTCCGGCGCGTCAGGATCATTGCATACTTCGCCATAGTCATAAGCGATCATTAAGAATCCAACAGCTTTATCATCATCGAAAATTCCAAAAGGGTATACCGCGCCTTCGGTTTTGTTTCCCACATAGGCATGGACGAGACTCCATTCATTGCCTGCGATAAAACTTTCCTGCTCTTTTTTTACAGTTAGTTCGATAACGTCCCATACATTATACTTGTTTAATTCTTCCAAATGTACCGTTCGTCATTCCTCCCATCCGAAGCGTATAGAAATAATATATCATGCTCATCTCGTTAAAACAACAAAGAAACCTCCCTTGTCCTTTTGGCAGACAAAAGAGGTTTCTTTGATGGCGGAGAGTTAGGGATTTGAACCCTAGGTGAGGTATCACCCCACACACGATTTCCAGTCGTGCGCCTTAGACCACTCAGCCAACTCTCCAGGCAGGCTGTTGCTCACAGGGATTGATTATATCGAAAAACCCGGATTTGTCAAGAGCCGGAAAAAGCAGAATGCATGAAAATCATATTTCCTTCAGCCTGCGGATTTCTGATTCTGTCAGGCGGCGCCATTTGCCTGCGGGAAGGTCCCCAAGGCTGACCGGACCGAATTCAACCCTTTTCAGGCTGACCACCTGGTGCCCAACCGCATCCACCATTTTCCGTACCTGGCGGTTCCGGCCTTCATGAATCGAAATCAGCAGGACCGTATCAAATGTTTCCCGGCGGATCAGACGTACGGAAGCCGGGGAGGTCAGACGGCCGTCAATCATCACACCGCGCCGCAGCTGGCTGATTTCATCATCTGTAACCTGATTGGAAACCTTGGTCAGGTATACCTTGCTGACTTCACGGCTGGGATGAAGAACATGATTCATCATGTCCCCGTCGTTCGTGAGGAGAATCAGACCCTCGCTGTCATAATCGAGACGTCCCACCGGATAAAGGCGTACGGGATAATCCCGGAATTTGTCCATTACAGTTGCGCGGCCTTCCGGGTCAGAAACAGTTGTGACTTCACCAATCGGTTTATTGTATGCAATATAATGCTTTTCTTCCTGAATGGAAACAACGGTTCCGTCCACTTCAACCATATCGGAATTTTCATCCACCTGAATACCCATTTCGGTAACCCTGCAATGATTGACCGAGACCCGTCCTTCCGAAATCATCTTTTCCGCGTTCCGGCGCGATGCGACTCCGCTGAGCGCCAGGAATTTCTGCAGCCTCATCATATCAAAATCACCTCTGAGTCATTAAAGCGGACACTTTTCATTGAGCGGCACATGGGTAAATGAACGGGTTCCGTCTTTTATTTCAGCAAGAATATTCCCGTTTCCGATCAGTTTGTATTTATAGGTTGTCAGACCCTCCAGACCCATAGGACCGCGGGCATGAATCTTACCGGTCGCAATACCGACTTCCGCACCGAAACCGTAAACAAACCCGTCGGCGAAACGGGTGGAAACATTCCAGTATACGCCGGCGCTGTCTACCCGGTTCATAAATTCGGCGGCAGCTGATTTGTCCTCTGTAACAATACAGTCCGTATGGTGAGAACCGTAATGATTGATATGGTCAACCGCTTCCCGAAGAGAAGAAACCACCCGCACAGAGATAATATAATCCAGGTATTCTGTTGCCCAGTCCTTTTCGGTCGCCGGAATACAGTCAATTATTCCGGCAGCGGCTTTGTCTCCGCGAATTTCAACATTTTTTGCTTTCAGCGCTTCAGCAATCCGGGGAAGGAGGGAAGCTGCCGCCGCTTCGTGAATCAGCAGGGTTTCAGCGGCATTGCAGACCGAAACATACTGGGTTTTACTGTCAACACAGATGCGGACTGCCTTTTCGGGATCTGCATCCTTATCGACATAAACATGACAAATACCATCTGCATGTCCGAGAACAGGAATGCGGCTGTTATCCATAATATAACGAACAAATGCGTTGCTTCCCCGCGGAATAATCAAATCAATCAGCTCATCTTCCTTCAGCATGGAAGCAACATCCTCACGGGTTTCCAGCAGCTGGGCACAATCGGCCGGAAGACCGGAAGCCTCAAGAGATTCGCGTACCACCCGGCAAAGTACCTGATTGGTATGAAGGGCTTCACGCCCGCCCTTCAGAAGAACCGAGTTGCCGCTTTTCACACAAAGCGAAGCAATCTGGATCAGGGCATCCGGACGGCTTTCGAAAATCACACCAATTACACCGATCGGACATATTACCCGATAGAGATTCAGGCCTTCGGTGATCTGTGTCGAAATCGTGGTTGCACCGATCGGATCCGCAAGAAGAACAAGGGAGTGAAGACCGTCACATACCTGTTTCAGTTTGTCCGGTCCGAACTTCAGACGATGAAGAAGCGGAGAGGAAAGTCCTTCCTTTTCAGCAAGACAGAGATCCTCCTTATTTGCGGCAAAGATTTCATCGGCTGAAGCATCCAGAAGATCCGCCATACGGGTCAGAACTTCATTCCGTGAAGACAAGGGAGCAACCGATAATTCCAGGAATGCGTTCCTGGCACGGGAAGACATTTCGTGCAAATCGTTCAAGAAGGATCACACCTTTCCATCATTAACAGGTGTGATTCTACCATAGAAAGCCGGAATTGAAAAGATCACAGGCGTGTGTTATACTTCCGGAGGGAGGAATTGACTCATGCCGCATCAGAAGGGGATCAAGGTCATCGCACAGAACAAAAAAGCCTATCATGACTATTTTGTGGAAGAACGGATTGAATGCGGCATTGCGCTGTTTGGCACTGAAGTGAAAAGCGTCCGCCTCGGCAAGGTCAACCTTAAGGAAAGCTGGGCCCAGATCCGGAAAAACGAAGTATGGGTTGAAGGCATGCACATCAGTCCATATGAGCAGGGAAACATCTACAACCGGGATCCGCTTCGCGACAAAAAGCTGCTTCTTCACCGGAGTGAAATCCGGAAACTGGATTCCCAGGTGATGCGCCAGGGATATACACTGGTTCCGCTGGAACTGTATCTCAAAGACGGAAGAGTCAAAATGGAGCTTGGTGTGTGCCGCGGAAAACAGGTACATGACAAGCGGGATACCATCGCGAAACGCGATTCAGAACGGGAAATCCGCCGCGCGCTTCGTGAAAAGCAAAAAGTTTGAAAACGTAATGCTGTCAGAAATGGGGATGATCCGGTTTCGACGGGGATGTCGGATGACGGATAAGCGAGCCGCAGGCCCTGTACTGCGTATCAACGGGGAAAAACAATAACTGACAATAGCAATTACGCTTTCGCGGCTTAATGCCGCGCGTCGGCCCTGACCGCCTGCGGATCAGGCAACCGGCGTCATGATCGCAGGGAACGAGTTAAGCCTAAGCTTTGCAGCTTAATCCGTAATTATGAAGCTACCTGTCCGGCAGTCTGTCCGCGGACGGCCGGAACGGGGAAATCAAATCACGGAATGCGCTCGGAGAAAGTCCTTCGGATGAATCTTCGGACAGGGGTTCAACTCCCCTCATCTCCACTTTTCAGGCACGTGCAGGCGTGCCTTTTTACATTCAGATAAAAAAAAACCGGGCAGAAACCCGGGGAAAAAGTGCGGTCGACGGGACTTGAACCCGTACCCATTGCTGGACACGCCCCTCAAACGTGCGCGTATGCCGATTCCGCCACGACCGCAGAACAAAAGTGATTATAAGAGCCGGGAAGACATTTGTCAAGCATTGACGAAAGAGGAAAATACTGATAGTCTGAATCCGGTTTATTACAGGAAAATAGGAGGCGGAGAGGAATGCGGAAAAAGAATTTCCTGATATGGACAATTATCCTGGCTGTATCAGCAGTATCCGTGTTCCTGTCCTGCTGCGCTGCAGAAATTTCCGGTTTTTCCATTAAACGAATCGGACAGATCACCAGCTTCGCCCAAAACGTTTTCTCTGTGGATGCTCCTGAAAGCGGGAAACTTACCATTCAGATCCATAATGATACTTCCGTATTCAGAACCTTATCCCAGGACATTGAAGCAGGCAATACACGGATTGAATGGGACGGGTGCGGATACAACCGGGAACGGCTGACACCGATGACTTATCATATTACAGGTGAACTGATCGGGAATTCCGGAAATGTATATACACTGCAGTTCGATTCGCCGATTCAGTACGTAACACAGGCCCTTTATTTTGCACTTCCCTCATCGCAGACTGCTTATCTTAGCAATCCGGATGAATGGTTTGTGGAATCAAAAGTTGTCACAGCGGGCACCCTGGTTTTTGATTTTATACAGGGAGACACTCCTGTATATTCTTTCCGGCGTGAAATGAAAGCGAACCGTATCAACACTACTTCGTTGTCCGGAATAAGCGGCAGAAATGAAATTGCTCCGGGTGAATACCTGGTCCGTGTATATGAAATTTCCAATCCGGAATATCAGAGTGAATTCAATCTTCGGATTGAAAATGAAAAACCCGCACCTGAACCGGTTGCCATTACCGGACGCATTATGCCGGAAGAAAACGATGATGATGAGACCATCTGGAAGCTGATGACCCAGCCCGCTGTTGTTGTGGATATCCGGAATGTCGATCACCAGAATGTATATAAAGAACCCCGCATGGATTCCCTTGTTCTCGGAACCCTGCATGGACAAACCCAGACGCTTTGTGTGCTTGATATCATGGATTCCTGGGCACAGGTTGAAGCCTGGAACCATGAAGAGGGAGAAAAAATATCCGGATGGGTCCCCCTTGAAAAGCTGAAGGTTGTGCAGCCTGGCCGGGAATACGGACTGCTGATTGATAAAAAAGCACAGACCATGAGTGTGTTTTTCCGGGGGGAACGGATTGAAACCATCCAGGTCTGTACCGGACGAATGGAAAAGAATGAACTGTATCAGGAAACCGCTGCCGGAAGCTTCCTGACCGGTGAGCACCGGGTAGATTACAGTACAAACGGAAAAAAGTATGATTTTGTCATCCAGTATGACGGCGGCAACCTGATCCATCAGATTCCTTATGCGTTCGGAAACGGAAAGAAAGATTTTACCGAAGGACGCGCACTGCTGGGAACAAAGGGATCCCATGCATGCATCCGGGTTCAGGCAGAACCCGGACCAGAAAAAGGAATTAACGCATACTGGATCTGGACGCATATTCCATATCACTCCCGGGTAATTATCCTCGATGATCCCGAAGAAAGGGAAAAAGAAAAGGCCATCCTAACCGGAAATACTTCCAATCCCGATGTATGTGACCAACTGAATCAACCAGGCGTTTCCAGTGATGAAGATCCCGTGATTATCACATTCGGCGGGGATGCGGTACTTGGAGGACGGGAGAGTTATTTCCGGCGGGAGGACAGCCTGTTTGCCTATATCGCAAAGTACGGATCCGGTTATCCGTTTTCCGGAATCGGAGACTACTTTCAGAACGATGATATCACCAGTATCAACCTGGAAGGGGTACTGAAGGATACCCCAGACGGAGAAGATCTGAAAAAACAATGGCGTTTCCGCGGACCTGCGGCGTTTTCTTCCATAATCCGGGACGGATCGGTTGAGATTGTCAACCTGGCCAATAATCATACGATTGATTACGGCATTCCGGGATATGAATCGACTGTTGATGCAATCAGCGGAATCGCAAACTGGTGCGGGCCAGAGAAGCCTTGTGTCATTTCAGTCCGCGGATACCTGATCGGATTTGCCGGATGCCGGGAAACCGCATATCGTGAAGATCCAAAGGTTATCTCAAGAGATATCCGCAGGCTGAAGGAAAGGGGCTGTGACTATATTATCTGCCAGTGCCATTGGGGCACAGAATATGATCCGAATCATAATGCCATGCAGGAAGCAATGGCAAGAACCTGCGTAAGGGAAGGGGCCAACCTGGTAATCGGCCATCATCCGCATGTCGTGCAGGGAATTGATTTCATTGAAAACGTACCGGTTATATACAGTCTTGGAAATCTGTGTTTTGGCGGAACGATCAACCTGAGCGGATATGATGCAATCATCGCACAGGCTTTCATTTCATTTGGAAGCAGAAAACCGGAAACACAAATCGAGCTGATCCCGATCAAGACCAGCTCACGATATCCAGAAAATGTCAATGATTTCCGGCCCGTTCCTGCTGAAAGCAGCGAAAAGGCTATTATCATGATGAAAGTTCAGGCTGATACCGGTTTTCTTCTTCCGTAATAGATATAATACGTACATTCAAGACGCCCGTTGTAAAGGCGTCTTTTTTTATCCGCACGCAAACCAAAGGATTTTTCGAAACCGGGATCCGAAGTAATCGCACACAGGGACCAGGATGGATGACGATCCTTCAGCGCCCGCAGTTCACGGTAAAGCGCGCGTGCAGCCGACTGATCATTCAGCCGTTCCCCATATGGGGGATTACAGATGAATACTCCGTTTTCCGAAGAAAGCACGACTTCCTGGAGGGGAAGGACCGAAAGGGATATTTTTCCTTCCAGATGAGCCTGACGAATATGGCGGGCAGCGAGCTCCAACGGTTCATGATCAATATCTGAACCGGCAATATCAACAATCCGGTCCGGAGAATAATCTTTTTCCGCATTTCTGCGGATGGAAGCGAAATCCAGATTCCGGCAGAAGAAAAAGTTTTCCATCGCAAAGCTGCGGAGAATGCCGGGGCAACGGCAGCCTGCAATCAAAGCGGCTTCCGTCAGAATCGTGCCTGTTCCGCAACAGGGATCATACAACGGTATTCCGGGTTTCCACGGACTCAGACGGACCAATGCAGCAGCAAGGGTTTCCCGGAGCGGAGCTTCACCGTTCCAGGTACGGTAACCGCGGCGGGAAAGCGCTTCTCCGGATGTATTCAGCAAAACACGAACGCGGTCAGAATGGACCGAAATCAAAACCGGAAAAGCCGGACCGTCTTCCGGAAAGACACGACGGCCGGTTTTCGATTTCAGGCGTTCAAGGATTGCTTTTTTTGAAATGGACTGACAGTCGCGGGGACTCATCAGCTGACTTCGGGCACATTTGGCAGAAATATTGAAAGCCTCATTCCCGGAAACATATTCTTCCCAAGGAACAGAAGAAACAAGACGAAACAGTTCATCAAAAGTCAGGCATTTCTGATCGGCAAGGACAATAAATATCCGGTCGCAAAACCGCAGTGCCAGATTGCAGCGAAAAATATCCTCCGGACAGGCATCAAAACGGACATCTCCGTTTTCCGCATGAACATTCGCCATTTTCAGCAACCGAAGTTCATCAGCCACAAGCCCTTCCAGCCCAAATGCTGCGGATGCCTGACAAGTAAACCGAGTTTCCAATCCCAATCATCCCTTCAGGTTCATTATATTCAGTTTATCCTGTTTTATTCCAACTGTAAACCAATCCCGGAAATAAAAACAGATTTATCCGGTTGAAAAAAACAGAAGAATATCGCATAATATTAAAAGAACCTGAATGAAACGAGGAATTTGTCAATGGAAACCGGAGCCATCGTTGCGGTCAGTGCTGTTATTGCGATTGCCGTATTTGCTGTAATTATCTGTATTGTTTCCGCAGTCAGCAGCGTAAGCGGTATCAAACACACCAATGACGAGGATTCCAATTCCTGATTTTGCCTGTTCAGCCGGACAGGAGGAAGAACTGAATCCATGAACGCAACAGAAGAAACAATCCGACATCTGCTGGATATCTGCAGCCGTGCAGAGAAAACAGGACGGCGCTGCTATTCCAGTTTCCTGACGCCTGCGGAACAGGACGATTTTGCCAGAAATCCTTCCGCGGCGTTTTTTCAGTGGGCTTTTGAAGGCGGCTATGAAAATGCGGAGCGCCGAATTCTTGCAGCGGGTGAAGACGAATACGATTCTGCTGAAACCATACCGCTCCGGATTATCCGGGCAGAACCGCAGAATGAAAAATTCGCGGAAGACCTGTCCCATCGTGATTATCTCGGTGCGGTGATGAACCTTGGAATTGAGCGGTCGACAATCGGCGATATTCTGGTACGCGGACGGAAAGCCTGGATTGTCTGCCAGGAACATGTTGCGGAAATCATTCTTTCAGACCTGAACCGTGTTCGGCGCACGGCTGTCCGCACATATCCGGCTGCGCCGGATGATGAAGATATGAAGCCGGAATTCCAGCCGGTTTATGTTCATGCCGCATCCGAAAGGATTGATGCACTTGCTGCTGAATTTGCAGGCATCAGCCGAACACAGGCGGCCTCCTTATTCTCTTCCGGCAAAATATTCGTAAACGGGAGAATCATCATGGACCGAAGCGCTAAGCTTCATTCCGGAGACATCCTGTCCATCCGTGGAATCGGAAAAGGAAAATATGAAGGAATTGAAAGGGAAACCCGGAAGGGAAGACTGGTTGCGGTTTTCCAAAAGTATATATAAAACCCGGAATCCGGTTTCCGAATTCCGGGCTTTTTCCGGGATCGCTTTTTACAATCCCAGGTCAGTCCATGCGTTCTGCAATGACTCAATGATATTCAAATGCTGCGGACAGGCTGCCTCGCAGGCACCGCATCCGACGCATTTGTCCGCTCCGGAACCATTCTTCAGGATATTTCCAAGCTCCCAGCTATGCTTTGGATCCGTATCATACAAGGATACATTATTCCAGGCAGAGAATAAACCCGGAATATTGACGCCGTTCGGGCAGGGCATGCAATAACGGCAGCCGGTACAGCTGATTTTTGTGCGGCTGATATATGCGCTGCGTACATCGTCCATCAAATGCAGTTCATCAGGACTCATAATACCGGGTTCCACTGTATCGAAGATCCGGAGGTTTTCATCAATCTGCTCCGGTTCATTGCAACCGGAAAGAACCACAGAAACCGCCGGATGATTGCATAACCATCGGAATGCCCATTCCACAGCCGACCTTTTTATCGGAAAAGCATCATAAAGCGCCTGCACATTTTGCGGAGCATTTGCCAGGCGGCCTCCGAGCAGACCTTCCATGATCACAACCGGAATTCCTTTGCTTCCGGCCAGTTCAAGCCCTCGGGTGCCGGCCTGGTTGTTGATATCCATAAAGTTATACTGAATCTGGACCATATCCCAGTCACTGTCGTTCAATATATATTCAAACTGATCATAGGGGCCATGAAAAGAAAAGCACTTATACCGGATTTTCCCGGCTTTTTTCATATCATCAAAAAACTCCGGCGCCCCGATGGATTTGAAGTATTCCCATTTTTCCCTGTTGATTCCATGCATGAGATAAAAATCAATATGATCCGTCTGCAGCTTTTTCAGCTCAGAATCAAGAAGAGCTTCCATCTCAGCCCGGTTGTGAACGGCTTCGGCCGGCATTTTCGTTGCAATGGTAACCCGATCCCGATACTCATCCAGCAGGGCTTTGCCCAGGACAATTTCAGAAGTTTTATTTAGGTAAACATATGCCGTATCCAGATATGTGACTCCTCCGTCAATTGCACGACGGATGAGTGAGACGGCTTTCTGTTCATCTATCACACTGTCACCGGACGCAGGACCGTTAAACCGCATGCAGCCAAGTCCGAAAGCGGAGGAATAAATGCCGAGCTTTCCCATTAACCTTTTTTTCATATTCTGACTCCTTTCATCTGTCTGAAAAATCAATTGCATATCGCAAAACCGATTATGAATGACTGACCATCATGAAAAATGCGCCGACGAATAAAGTGGGTGAATTCCAGTAAATTGCAATTTCATTGGTATCTGCAGACGGAAGCTCATCCAGGTAATACTTTGCAGGAGGAAGATCTTCCCCAAGCCGCTCCCTGTGAACCGGATATGGAAAACCTTTGTTCGGTCCGCCGACAATCAACCCGGGAACCGGGTCATCAATTCCATCTGAACCGGAAGGACGATGATGCGGATGCATCACGGGTTTTTCCCCCAGACCTGTAACAAAACATAGATCCAAGGCATTCATACCAAACGCGTAATGCCATTGAAGCAGCGCCGCTTTCCGCATATCTTCACGTCCGGTCAGCATATAATTCAGGATCATGGAAACGGCATTTGCCATAATCGGCAAGATACTGCCCCAGACATACTGATCCGGAGAAAGGGAAGTACCATATCCTGAAGCGGAAGACAATTTGAGTGCATTTTCACTCTGCCGGAGAAAATCTGATTTCAGCCGGGAATAAAGAATGCTGCCGGATTTTTCGCGCATATCAAACAGGCAGCACAAGGCTCCCATTCCGCCGACATCCGACCATCCGAACTGCGTCAGATTCTGTCCGCTGCGATAAAGGTTTTCAGCAGCTTCCCGGAAATCCATGTCACCGGTGGCTGCAAATAGTTCACAGGCGGCCCAAAAACGATCATCTGAATCAGTTTTTTCCCCGTACCATCCGGTCCGGACCCCCTCTGGATTCCGAAACGGAATGAAATCCGGGTTCGCTTCCAGCCATGTCCATCCTTTGAGAGCCGCCGCAAGCGCCCTGCCGGAAAAATCAATATCAAAATCGGCATAAACCCGAGAAGCAAGTGCAAGGCATGCGGAAGCGGCTGCCGTAGCACAATGCGAGACCGGCATGAGGTATTCTGGATCGGTATCATCGTGCGGCATGATAAACGGAGCAAAATGATCCTTGGTCAGTTTGTGGTAAAAAGCACCATCCGGACGCTGCATCTGCAGAATCCAGTCCAGCTCATACCGGGCCTCATTCAAAACGTCCGGAATACCGTTTCCTGATTCCGGAATATTCAGAGAACCGGAAAAGCTGGCCGGAAACAGCTTCCAGGCGTACAGCAGATGACCAACTGTAACAGCTCCGGGACCAACATATTTGCCGTAATCACCGGCATCATGCCAGCCTCCGGTAATCCGACGGATTCTTTCACGGTTTTCCCATTCTGCTGCAGGCGCCGTGTGGCAAGCAGGATGTGCATATACTCCGGCATACTCTTTCTTCAGTTCACATCCGCAGCGCTGGAAATAGAATCCTTTGACCATCATATCAACGACAGGCTGCCATGGATTCTTCAAAACCGAGATCTTTCTGACAAATCCATTATTTTCAAGTGTATAGCAGCCTTCAGGCAGAATCCCAAGGTCCAGGACTGAAACCGGATCTCCGGACGAATGATCAATCGGTGACGGCATTTGATGCAATTCCCGCAGCAATCTGCCGGAGCCATCGGTCAGCCGGACCGTACCTTCACCCAGAAATGCGATATATACCGGCATTCCGGCCGCATATCCGGTCTGGTTTATCCGAAAAACAGGATGGTTATTCATTGAAATCACTCCACTACCGGTCAAGGCTCAGTTTCATGCTGACAGGAGCATCCAGCGTAAAGCAGGCAGATGCATCTCCGTCTGAAACACTATAATTTCCTTTATAGCCGGTGAAAGTAATATACCCGTTTTCATCAGTAATCAGCACGTTATGGGTTTCCCACTCACCATGGATCAGTTCATGCAGTGCATAATAGGACGGTTTTTCCCGGTTATCCAAATATACAAAACCGGAAGGAGCATTCAGCCAGCATCCATCATTAAAATCCCATGTTGTGACTGCTTCCACAAGCGGATGGGCAAAGAGCACAGAATACATTTCGGTTATTTCACGGGCCTGACGCTCTTCACCTTCCGGTGTACTTGGCCATGTGTCAACCTGCCAGTCATTCAGGTCAACAATATGTGCCGGCATGATTTCACCGGAAACAAGCGTGTTTTCCGTAAAATGAATCGGAAGCCCAAACCGGGAAAACCTCTCCAGAACATTGTTCAGTTTTTCAAGTCCCCAGTAGCCCTGGTGCTGATGGCTCTGAATGCCGATGGCGCTGATCGGAACACCGGCTTCCAGGAGACCTTCCAGAAGGATTTCATATGAAACGCTTGTGTTGAAATCATTGATCAGGAGAGTTGCATCCGGATTGGTTTCCTTCGCGGCAGCAAAAACTTCCTTTACCAGGCGAATCCGTCCCAAATCCTTGCATATCCGTGTGATTGCATTATCATAACGGTCAAAAACCGGCATAATAACTACTTCATTGATTACATCCCACATATCCACAACACCCTTGTACAGGGAGACATCCCGCCTGATCCGCTCCAGCTGACGGCGAAGGATTTCTTCGTTACTGTACTGCATAAGCCATGGCGCGCATGCAGTATGCCAGCAGAGGGGATGGCCTTTTACACGAACACCCTGTTCCTGCAGCCAGCGGGCTGCCGCCATTGTTTCGGGATACGCGGTTGTGCCTTCCGACGGCTCATATCGACCCCAGTAAAACGGCAGGGTTCCATAATTGAAAAGAGCCAGCCATTTGTTCATTCGCTCTGTCAGAAAAGCCTTTTTTTCAGGATCCTGTGTTTTCATTAAAGCAACAGAATCAAAGGCACCGCAGCCAAACAAAAACTGATGTGAGGTCTGGTTCACCTGAAACCGGCGTCCGGAAGCCGGAGTGCCGTCCGGATTCAGTATTTGGATTTTGGCTTCTGATTTACGATGCATCAGTTGATCCATGGATATGCTCCTTTCAATATACACTTGTTTTATAATATTCTATTATTTAAAGTTTACTCTAAGTCAATATTATTACAAAAAAAGATAAATAAAACTTCATTCTCCTGCGTTTTCCGGAAGATGTAAGCTGGATTAAGGAAAATAAAAACTCCCGCATTTAAGCGGAAGTTTTTATTTGGCAGGGGCAGAAGGATTCGCCTTTTCTGCGGAAAAGCTGGGCCGGCTCTGACAGCACACTGTGCTGTCTTCACTACCGGCCCGTTCGAATCCTCTATTCTATGCAAATAAAAACTCCCGCATATAAGCGGAAGTTTTTATTTGGCAGGGGCAGAAGGATTCGAACCCTCAACAAAGGTTTTGGAGACCCACGTGTTACCATTACACCATGCCCCTAATCGCAACGGTGAGATTATACGAAAACTTTACGGGTTTTGTCAAGCCAAAAATGCATTATTTGGTATTTAAAGTTCAAGGTTATGAAACTGATGCAGCTGCTTTCGATACCTGCTTGGGGAGATTCCTGCTATTTTCGTGAACGCGCGAAGGAAATTGGAATAATCACTGAAGCCGCACTGGAAAGCAATACTGTTCAGGCTTTCATCTCCAAGCATCTGCTGACGTGCGAGCATTACACGCCGGTAGAGGATATAATTATATACACTGCGGTTTGTAAAACGTGTAAACTCATGTGAAAGGTAGGAAGGACTTACATTGAACATTTTTGCAAGTTCATTGACATTCAGCTGTTCGGTATAATGGTTGTTGATGTGGGTCAGAACATCCTGAATTATACTGTTTGTCAGAGGTTCGCTTTCGGCCGGTGCGGCAGCGCCCAGCACGTCGCAAATCATCGCGAGGGCTTTCATCATCAGGGAATAATCCTGAAAGCGATGGACCGGATCTTCCGAAATCAGCTCCTGAGACTGCAGCTGACGAACCAGGCTGCAGAATTCATGTGCAACATTCTGAGGAAGTTCATATGTATATCGGCCGTGTGCTGCATGGGAACGGAAAAACTGATCCAGATCCAGCAGATTACAGCCCAGATTGCGAAGAACTTCCGGGGAAATGTTCAGATATGCACGTTCATAATTGTGCATTTCCCCGATGCAGTTCAGGCCATGCATAAAAAATGGAGGAAGAATGAACAGCTGATTCGGCTTCAGCGCATACAGATGGCTGTCCACACCCATAAACTGTCCGCCGCCCAGATGTATATAAAACTCAAAATAGTCATGACAATGGTATTGTGTCACAGACATACTTTCACTGAATTCATAATGAGCTTCATAACCGTTGGGATTTTGGGACATCGGGGTAAAGGAAGGCTGAAAATTCAGATCTTTCATTTTTTACTCCTGAACATATGCAGAAATCACATGTTTTTTCAGCAACATTTAATATGGCGTTTCGAAAAAACGAATGATATCATGAGGTCAGAAAAAGAAACTGCATAAAGCGAGGTGATTCCATGATCAGGGTTGCAGTAGTCGGGACCGGCGGTATTTCCCATGCTCATATCCACGCGTGGATGAAATTCCCTGAACGTTGTAAAATCGTTGCTCTGGTTGATATTATCCCCGGAAAGGCGCAGCGTGTCAAGGAACAATATCATCTGGACGCAGATGTATATTTGGATCATCATGACATTCTGAATCTTGATATTGACGTTGTTGACGTTTGCACACCCCCATTTTCTCATGCAGAAATCAGCATTAATGCACTACAATCTGGCAAGAATGTAGTATGTGAAAAACCCATGGCAGCATCCCTGCAGGAATGTGATGAAATGCTGAAAGCACGTGATTTAAGCGGCAAAAGGCTGTCGATCATCGCACAAAACCGTTTCAGGGAACCGATCCGAAACCTGAAAGCCCTTCTGGACAGCGGGATTGCCGGTAATATAAGGGCAGCCCAGATCAATTCTTTCTGGTTCCGCGGTCATTCCTATTATGATCTCTGGTGGCGCGGAACATGGGAAAAGGAAGGCGGCGGATGTACCCTGAATCACGCGGTGCATCATATCGATATGCTTGGCTGGATGATGGGTCTTCCAGACAGGGTCACAAGCGTCCTGGCCAATACCGGGCATGATAACGCAGAAGTTGAGGATCTTTCTGTATCCATTCTGGAATATCCACATGCCCTGGCTACCGTTACAGCTTCAGTCGTTCATCACGGTGAGGAGCAGGAACTTGAATTTCAATGCGAAAAAGCAAAAATATCCGCTCCGTATGATGTTTTCGCTTCCATACCGCAGCCAAACGGTTTTCCGCTGAAGGAACCGGACGAAGAATTCCGCAAAAAGGCAGATGATTTCATTCGGAATCTTCCGCCGATTCCATATGAAATGCATGATGGACAACTCGAAAACGTCCTTTCTTCCCTGGAAAGCGGAAAAGATGTTGCCATCACAGGAGAAGACGGACGATGCACCATTGAGCTGATCACAGCCATTTATAAAGCCGGTTCACTGCATCAGCCAGTTCAACTGCCCCTCAAGTCCGACGATCCGTTTTATACGGTTGACGGGATCCGGCAAAATGTTCCACATTTTTATGAGAAAACCACATCAGTGATGGAACTTGACGGGAATATCACATTCGGGTCCGGTTTCAAAAAAGAGGAGAATCGAAAATGAAAGTATCTGACGGAATGACGTATGCTCCGAAAGGGAAACCCAGTCCGGTTGTAAAAAAAGGAGAGTTCATATTCTCTGCAGTGCGCCTGGATCATGGTCATATTTATGGTATGTGCAACGGACTGACTGAAGCTGGCGGATCAATCAAATATGTTTATGACAGGGATCCGAAAAAAGTGGAATCATTTCTGAAAGCATTTCCTGAAGCGAAGGCAGCACGAAGTGAAGAAGAAGCTTTGGACGATCCTGAAACCCAAATGATTGCGGGTGCTGCTGTCACCAGCGAACGATGTGCGCTCGGACTGCGCGCGATGGATGCCGGAAAGGATTATTTTACAGACAAAGCTCCCTTTACGACGATGGAGCAGTTGTGTTCAGCACGGGAAGCGGTTCGGCGGACCGGAAGAAAATATATGGTTTATTATGCCGAACGCCTTCATGATGAAGGATCGATTCTGGCCGGATATATCGCTCATTCCGGAGAAATCGGAAAAGTAATTTCAGTGACCGGATTCGGGCCTCACCGGCTCGGCGCATCCGGGAGGCCCGCCTGGTTTTTTGAAAGAGAAAAATACGGCGGAATCCTATGCGATATCGGCAGTCATCAGATTGAACAGTATCTTTTTTACGCCGGAGAAGAAGATGCAGATGTTGTTTCCAGCAGGATTGCCAATTTTGCCCATCCGGATTATCCTGAACTGGAAGATTTCGGTGACTGCAATCTTACCGGAAAGAACGGAACCGCCAATTATTTCCGCGTCGACTGGTTCACTCCTGACGGGCTGCGGACATGGGGTGACGGGAGAATGTTCATTGTCGGAACAGAAGGTTTTATCGAAGTCCGAAAATATGTAAACCTTGCTTCTGACCAAAATGGCGGATGCCACGTTTATGTTGTCAACGGAAAAGGGGAACAGTATCTGAATGCATCCGGTGTTACCGGATATCCATTTTTCGGAGAACTGATTCTGGACTGCCTGAACCGCACAGAAAAAGCAATGACCCAGGAACATGCTTTCAAAGCAGCTGAATTATGCCTGAAAGCCCAGGCCGAGGCTGTACGGATCGGGTAATCAAAACGCAAATGGAAGTGCAGAAAATGGAACAACAGAAGATCAGGCTGGGGATAATCGGAATCGGTAACATGGGCAGTGAGCACTGCCGGAATATTGCTGCCGGAAAATGTCCGGAGATTGAAATTACAGCCGGTGCTGACCTGCGCGAAAGCAGAAGGGTATGGTTCCGGGAAAACATGACTGATTCTGCAGAAATATATGAAAGCGGAGAAGAACTGATCCGTAAAAGCAGTTGTGACGCAGTTCTGATCTGTGTCCCGCACTACGGCCATGAAAGCCTGTCCATTGCAGCCATGGAAAACGGAAAGCATGTTCTTTGTGAAAAGCCTGCAGCTGTTACAGCATCCGCTGCACGACATATGTGTGAAATCTCCGATCAGACCGGCAAAGTCCTTACTTTCATGTTCAATCAGAGAACCAACTGTATTTACCGCGGGATTCATGACCTGCTGATATCCGGAAACTTCGGCAGGATCAAACGGATGAACTGGATCATTACAGACTGGTACAGAACTCAAAGATATTATGATTCAGGTTCATGGCGTGCCACATGGTCCGGTGAAGGCGGCGGTGTACTGCTTAATCAGTGCCCGCATCAGCTGGATCTGCTGATCTGGCTTTGCGGAATGCCGGATTCAGTTAATGCGGTCTGCCACGAAGGAAAATGGCATGATATCGAAGTGGAAGATGATGTCAGTGTGTATCTTGAATTTCCAGGCGGGGCAACCGGTATCTTTGTCGCGTCCACCGGTGACCTTCCCGGCACCAACCGTCTGGAAATAGACTGCGAAATGGGCAAAATAGTATGTGAAGACGGAATTACGCGTTTCTGGAAGCTTCCGAAGAATGAGCGTGATATCTGCTTTAGCAGTGACAATCCATGGTTCCGGATTGATCCAGATGCACAGATTCTGCGCAGTGACGGATTGAATCCGCAGCATGTTGGTGTGCTGAACGCATTTGCGGCCCATCTTCTTCACGGAGCATCGCTGACAGCAGAGAAAGAAGACGGCCTTCGCGAAATCATGCTGTCGAACGCAATTCATCTTTCAGGCTGGACCGGTAAAACGATCCGGATTCCTGCCAATGAAGATGAATTTAATCTCAGGCTGAAAGAAAAAATCGCCGGTTCCAGAATCAAAACCGGCGAAGATATTACTTATCAGACCAGCCATACCGGTACTGGAAGACAGGAATCCTGAAAATCAGAAAGATTCATTCAGGAAGATTTCGTGTCAGATCATACATCATAATACCGGCTGCCACTGCCACGTTCAGGGATTCGGCTTCACCGCGCATCGGAAGACGATATCTGTGAGTCGCAATCATTTTGACTTCATCCGAAACGCCATTTCCCTCATTGCCGACAATCAGGATCACAGGCTCCGTGATTGGCTTCCTGGAAAAGAAAGGTTCACCGTCGAGCTGTGATGAAACAACAGCAAATCCCTTATCCCGGTATACTGCAAGCCTTGCGGCAAGCGAATCTGCAAATTCAATGCCCATATGAAAAATACTGCCCATGGATGCGCGAAGAACTTTCGGAGAATAGACATCTGCGCAGTCAGGGCTGACCAGGATTCCATCAAATCCTGCCGCATCCGCCGTACGGATTATGGTGCCGACATTTCCCGGATCCTGAAGTCCGTCCATGGCCAGAATCCTGGAACCGCCGGTACGGAGAGACTGAGCCCGGATTACCGCAGCAATTCCCTGGGGAGTTTTTGTGGAACAGACAGAATTGAAAACATGATCCGCAAGGTTGAAGCAAGGAATATCCGTCGGCAGCGGAAATAACGGATCAAAATCCTGCCGGAGAAGGACCGCATCCACAGGAAAACCTGATTTCAGCGCTTCTTCCACCATTTTTATGCCTTCCACAAGGAATTTGCCGGAAGCATCCCGGCTTTTTTTTTCGCTCAGCGAACGCCAGACAGCGACTTTCGGATTATGGAGTGATGTGATTGTTTCCATTCATTATCACCTGTTTCATGAATGATATTCAATCCGGCATCAGGAATTGGGATCCGGAATATCCTCCAGCAGATTAACGATCCATGCGGCAAGGGAATTATACGGGCGCGGCGTTTCACGGTCAAAGAAGGACTGGTCAATCGCTGCGCTGACCGTTGATTCACCAATATCGGAAAATGGATGGTAAGGGTCTGAAGTGAAGAAGTTCGGGAAAAGGGATGAAGCAGACATCGGGAAAGTACGCGCAAAACGAAGCAGAAACTCAGGTAGGAGTTCTTCCGGACGAACTGCGATGGAGGCCGGTACGGAAGATGCCGGGGGAAGCTGGGTATACGTATCCTGCAGGATGGACAGTCCAACCGGGATTTCCATCTTCTTTTCTGCAGAAAACAGGAGGGAGAGGGAAGCCACACGCCGGTTGCGGAACATCGTCAGGAAATGCCATACTGCAGCCTTGATATCGTCCGGCATCTGCTCCAGGATCAGGGATCCCCGTCCGGAAAGGCACAGGGACATCTGTTCCGGTAAAAAATCATTCCTGTTCGGATCTGCCGCAATCTGAAGAAGGACCAAGCCAGACAGCATCATCAGATAACTGACATGCAGGAGCAAAACAGCTCCAAAGCGCGTCGGAATACCGGCGGTCCGGTACTGGTTCATCAGGCTGATCAACAATGGATAATAATCCGACAGAAAATGATCCAGCGCAAGACGCGCTTTGCGAAGAGAAACAGAGTCCTTTCCGGCATCCTTCAGAATCTTTGTCAGATAATTCAGGTCTGACTGGAATGTTTCGTCCGCAACACTTCCGAATTCACGTTTCAGAAGAAGCGGATCACGCAACAGAGCAGGAAGCAGCATATAGTGTATTCCCAATGGAATCTGGCATGTCCGGACTGCCTGCTCCCTTCCGCGCAGGAAAAGGGAAATATCCGCGGTACAGGCGCCGATATCCAGAACCATAAATCCACCGCGTGTATCTTCTGAGGCACACAGCCGGAAATAGGCGCCCAGGGCTGCACTTTCTGCGGAAAAAGCCACCGGAAGACCGGATTCGGAAATCGGGAAACCGCTTTCCTGCATCACTTTATCCACCAGACTGATAAACAGCATACGGAGGTTTTCGCGCCCTTCATGAGCCATCTCATCCGGAATCGCAAAACGCCAGGACAAACCGTCCGCTCCGTCCATACGTGCCTGTAAAGCAGCCATCAGCATTACCTGATGAAGGCATATATATCCGGAACGGCCTTTTTCCTCTTCCCATTTGAGACAGGTATAGAGGGCATCTGACGGAGTTGTCAGCAAATCCTGAATATTGGCTGACATCAGAATGGTCCCATCCGAAAAGGGAACAGGTGAAATACCCGGGGCATTGCGGAAAATACGGGACACAGTCGGAAGAAGGGCGGAAACGGGAACTGCGGGAATAAATTCACGGCGCAGAAGCTCCTGGGACGTTACAGGATTATTGAGGATTGTACGGACCATGACCGGACCCTGGAGCGGCTTCCGCTGTGCTCCGCAAGAGAATACCACCGAAGTACCTACTGATCCGAAATCGATACATACCGTACAGCTGCCGGATAGCTTCTTCTCCGGCGGCGGCAGGAAATTCGGAACAGTTCCGATACATTTCCCGTCATAAAGAATTGCAAACGCAGACGGGAAATCCGGAAGCACAGCTGTATAACGGGAATCTGAACCGGTCATAGATTCAAAAGAGCCATTGTTCCCTGAAAGGATTTCGACAGATATTCCTTCCGGAAGATGTGAATATACAAAGTAAGCATTCCACATGCCGCGAGGGAACGGAACGGACGGCCACACCGCCAGGGTCGGAATATCCTGGGAGAAAAGCGTAACGATTTCATCATCCCTGTAAATCCTTACAAGCCGGAGCGGAAAGGCACCATTCAGTGTCAGTGTCACACGGAGAGATGAATCATCCGGCCTTTCCAGGCGGATCAAATCCGAGTCAAGAAGCAGCCGGGCTTCCGGGAAAGAACTGATTGCCTGGATCATTTCGGAAGATAATGGAGGGAGAACTGCATCCGCCGTAAACGCCTCCGGATCATCTGCCTTTCCGGCGGCGCTGGGAAGAACAGAACACATATTGCTGAACATCGTATCCCCGATAATATCACCGCTTCTGGCCGGGAAAACAGCGATTTTTTCACTGAACGGCTGAAGCATCCGGGTACTCAGAATATCACCGAGGCATTCACGGAAAACGGTTATGACAGAAGGTGACAGGGGATCCCAGGGCCAGGACAGTTCAGGAGACTGATCAGAAAGGGGGTTTTCCGCTTTTGCAATGATATCAGCGGCTGTTTCCCTGCATTCCGGAAGTGCATCAGGAAAACGGCAAAGCATGGCAGTTGTTTCCCGGATCAGCTGATCCCGATAATCATCCGACCAGTCAGCCATCACAGCACATTCCTTCCTGATTGCTTTCAGGAAGAATTCCTCATCAGCTGCATGGGAGCTTTCCAGGATCATTTTGGAGTTTTCCCGAGCGAATGGATTCCCGCGCCATTCGTAAGTCACCTGTTCAGGCAATCCGACACAGGATACCGGAGAGCACGGAACACCTGAACATACTGAAGCAATCGGGTCGTTACCGAATCCGGATTCGTAGACGCAGGCATTCCGGGTCAGACTGCTCCTGTATGCCGGGAGATTCCGAAGACCGTTCACTGCATTCAGACGAATTTCCAGGAACGGATCAGGGATGTCCGATGCTCCGGAAGAACAGATATCCTCAAAAAACGAGAGCAGGAAGTTTTTCAGGTTTTCATCCGTATATTCCGGCAAAGAATCAAGAACAGATGTAATCCATTTGCTCATCAGAAGGCGATCGCCTTCCGACAAATCCGGAACAGGATCACGGAATGAATCAGCATTTCTGTCATACCAGGTTACAAAGGAAGGAACCAACCGTGCGTGAGATGCACTGCGCCGGGCCGGTATCATCGCTTTTGCCGGAACTATGACCAGGAACGGTAAATCCCGTCCATTTTCATCCTTCAACGAGAAGATACCTGCACTTTCAGCCTGAAATGCAGACAGCCAGTATTTCAGCAGTGGAGTATTATCAAAAACAGAAACAACCGTCAATTCTGCTTCTCCAGCACTTCGCCTTTTATACAGCCGGAGGACGATCGCTGCCAGCAGTCCGCGCAGTTCTCCTGAATCAGATTCGGCGGAGACAGGCTGATGATTCAGGACTGAAAGCAGGCCGGAAAGAGTAAGCAGCGGGGAAGCCGGAATCAGATCAGGCAGAAGTGCTACTTCCGGCAGTTCACCAATAGAATGAAAGCGAAGAGAAGAAACAGATGAACTGCAGACAATCCATGCATTCAAAAGCAGATAACCAACCGGATTGCTCCGATTGTCGAAAGGATTGGAACGGCAGGCCTGCTGAAAGCCCTTCATCAATGTTCGGGCATCCGGCAGGGTACAGCCTTCCAGCAGGAACGGTATGCTGTCTTTTATTTCCCGTAAGACCCGATCGTCAGCCGAAGAGGAAAACAGTCCTGACAGGGATTGATATCCCCGAACTGAAAGAATAACAGGGATAAAAGGCTGGTCCTTTATATCATTTCCTGCTTTTGCAGAAGATGTTTCCGTATTTTCAAAAAGTTCAGAAGTACTGCGGTTCACAGCAGCCTGAAGAAGCCGGATCCTGCGTTCCCGGCGTGCAATTACAAGACGGTCTTCTCCTGCAGGGTCTGTACTGTTTTTATCCCGCGCTGCAGCCAGTGCGGATTCACACTTTTTCATACAGTCCACCCGTGCCTGGAAAGACCGGAAAGGACCGACTTCGGATAAAACCGTATCCCGGGAATTTTTTTCACTTTTGACCTGTTCGGCCATCTGATTCAGACGGGCCACCAGAAGCTCTTCCTCTGTATCATCCATGGAGTCCCTGTGAACCGGATGGATGTTTCCGATGCCTGACGCGTCCAGATCTTCGCGGGCAACATCGTATTCAGATGCCACCGTAATATAACGTCCGCACGAATCCACAGCCTTTTTCCAGGATTCTTCCATTTCAAGCGAGTAACGCAGAGACTGCGGTACAGAACGGATTACAGCAATACATTCCCGAAGCACAGTGAGAATTGATTCCTTTATGTTTAAAAGGGATTTTGATCTTTCACTGTCGGACATGCTGCCCCAAATACTGCTGAAAAGATTATGCCGGGAATTCAGACGCAGCGGACGAGGATGCGCATCGTGCTGAATGGCAGAAACACAAGACGGTAACAGATCGGAAAGAAGCCAGGCTGAAAAAAGAAGAAAACCCGCAAAGGAAACAGCTTCATCCTGAAGCGTCTTCATGGAAACAGCGCCGCTGATCCGCCGGGTATGCAATCCAACGGCAGGAAGCTTATCCAAAGAAAAATACCTGCCGATGATCCGTGCTGCCGAAAGAAATACAACCCGGTGGGATTCATTGCTCTCGATCATTGTGGACGGAAGTGAAACAAACCACATGGCATCGGCACCGGCCGGGGCTTCTTCTTCTGAATTCCGGAGAAGGGATCGTTCCTTCATTTCCTGCACCGCAGCGTGCAGATCGGGAAGAATCGCTGCAGAATCAGAACGGGAAGGATTTGCCAGCGCAATCAGTGCAATATACAGATCTTTCCCGGACAGAGCGGAACGAATCCAGGGGAGCAGCACTGCAGCCAATGCTGCAGAAAAACTGTCACTCAGATCACAAAGCAATGCAAGACGAACCGGTTTCCCCTCCGAAAGCGCGGACTGAATCCTCCTGATATAACCAAAGAACGGTTCACATGAATCATTTGGTTTTTTATTCAGCAGAAAGGAGAAAGACCATTCCGCAGCTTCCCGGTCGGTCCTGTATGATAAAGGCATGTTTCTTCCCCGAAGGGCAGCGTAAAGCAATTCTGAATCAGGCTCAGAAGCCAGTTCGCTGCTGCCGGGTAAAATTGCAGTGCAGGAACCGAAAGAAAACCGAGTGCGATAAAACGGAAAATCCGGAGAAATATCGGGAGCAGCATCATGAAATCCATTCAGCGTACTGATCAGCGAAGGCAGTGCGGGATCGACGGAAACGGAGGCAATATGAAAAATATCCAGGGATTCCACCGGCCTGGCAGCCCCGCATGACAAAGCAGAGCAGACGGTTGGAAGCGCCTGCTCCGAAAAAGTGCCGATACTGATCAGGAAATTGTTCAAACCAAGATCCTCTTTTCGTGATAATGGAAGAAAGGTTACCGTCAGCCGCGGTAACCCTTCGGATTATTCCGCTGGAAGCGGTATGTATCTGCACACATGTCCTCAAGCGTCTTTTCCGCCTCCCAACCGAGAAGCGCCTTTGCCTTGGAGGCGTCTGCATAGTTCACAGCGATATCTCCCGGACGGCGGGGAGCAATTACATAGGGAACCGGCACATGGTTGATCCGGCTGAACGCATTTACCATATCCAGAACCGAATATCCGTTTCCGGTGCCCAGGTTGATGATTTCACTGCCCTGATGACCGAACGCATAATCACAGGCTTTCACATGTCCCTTGGCCAGATCCACGACATGGATATAGTCCCGGATACAGGTTCCGTCCGGCGTCGGATAATCATTGCCGAATACGGAGAGCTTTTCATATTCTCCGACAGCGACTTTGGAAATGAACGGCATCAGGTTGTTGGGTATTCCGGCAGGGTCTTCACCAATCATTCCGGAAGAATGTGCACCAACCGGATTGAAATACCGCAGCAGGACAACACTCCATTCCGGATCCGCCACTGCCTGTCCTTCCAGGATTTTTTCGATCATGTATTTGGTCCATCCGTAGGGATTTGTGCATCCGGTCGAAACCATGTCCTCACGATACGGAACAGTCGGCTGATTACCGTATACAGTTGCAGAAGAAGAAAACACAATCCGTTTGACATTGTGGGACTGCATTACTTCGCACAGTGTAAGGGTCGTATCCAGATTGTTGCGGTAATACCGAAGGGGCTGTGATACGCTTTCACCGACTGCTTTCAGTCCGGCAAAATGGATGACACAGTCAAATTCATACTGATCGAAAATCCGGTTCATTGCGTCTGAATCAGAGACATCCGCTTCAATCAGCGGGATATTTTGTCCGACAATTTTTTCAACCCGGCGCACAGCTTCCGGACAGCTGTTTACATAATTATCAACGATAACCGGATTGTGTCCGGCTTCACAAAGCTCCACACAAGTATGGGAACCAATATAACCGGCGCCTCCGGTCAGAAGAATATTCATGGAATCCCCTCCGTTATCAGATATTACAAAGCAGCCGGGTAGCTTCCGTTATCATGCAGCTTTTTGAGTTCCGAAGCCACATATTCCTTATCTTCCTTGTATGTAACACCAAACCAGACCGCTTTGGTGGAAAGTACTTCCACCTGCAGACCCTGTGTATGCATCATTTCATCCACCAGAGCCGGCAGCAGGCATTCCTTTTTCAGGGGATCTCCGGATTCATCCTTCAGGAAATCGGCCAGGTATTTCTGCCCTCCCGTAAAGAACGCGGGTGAAAAGCCCCAGAGATTCATGGAAACAAGGGCATCGGGATCCAGAATGATTCCGTCCGGATTGTCATGGATGTCGCGGATCGTTCCGTCCGGGAAGGGAAGAATGCTGTAGGTTTCGGTTACCTTAACCAGGTTTCCGGCATCATTCACTTCGCAGATTCCCCGTGTGACATGTCCATTTTTGGAAACCGTGTTCTTCAGGTAATAGGCTACCATGGAAGCCCTGTTATCCGTATTGCGCAGTCCCTGAAGTGAATTATACATTGCAGCAAATGCATCCTTGCCGTAATAATCATCTGCATTGATTACGGCAAAAGGCTCATGGATCAGGTCCATCGCGCATACAACGGCATGAACCGTTCCATAGGGCTTTGTACGTCCTTCCGGCGGAACGAAGCCATCAGGAAGCGTGTCATATTCCTGGTATGCATAAGCGACTTCGACTTTTTGGGCAATTTTGTTACCAATCATTTCACGGAACTGTTCATCCATACTCTTGCGAATGACAAAAACCACCTTGTTGAAGCCGGCTTCAACCGCGTCATGGATGGAGTATTCCATCAGGATTTCTCCGTTGGGACCGATTCGGTCAATCTGTTTGTTTCCGCCGTAGCGGGAACCCAACCCGGCAGCCATAATCAAGAGTGTCGTAGTCATGAAATCTTTTCCCCCTCTGTTTGCTGTATATTTCTGTCCGGGGCCTGAGTAAAGCCCTGGGTAGACTCTTTTTTAAACAGGACCGTAAATGTCCGCAGAATCAGCTTGATATCCAGCCAGACAGAAAAGCTTTCAATGTACATCATATCCATCATCAGCTTATCTTCGGCTGTCGTATTGTACCTGCCTTCAATCTGCGCATAACCGGTAAGGCCTGCTTTCATTTTCTCCCGGTAAACAAATGACGGCAGTTCCATTTTATACCTGGCAACATTGGCCATCATTTCGGGACGCGGACCCACTACTGACATATCTCCGATCAGAATATTATAAAACTGGGGGATTTCATCCAGCCTGTATTTCCGGAGAAACGCTCCGACACGGGTAATACGCGGATCATTCACAGTAATGGATGTCTGGAAAACCTCATCTTCCGACCGGGGAATCATTGTACGGAACTTCCGGATCGTGAATGTACGCCCATCCGCTGTGAGCCGGGACTGCCGGAATATTACAGGCCCTCCATCCTCCAGTTTGATCAGGAGAGAAATAATGGTGATAAACGGGAGAAAGAAAATCAGGGCGGCCATTGAAATCAGAATATCCCCAAGTCGTTTGACAAGGCGCTGATAAAAAGAAATTTTGTTATATTCCATTGACAGGAACGCAGCATCATCCACGATAGCCGGACGTGCATTGCACAGCATAATATCCTGCAGCTGTGCTTTGCTCATCACATCTTTCCGGTCATCATAGCACATTTTCAGCAGATGGAATTTGGCATTTTCCGGTACCTGGCCGATGAAAATGACGTCCGCCCGGTCAATGCGGGATTCCAGATCGGGGACGCTGTAAAGAACAGCATCGTCTACCCGCCACTGAAGCTTGTACCGGTTGATTTTCCGACGAATTTCGTCTTCCTGGGAAGCGGAACCGAGAATAATGAGGCAGCTTCGCGGGGGATGAATGGAAAAATACAGCTGATTGCCAAAGCGAACAAACAGAATAATGATAATAAACTGAACAATCATGCAGAGAAGCAGCATCGGAAAATCAGGCCCGAAGAGAACCAAATGGCTGTTGTATTTATCATTCACATTCATGATCTGAAGCTGCAGATATGTAACCATGTCTGTCAGAACAATTCCCGCAACCATCGCGGAAATCACAGGTTTGGACTTTTTCCGCCCCACTTCAAATCCGCCGTACACAGCATGCATTGCCATCGTCATGGCAAAAAAGGTCAGCAAAGTCGTTGCCAGTGTACGGTTGATAACCCGAAGATAAAAGTTGTTGAGCGACATGAACCAAAAAAAAGTCATCCCAAGGAGCAGGTACAGGACAAATGCCATGCATCCGATCAGAAGGTCTGACTTCGTTTGATGAAATGAACGAGCTCCAGAAGACAACGGGAAACCCTCCATTTCCATACAAATACTATGCAATTATACCATATTCCCGTGAACAGCGTCAACGCGCAAAAAACGGTTTACAATATATACTTTGAATGATAAAATTATATGCTGATTTGCTATATTATTTAGCTGATCAAGGCAAATGCCGGAATACAGCGGAAAGGGAATCCGAATGAATTATCATGGCAGCAAACCCCAGAATATGAATGGATACTCCCAGCCGAACAATTATGCGCCGGGAGGATATCCGGGATCATATTTCGCCCAGCCCGGCGGTACACAGGACTATGCGGTTTCCGGACAGCCGGCTTCCTCCGGCCAGAACGCCGGTTTCAACCCGGGAGTTCCCGGATACCAGCCCCAGCAGCCTGCATCGCAGGCCCAATATCCGCAATATTTTCCACAGCAGAACATTCCGAACAATTATCCGGGATCCGGTTTTACCCAGGCATCCGGTTCGTACAGCGTACAGCCGGGATATTCTTCTTCCGGAAATTATCCCGGAAGCCGGCCCGGATATCAGACTGGGTATACTGCTCCTCAGAATGCAGGTCCGGTATATCCGGGTTATCCTTCCGGCAATCCGCAAAACGGAATGCCCGGAAACGGGGGAAGCTTCATTCCGCAAACTCCCTACAGTCCCGGATATACCAGTCCCGGATATGAACCTCCTGTTAAGGAACCCCGTTACCAGACCGGATACAATGCATACAGCCAGATGGGACGCGAGCCGCAGAATACCACCCAGGCGGAACAGTTCGTACGCCAGATGCCGCTGAACGGGGGCGGGTATGTTCCGCCGCCTGTTCCCGTACGCAAACGTCCATTTGAACTATCAGACCCAATGCTTGTTCTGATCGGCGCTATCCTGCTGGTCCTCTTTATTATCGCCGTCCCGGTCATGGGTGCCGCCCAGGGAGCTCTTCCCCTGAAAATCCTTTTTATTGCCCTTGCAGCCGGATTTACAGCGCTTCTCTGGATCAAACCGCTGACCGCAGAGAACAAGCGCCTTTGCTTTACAATTGTGGCGGCCGCCCTCTGCATCGCTACCATTGTCAGTTTTATTTCCGGTGGATCCGGCAAAAATGCAGACAAAACGGTCAGCCGTCCATCCGGTGCCAATATTTCCATTACCGATAACATATCCGGCACCGGCAGAAGTTCCGGTGCCCAGAACAGCGATATTGAACAACCCACGGCCGAGCCGGCCAGCACACCAGCCCAGGATGACGGCACCGAATATGCAAAGAAACTGGTCATTGATTTTTTCAAGGCCTGGAATGAAAACAAGTTCGGAGATATGCTCGAATTCTGTACGCCGTCATGGCGTTCCAAACAGGAAAACGCAAAGCAGGCATTATTCACTATCCTGCAGAACCGAACGCCTCAGATTGATGATTTCGTCATGGAATCCATCTCCGGTACTGCCGCGGATACCAGCCGTCAGGTGGTTGTTCAAGTTCCGATTTATTATAATGACAGAAAACCATCGGTTCCGATCCGGATAACCGTCATGCTGAAACAGGAAAACAACAACTGGTTTATCGATCCTGACAGCCTGGTCAGTTACAAGAAAATTGAAACGGCAGATCCGAATATTACTCCGGAGGTAAAGAGAACCGAAGAACCTCCCACACCGCCTGACACCGTTCTTTATTACAATCCGGACGGCGGAACGATGTATCACAGAGATCCGAACTGCAAACGGGCGAATCCAAAAGTGCTCCCATTCAAAGGTTCTTTCCTGTATGCTCAGATCGGTGATTATCCGGACCTTGTCCGCTGCAATGTCTGCAATGCACCTACGAGGCCGATTGAAGAATGAATCATCTTCCAGAATGGATCAGGGAAAAAACAGAACCTGTACCGGAAGGCCGATATCTGATCGGTGTTTCCGGAGGCGCGGACAGTATTGCGCTGCTTCATCTTTTTGCTGAGAGCCCAGATCTGTCCGGGAAAACAATTGCTGCAGTTCATGTCAACCATGGCCTGCGCGGAGACGAATCCGATCAGGATGAGGCTTTCGTCCGGGATATATGTGCTGAAATGCTGATTCCCCTGCATGTATATCGGATTGACCTGAACGGACGGCATGATGAAAACGCAGCCCGGGAAGCGCGTTTCGCATGTTTCCGGGAATGCATGAAAGCGACCGGTACGGATACGCTTGTACTTGGGCATCACGCAGATGATCTGGCAGAAACATTCCTGATGCGTCTCATCCGTGGGGCAGGTACGGAAGGGCTGTCCTGCATGCCCCCCGATGATACATCATCCGGAATCCGGATCATCCGGCCGCTCCTTTCGCTGACCCGTGACAATATCCGTGCAGCCCTTCACGAAGCCGGCATACCCTGGAGGGAAGATTCCAGCAACCAGGATCCGTCTTATCTGCGGAACAACATCCGCATGAATATACTGCCCCGCCTGGAGGCTTTGAATCCGGGGGCTGCGTCTCGGATTGCCCGCACTTCACGTATTATTTCCGCGGACAATGAGGCGCTGGATTCCTTTTCGGACCAGTTCATGCAGCAGTTTTCCGGAGCACGATGGATCCGATGGAAAGAGCTTTCCGACCTTCCGGAAGGCCTGCAGCGCAGGATTCTCAGGAAATGGTGGCGGCAAAACACTCCCCGCCGCCAAGAGCATGAGCTGAACGCAGAGCAGACTGAAGAACTGACCGGACTGGTCCGAAAGGGCCGGGGGCAGGTCAATCTTCCGGGCGGACTTCACGCCGTAAAAGGGAAGCAGGCAATTCATCTGACCGGTATACCCGGAAACCGTTTTCAGCCGGAACCTTTTCCGGAAAAAACCACTGTGTACGGAAATATCAGGCTGGAAATAACAGGAAGTGCAGGAAATCCCGGAAACGGGAAAACCGAACAGGAAGTCCCGATCTCTTTTTTCAGCGGATGCATGGTTCGTACACTTGAACCCGGAGACTGGATTATGCCGTTCGGAATGATCGGAAAGAAAAAGCTTCCCGATTACCTGGCAGACCGCGGAATTGACTTGCCCTGGCGAGAGGAAATCCCGCTGATCTGCAGGGACAATGAAGTTTTGATTGCAGCCGGGGTCGGAACCGGACGGATCCCTGCATGGAATGAAGCCTGTAAAAACATCCGAATTCGCTGGTCCGGCGAAATGCCATGGGCCCTATGATTATCAACAGGAGGATACACCGATGGATAAAAACGCAGAGATTTATCAGGATCTGGACCGGATTCTGGTTACAGAGGAAGAAATCCGTAAAAAGGTACGTGAGCTTGGCCGCCGGATCGGGGAGGATTATCAGGGAAAAACACCGGTGATGATCTGCATCCTGAAAGGCGCCTGTATTTTCTTCTCCGATCTGATAAGGGAAATCCCGCTGCAGCTTACCACGGACTTTATGGCGATTTCCAGTTACGGAAGCGCTACCAAAACAACCGGTGTTGTCCGTATCCTGAAGGACCTGGACAAGGATATCCTCGGCAAGGATGTCATTATTGTTGAAGACATCGTGGATACAGGAATTACACTGAATTACCTGATGCAGATCCTGATCCAGCGCGGCGCTACATCGCTGCGGATTGCCGCACTGCTGGACAAAACCGCAAGGCGGAAAGTGCCGGATCTGAAAGTGGATTACTGTTGCTTTGACATTCCGGATGCCTTTGTGGTAGGCTACGGGCTGGATTATGACCAGAGGTATCGGAACCTGCCCGACATCGGTGTGCTTTCCGAACATGTTTACAGCAAATGAACGCCATCCGTGATCCTGACAGAATTGTTATTATCTACGGATGACGCAAGGAGGATAAGGATTTGAAGAAACGTTCATCAAAGGGCATAATCGGATACATTGTCCTGCTGGGCACGCTGCTGATGATTGCAATCATTCTCAACGGCGGGCTCGGACAAACCATCAACAGAAGAATTGAATATCCTGAACTGCTGAATCAGATCAGTGAAAACAATATCGGACGTGTTGCGATCCGCGGCAATTCCCTGGTCGGTGTTTTCAAAAGCGGAAAAACCGCTGTTGCCGATGCCGATTTCCCGGAAAGAAGCTATGATTTTGAGACAACAATCGGTGAGGATTTCCTCGATACAGTCCGTCAGATGGAAGCCAACCGGCAGGGAGTCGGAATTGAACAGATCACGGTGGACAAGCTTCCGTTCCAGATTCAGTACCGGGCTCCGATTACCATTCCCTGGTGGTATGAATTCCTTCCGTATATTATTATGCTCGGCATCCTGATGGTTGTCTGGTATGTAATGATGCGCGCCCAGGGAGGCGGAAACGGACGTGTGATGTCCTTTGGAAGAAGCCATGCACGACTTCAGGATCCTTCCAAAAACAAGGTGACATTTGCGGATGTTGCCGGCGCAGATGAAGAGAAGGAAGAGCTTCAGGAAATGGTTGATTTCCTGAAAAACCCGAAAAATTATATTGAAGCAGGAGCCCGGATCCCGAAGGGCGTGCTTCTTGTCGGACCTCCCGGTACAGGTAAAACGCTGCTTGCAAAGGCGGTTGCAGGTGAAGCCGGTGTTCCGTTCTTCTCCATCAGCGGCAGTGATTTTGTGGAAATGTTTGTCGGTGTCGGTGCAAGCCGTGTCCGTGACCTTTTTGAGCAGGCCAAAAAAGTCGCTCCAGCCATTGTTTTTATCGATGAAATCGATGCTGTCGGACGGCACCGTGGTGCCGGCCTTGGCGGCGGACATGATGAACGTGAACAGACGCTGAACCAGCTTCTGGTTGAGATGGACGGTTTTGCGGTCAACGAAGGAATCATTGTCATGGCAGCGACCAACCGGCGGGATATACTGGACCCCGCACTTCTGCGTCCCGGCCGGTTTGACCGCCAGGTTACCGTCAATTATCCCGATCAGGATGGACGTGTTGCTATTCTGAAAGTCCACAGCAAAGGAAAGACACTGGATCCGGATGTTGATCTGAACAATATCGCCAAGCGGATGCCTTACGCAACCGGCGCCGACCTGGAGAACGTCATGAACGAGGCTGCAATTCTTGCCGCCAGATCCCGGAAAACCAGGATTGACCAGCAGTTGCTGATTGATGCAATCGCCCGTGTCCAGATGGGACCTGAAAAGAAAAGCCATAAAGTGAATGAACATGACCGGCGGATGGTTGCGTACCATGAAGGCGGACACGCCATCGTCGGACATATTCTTCCCGGATGTGATGAAGTTCACCTGATTACCATCGTTCCCCGCGGGCAGGCTGCCGGACATACTCTCGCGCTTCCTGCTGAGGAACATGATAATATCAGCAGAAGCCAGCTGATGGACCAGATTGCCATGCTGCTTGGCGGGCATGCAGCTGAAGAAGTCGCTCTCGGTGAAATCTATACAGGTTCTTCCAGTGACCTGAAACGCGCAACGGAACTTTGCCGGAAAATGGTGACACAATTCGGTATGAGCGAAGAAATCGGAGCCATTTACCTTGGAAGCGATCAGGAAGTATTCGTCGGAATGGAGTTCGGCCAGAGCCGTGAATACAGCGAAGAAGTCGCTGCCAAGATTGACCGGGAAGTTGCCCAGATGCTGAAAAACTGCTACGAGACTGCCAAGGAAATCATCCGCGACAAGAAAGAACGGCTCGATCAGCTGGCTGAAGCACTGCTGAAGCAGGAAACACTGAACCGTGCTGAATTTGTTGCCCTGATGGATACAGGCGGAATCCCTGAAGGCCTCGGAGAAGACAAGCCGCGTACAACGGATGAAGTCCTGAAGGACGTGGCAAAGGATTTCGAATCCGGAAAACCGGACAAAAAAACCGGGGATGCAGATCACAGCGATACGGAAGACTGATTTCCCAGGCAATGAATATGAAATCAATGAAATACAGGAAAGGGGGAAGTGCTGAATGACTGACAACCGAAAATTCCGTACCCAGCCGGTACAGACACCCGGCCGTGTGCAGGATGCCGCAAAGGCAATGTCTTTCAATACTTCCTCCGGATACCGGCGCGGATATGTTCCCGGCAGCAGCGGAAATGCGGACTTTCCTCCGGCTTCATCAGCTCCCTATGCCATGCCGCAGTATTCCCAGCCCAATGCAGGCAGCGGACAGCGCGGCTTCTCAGCCGGAAACGTGAAACAGAAAAAGTCCGGCGGAAAGAAAACTATTCTGATTGCTGTTGCGGTGATCGGCCTGATCGCTGCCGGATTCGGCCTATACAGCGGAGGAAATTATCTGATCAATGTAAAGCCGGTTGAAGATAATATCCGGAATACCGTTGCCTATTACCATGACTATTTCAGCCCCGGTGTATCCGTTGACGGCATCGCCCTGGACGGTATGACAGTTGAACAGGCACAGAATATGGTACAAAGCCAGATCCAGCAGAAGTATTTTGACTGGCATGTGGACCTGACATATCAGGGTGTAACCAAAAGCATCGGTGCAGCTGATCTTGGAATTGAGGCGGATATTGCCGGCGCACTGAATTCTGCCTGGGAAATCGGCCACAACTATACCGGAAACCGAACCGATCGGGAAATGTATGATGAAATCATTCAGGCAAGCGCCGAAAAGCGTGATTTCTACAGTATTAAATCCACCGGTGATCTTTCCAAAATTGATGCGATCATCGAAACGATATCGCAGGCCCTTTATGCCGCACCCCAGAATGCCCAGATGATCCGGTTTGATCCTTATGATACCAGCCTCTCTGATCCATTTGTCTACCAGGATGAAATCTACGGGCAGCGAGTTAATGCGGATGAACTGAGAAACCGGCTGTATCATATGGCGGAAACCATGCAGAACGGTACTGTTGAAATACCGATTGAACCAATTAATCCGGAAGTGACCGTTGCTTCCCTGAAACTGAATTATCATTTGCGGAGCCAGTCCACCACACCGATTGCCACAAGTTCCTCCGAGGAACGGAATTACAATATCGGTGTGGCAATGGACAAAATCAACGGTTATATACTCCAGCCCGGTCAAACCTTCAGCTTCAACCGGATTGTCGGTGACCGGACCATGAAGAATGGTTTTAAGGAAGCCATTGAATATGCCTATGGTGAGCATGTCATGGGTGTCGGAGGCGGCGTATGCCAGGCAAGTACCACGGTCTACCAGGCTGCGGTGGAAGCCAACCTGAAGATCCTCCAGCGAAAGCCCCACTCTGATTCCGTATCCTACGCCGGTTACGGTATGGACGCAACGGTCAATACATCCGGAAAAAAGGTTGACCTTACTTTCAAGAACAATACGGACGGACCTCTGTATTTTATCGCACGGGTCGTTCCGGACAAGACCAACCGAAAACGGCAAATGACACTGGTCCAGATTTACGGGCAGTATATGGGGGATGTCTACTACAGACTGGAAGCTGAGCTGGTTGAAACCCTGTATCCGCCATTTGAAGAGAAAATCGTCAAGGATAAGGAAGCAACCTATGTGACCTATACCGACCAGGAAAAACTCGTCAAAGCGAAAGAAGGTTATGTTTATAACAGCTACCGTGTCAAATACCAGAACGGAATTGTGACCGACCGTGAATTCCTTTACACGGACCGGTATGAACCCCAGCCGCCGAAAAGATATGTCGGTGTTACCGAAAGATAAAAAGAAAGCGGAGATCCCTTCCGGAATTGAACCTGTAAAATAAAAGTAGACACTGAAAAAGTGCCTACTTTTATTTTAGTTGTAGAATGAGAGAAAGAAAGGAAGTGAGATAATGGGAGCCCCAAAAGGAGTGCCGCACAGAAAATGGAAAAAAGAAGAGAAGCTAAAGTTGATATGTACCCAGTTTCCTGGACACATTGATTTATGCTCGAGGCTCAACCCATGGATGCCAACCTGTATTTTACGGGTGGCATCCATTTTGTTTTTGCCTGGATGCGCTCATTGTTGTAGTAGTCAATATACTTGGCCATAGCTTTGGAGAATTCCTCATATGATTTGTAGTCTTTCTCGTATCCATAAAACATCTCGTTCTTTAGTCGTCCGAAGAATGTCTCCATAATACTGTTGTCATAACAGTTTCCTTTTCGGGACATGGACTGAATAATGCCACGTTTCTCAATCGTATTTCTGAAATAAGCATGTTGGTACTGCCAACCCTGGTCAGAATGAAAGATCAGACCATTAAGTGAGGAAAACCTGCTCAGCCCCTTATCCAGCATCCGTCGGATCTGTTCCATGTTTGGACTTAACGAGAGATCGTATGAGATGACCTCATTTGTGTGCATATCCAGAATTGGAGAAAGATAGCATTTTCCCCAAGATAAATTGAATTGAGAAACATCTGTTGTCCATTTTTGCAAAGGCTTTGTTGTACTGAAGTCTCGGTTAATGAGGTTATCTGCCACCTTTCCAACTTCTCTCCCTGATAAGAATGGTATTTTTCTTTCGGCGTTTGTCTTTAAGGTCCATGCAGTGCATTAATCGCTGGACCTTTTTGTGGTTTACCTTATAGCCTCTGTTGATCAGTTCGTGGTGTACTCTCCGGACACCGTATCGACCTTTATTATGTTCAAAGATTTCCCTGATCACACTTGCGACTGCTTCGCTCCTTTTGGCTACCACATCTTCTTTTGAAACTTCGTAATAGTACGTTGATCTGGAAAGGCACATCGCTTTAAGAAGATACTTCAGTTGGTATCCTTCTTCTCTGAGTTCTTTGATGATCGCTTTTTCGCCTTGAGACGCATATGACTTCCTTTTCTTCTCTCAAGGCGATCTCTTTTTTTATGACTTCGATTTCCGCTTTGATATACTCGTTTTCAGCCCTTAGCCTTACGAGTTCTTCATACTCGGACTCATTAAGTTTCCTAGGGTTGTTGTAATTGATTTTCTTCATATGGGGCTCCTTTGGTGGTCGACCTTTTCTCTTGTTTATAAGGCCATTATACCCCTCGTTCTTATATTTGCGAACCCAGCAAGTAAGTAATCCGCTATTTATACCCGCCTCATTAGCTACAAACTGGATTGATGAACCACCTAGGACTTTTGCAACCAGCTCATATCTCTCTTCTGGGGTCCAATCCTTATTAGTTTCCCGGGGTTTGAGAATATCTGGCCCATTTGCTTCTACTACATGAAACCATCGCAGGATCATATTATGAAAGTATCGCGCTTCTTTAATACCTGTAGGGGTCTCAGGCCACCTTCCTTCTCTGTACATCTCAATACATTTCATCTTGTACTCATAACTGTAACGCATAAAAATACCCTCCTTACTGGGTGTCCAGTAAAGAGGGTACATATCAAGTATGTACTCCTTCATCTGGATGAACATATATCCCTCGAAGGGATTGAAAGAGAATATGGTGTTAGCCATAAACTTGTTTCAGCATGGGTAAAAAAGTATCTGGAAGATGGAGAAGACGCTCTCGAGCCGCATAATGGGAATCCATATGCTGCCTTACATACAAGTAAGTCGTTAAGTGAAGTCGAACGCTTAAGGCTAATGGTGGCAAAGCTGGAAGTGGAGAACGCCAGGCTAAAAAAAGGATACTGGGTGGAAGGAGCTGGTGCAAACAAGGAATACGTTACTGGCAAAGGAAAGACTACGAAATCATTGAAGAACTCAAAATAAGATATCCTGTGGATTTTCTATGCCGGATCATGGGTGTTAATCGCTCCGGTTATTACAAATGGCAAAATCGAAGGGGAATGCTAAATCGTTATGAGAAGGATCGCATCCTTCTGACGCAATTGCTACAAGAAGCGCATGAGGCGCATCCTTCCCATGGCTACCATCGTTTAGCCCGGGATGTCTTTTACCAGACAGGATGGTTTTTTTCGGACAATCTGGCTCATAAATGCTGTAAAAATGCCGGCATTCATTCCCAAGCCAGAAAGTATACTTATAAACCACCGGGAGAAGAACATCTAATCTTCAGCAATGAAGTGCAGGGACGTTGGAATGCTTCGAAACCTGTCGAACTTGTGGTTTCAGACATGACGGTACTGAAGGTTGGCCAGAAGCATTGGGAATGGACGCTTCTCTTGGACACCTTTAACAACGAGATCCTGGCTCACAGTGTCACAGATATTCAAGGCAGCAATAAACCTTACTATGATTGTTTGGCTGTTTTGAATCAACTAGCAGGAAAAAAGGAAGAGCAGAAGCCCCAGGTAGTCTTCCACACCGACCAGGGAGCTGTCTACTCTTCCAAGGCTTTTTGTCAAGCCCATAGTCAGTATAACATATTGCGTTCCATGTCGCGAGGTGGAACTCCAACAGACAATCCAATTATTGAGGCGCTGAATGGCTGGATTAAGAATGAGCTTTATCTCGACTTCGATCTGACTCATGCAAAGAATGTCCCTGAACTTCTGAATCAATATGTTTATTACTTCAATAATCAGCGTCTTCATGCTGCCTTGGGTTACAAAAGCCCAGTTCAGTACAAGACCGAACTGGGCTTCTTCTAGCTATTCTTTTTTCCTGTCTACTTTTGCTTGACAGATTCAATCCCTTCCGGAATCTCCGCTTTTATGATGGAATCTATCAGGCCTTTCCGTCACAGCCAAGCACATCAACGATCTTGTGAGCGACCATATCATGTACAGCCTGGCGTGCGGGTTTCAGGTACTGACGGGGATCGAAATGATCCGGATGCTCCGCAAAGTACTTACGGATCACAGCAGTCATTGCAAGACGGATATCGGAATCGATATTGATCTTGCACACCGCGCTGCGGGCTGCCTGTCGGAGCTGTTCTTCCGGGATGCCGATCGCGCCGGGCATGTTGCCGCCGTACTTATTGATTTCAGCAACGAATTCCTGCGGAACAGAGGAGGAGCCGTGCAGAACAATCGGGAATCCGGGCAGCTGCTTGGAGCATTCTTCCAGTACATCGAACCGGAGCTGGGGCTTTGTGCCGGGCTTGAATTTATATGCGCCGTGGCTGGTGCCGATCGCAATTGCGAGGGAGTCGCAGCCGGTACGCGTTGCAAAATCAACAACCTCTTCTGGATGGGTGTACATCGCTTTGTCCGCTTCAACAGATACTTCGTCCTCAACACCGGCCAGGGTTCCCAGTTCTGCTTCAACCACAACACCATGGTCATGCGCATATTCCACAACCTTGCGGGTCAGGGCGATATTTTCTTCATAAGGCTTGGAGGAAGCGTCGATCATAACGGAAGTGAAACCGCCGTCAATGCAGCTCTTGCAGAGTTCAAAGCTGTCGCCGTGATCGAGGTGCAGGGCGATCGGAATCTCCGGATTCAGTTCAACCGCAGCCTCAACCAGCTTGACCAGATAGGTGTGGTTTGCATAGGCACGTGCGCCCTTGGAAACCTGCAGAATAACGGGAGCCTTCAGTTCGCCCGCAGCGTCTGTAATTCCCTGAATGATTTCCATGTTGTTGACGTTGAAAGCGCCGACAGCATAGCCGCCGGAGTAGGCCTTTTTAAACATCTCGGTAGTTGTAACAAGTGGCATGAGAAAAAACCTCCTTTGTCAAGATACGCAGATTATAGCATACCGTTGATCGAATGAAAAGTCATAAAATGTGCTTTGTTCGTACCAGAAAAAACGAAAGGAAGACGGAAAACAAGTTGCGAAAGACAGATGAAGTGTGTACAATTATTTGGCTACTATGAAACAGACGGAGGAGATCAGAGTGTATCCGATCATCAGGAAACAGGTACTGAACGAAACCACCACATTGATGGAAATTGAAGCCCCGCTGGTTGCCCGGAAGGCAAAACCCGGCCAGTTTATTATTTTCCGGATCGATGAAGAAGGCGAACGCGTTCCGCTTACAATTGCCGGATATGACCGGGAAAAGGGAACCGTGACGATTATTTTCCAGAAGGTTGGATACACCACAAACAAGCTGGATTCACTGAATGAGGGAGACAGCCTGCAGGATTTTGTCGGTCCGCTCGGCGAACCCAGCCAGACAGACGGCATTCATCGCTGTGCCGTTATCGGCGGCGGTCTTGGAGTTGCCATCGCATATCCGCAGGCCAAAGCACTGCATGATGCCGGCGCCGAAGTTGACCTGATTGTCGGTTTCCGGAATGAACATCTGATTATCCTGAAAGATGAACTGGAAGCCGCCTGCACCAACCTGATTATCATGACTGATGACGGCAGCAACGGCAACAAGGGTTTTGTAACGCAGGCCCTGCAGAAACAGATTGAAAACGGACGCAGTTATGATACCGTGATTGCAATCGGTCCGCTGCCCATGATGAAGGCAGTCAGTGAAATGACCCGTCCGCTTCAGATCAAAACAATCGTGAGCATGAATCCCATTATGATTGACGGTACCGGCATGTGCGGCGGCTGCCGCCTTACCGTCGGCGGAGAAACGAAATTCGCATGTGTGGACGGGCCTGATTTTGACGGACATCTTGTGGACTTTGACGAGGCAATGGCCCGCGGCCGGATGTTCCGTGCAGAAGAAGCCCGTGCAAAAGAAAAGCATATCTGCAACCTGACAGGGGAGGCGAGATAAAATGGCGAATATGAGTCTGCAGAAGCATCCTATGCCGGAGCAGGATCCCGTTGTCCGGGCGGGGAATTTCAAAGAGGTTGCCCTGGGATATACCCGAGAAATTGCGATGGAGGAAGCGGATCGCTGCCTGCACTGCAAAAATATGCCCTGTGTCTCCGGGTGTCCGGTCAACGTTCCGATTCCGGATTTTATTGAAAAAATCAAGAACGGAGACATCACAGGTGCATACCAGATTATCCGGAGCCAGAACGCACTTCCGGCAATCTGCGGACGTGTATGTCCCCAGGAGTCCCAGTGTGAAAGCAAATGTGTGCGCGGAATTAAAGGTGAACCGGTAGCAATCGGACGCCTGGAACGTTTTGCAGCCGATACCGCCATGCAGGAGGGCACAGCCAAAGCAGAAAAGAAAGCTCCCTGCGGAAAGAAAGCCGCTGTGATCGGCAGCGGACCCGCCGGCCTGACCTGCGCGGGTGAACTGGCCAAAGCAGGGTGGGATGTTACCATTTACGAAGCACTGCATACCGCCGGCGGCGTACTGATGTACGGAATTCCGGAATTCCGGCTTCCGAAAGCGCTTGTGAGCCGTGAAATCGCCAGCCTGAAAGAACTCGGCGTTCAGATTATCACCAATGCCGTTGCCGGAAAAGCATTTACAGTGGATGAACTCCTGGATGATGGCAATGACGCCGTCTTTATCGGAAGCGGAGCCGGGCTGCCGAATTTCCAGAAGATTCCAGGCGAAAGCCTTTGCGGCGTCTATTCCGCCAATGAATTCCTGACCCGTCTGAATCTGATGAAGGCGTATACCTTCCCGGAGCACGATACTCCGGTTAAAACCGGAGCCCGTGTTGCCGTAATCGGCGGCGGTAATGTTGCCATGGATGCTGCGCGCTGCGCTAAGCGACTGGGCGCTGAAGTGACGATTGTATACCGCCGGAGTGAAAAGGAAATGCCCGCACGTGCTGAAGAAGTCCACCACGCGAAGGAAGAAGGCATTATCTTCAGAATGCTGACTGCTCCCACCGCAATTGAAGGCGATGAAAACGGTTTTGTCAGGAGCATGAAATGCATTGAAATGCAGCTTGGTGAACCGGATGAGCGCGGCAGAAGGCGCCCTGTTCCGATTGAGGGCAGCGAATTTGAGCTCCCGGTTGAAACCGTGATCGTTGCAATCGGCAACAGCCCGAACCCGCTGATCAAGAAAACGACCCCCGATCTTCCTACGGAACGCTGGGGCGGAATTCAGGCTGATGAAAACGGGCGTACCGGAAAGAAAAACGTTTATGCCGGCGGAGACGCGGTTACCGGGGCCGCGACCGTTATCCTGGCCATGGGCGCCGGGAAGAAAGCCGCTGCTGCAATTCTTGAGGATCACCCGGATTGAAACGGAGGGTAAGCAGGCGTGACATTCTCCTTTGATGATCAATTCACCATGTTTGATGTGACTCCGGTGGATAACCAGTTCATTCTTGAACAGCTTCCCGGAGCCCGGGGAGATTATGTCAAAGTATATCTTTACGGCCTGCTTTACTGTTATCATCCAAAGGAAGAAGCAAACCTGGACAATATGGCCCGGGACCTTGACATGACCCGTGAGGAAATCATGGCTGCATACCGGTACTGGGAACGGCATAAAGTCGTCCGGAGAATCAGCGATAATCCGCCGGCATGGCAGTATATCAATTTCAGGCAGCGTACGTTCGCCAGCGATGATGATACAGATCCTGAATATATCCGCTTCAGCCAGGATGTTGAACGTTCATTTGACGGAGTCCGTTCTTTCCGGGGCAGTGAAATTGCTGAAGCATACGAATGGAAAGACAGTATGCAGCTGCCTGCAGAGGTCATTATCATGATCCTCAGCCATATGGTTCGTACCCGCGGAAAAAGTTTTCGTATATCCGATGCACAGAAACTTGCAGTAAAGCTTGCTGAAGAAAACGCAAGAACGGAGGATGAAGCCGCTGAAATCCTTTCCCGCGATGAATCAGCTTCAGCCAACATGCGTAAAATCCTCCGGAAGCTCGGAAAGCGTTACTCACCTTCCGATGCCAACATGTCCCTGTACATGAAATGGACACGTGAATGGGGATTCAGCCAGGAAGCAATTGAAGAAGCCTGTGACCAGACAGGTACCAGCGATCCAAGCCTCGCGCTGGTGGATTCCATTCTGAAGAAAACATTTGAAACACAATCCTTCGGGCAGAATAAAACACTTGGACGGGAAACGGTACGCAAATCGTCCGACCGGCATGACCAGGCCAAGAAAGTCATGCATCAGCTTGGCCGAAACGGCAGTGTCACGGCTTACCAGGAAGAAATTTACAACCGGATGGCAGATTTGTATCCTTTTGAAATCATCATGTCTGCCGCAAGGGAATGCAGCCGGAAGAAGAAAGATCCCGAATCCGTTCTGAAGCTGCTTGAATCCTGGAAAAAACGTGGATTTACGCATCTGGAAGAAGTGGAAGAACATATCCGCCAGTTTCACGACCGGGAAGATTTTATCCGGAAAATCCGCAGCAGATGGCCTGTACGGGAAACCGAACCCGGTGAACGGAGCCTGGAGATGCTGGCCGAATGGGAAGAGAGCCTTGGCCTCAGCCGTGAACTGATCTTGAAAGCAGCTGATTATGCATCGGAAGCCAAGAACCCGATGAATTATACGGACAGACTTCTCAGGCGTTATGCGGAAAAGGGGATCCATACACCCGAAGAAGCTGAAAAGGACCGAACCGAGTTTGCCGCACAGTACAGGGATCTGTCAAAAGCCATTCCGCAGAAATCCGGCGGTAATTCCGGTTATGAGCAGCGCGATTACAGCGGAGAACAGGACGCAGCCCTCGAACGAATGATGAACGATACATGGGGGAATGAAAATGCGTGAGGATCTGATTCTTGAGCTTGAAGCGGAATTTGCCGGACGCCGTGCATCAGATGAAAGGGCAGAGACTGCCCGGAAGGACAATATCCGGATGAATTATCCCGATATTGACCGGCTTGTACTGGAACGGGAAAACCTGATACACGGTACGATACGCGGAATCCTGAACCGGAAGGAAACACGCAAAGATATTCCGGCAAGAATGGAGGAACTGAATCAGGAAATCAGGCATTCACTTCGAAATGCCGGCCTTCCTGAAGATTATCTTGCCCCGGTACGCCAGTGTACTGCCTGCAATGATACCGGATTTGTCGGATATCCGATCAAAGAACCATGTGAGTGTTTCAAAAAAGCATATCAGCAGAAAATCCGGGAACGGATCGGACTCGGAGGTGGAATCCGAGAGACATTTGAAGCGTTCGATTCCTCGTTTATTCCGGATACCCCCATTCCTGAAAAAAACTTCAGCCAGCGTCAGATGACCGAAAAAGCCCGCAGTATGTGTGAAAGATGGGCGAATCAATATCCGGATGTTCCTTACCGGAATGTACTTCTGACTGGCAAATCCGGCTTGGGGAAAACATTCCTGATGCATGCGATGGCCAACCGCATGATCGAGCGCGGTCTCAACGTTCTGGTCATCAGCGCCTATCAGTTTGTGGAATCCGCCCGGAAAAGTTATTTTGATCAGGAAGACAGCATGGACGAACTGATGAATGTTCCCATCCTGATGATGGACGATCTTGGCAGTGAACCATTGATCCGCAACATTACTGTGGAACTGCTTTTCAATCTGGTCAATGAAAGGATGATCCGGGGGAGAGCGACTGTTTTTTCAACGAACCTGAAACTGGAAGAACTCCGTGAACGTTACACCGAACGAATTGTTTCCCGGATCAGTGATCCGTCTACAAGCCTTGTGATTGCGCTGGAAGGGAAGGACCTTCGGAGGGTCGGTGTGTAAGCATGAATATCCAGATTTATTATTACGGCAAAAACTTTGACCTGCAAAAAGCGGAACGATATTTCAAGGAGCGCAGGATTCCATTCCAGAGCATGGACCTGAAAAAGCACCGGCTCGGCGAACGGGAAATCCGGCTGATGATCAATGGTATCGGAATGGATCAGATGATTGACCGTGACAACAAAAAGGTCAGGGAACATCCCGCATGTTATTATGACCGGGAATCCCTGATCATTCCGGCTGTCCAGGAATCGCCATGGCTTCTTCGGACACCGATCGTACGCAACGGCAACAGCATTACGACCGGATACCGGCCTGAAGTCTGGGCAGAATGGAAGTAATTATTCCGGACGGGTGACCTGAACCCCGCCCTTTTTCTTTTCTTCAGCATTTTTCTTTGCCTTGTTCCAGGCATGCATTGCCTCAAACGGGCCGACAACGGCTGAAATAATCACGACAATCCAGTACCATGGCATTGATTATTTTCCTCCGGTCTTCAGTTTCTGAAGGTATGACGACATCACATAACCTTCAGCAGCGTCTGTTTTGACATGGGCCCATCCCGGAACGTCCAGTTCGTCCAGGACAATCAGATGCTGATGCTTTATCAGCCGCATAACCACCTGAGAAGCCATGGAAGGACGTGACCGGAGATTCAGTGTGCTTCCGTCGTCAATTCCTTCCACAGCAGCCATATATGCGCCATCCGGAATATTTTTGTCCGTTACCGGCATCAGAGTTGCCTGCGGAGCCGGCTCAATCTCTTCGGATTCATCTGCAATATGCGGAATCAGGATTTCAGGAACAGAGACCGGAGCCAGATCCTGTGTATTCATCTTCCTGAGCTCGCTTCCGGGAAAATAAAACCGGATTATTTCCTCAAAACTCTTTTTTCCTTCCGAGGCCATCCACTGGGCACCGCGCTGGCTCAGCCCCACCCCATGTCCATAGCGTCCGGCCGTGATCTGAAAAAGAGTTTTCGTTTCATTAACAGTAACGATTTCATTTCCGTTTCCGCTGATCTCAATTCCAAGGGCAGCAAGCACATCTGGAAAAAGTTTCAGTGTAATGGTGAAAGAGCCGGCCGGTATGAACGGCCCGATTGTCCCGCCTGTCACTTTCCTGCCGGAAACGTCCAGTTTCATTTCCATTTCCGTATACAGACGGCTTGGAGCGGCATATTTCGGTTTTTTCAGGGATACCGATTCAATCCTGTCAATCCGGAATTCTGATTCACCGCCTGTAAACCCACCCGATATCCAGGCATCTTCCGAAAAAACAGCTTCCCGGATCAACCGGGTCATCCACCGGTATAATCCGGTTCCATCCTTCATCAATACGGCAGACCGGGTCAGGCTGTCCGGATTTGCCAGGTCCCATGGATCGTCCACCACCGCATAACAATCAGCATCAGTTTTACCTTTCCACACATTTTCCGGTATTTCCGTCTGGCCGCCATTGCTGGCTGAATAAAACCCGTCTGCTATTTTACCGTTTACGGTGACAACAATCCCTGCCGTATCCGAAACCGCTTTTGCTGCATTTTTATTGGAGGCTGATACGCCCTTAAATACCTGGTCATTGGTTGTGTCCACCACATCATAATCCCGTGTTCTGTTCATGTGCCTTACCGCATAGGTCCGGGCACAGACCGCCTGCGCTTTCAGCGCTTCCGGAGGAAAACTGTCATTCATCTCATACGGAACAACGCCCAGCAGATAATCTTCAAGGGCAAGAGAGATCACCGGCCTGATTTTTCCTTCTTCAGCCGTCAATACAAGATCTCCCGGATATAAACCTGAAGCGTTCATCAGGTATAAGCCTGAATCCTGACCGCCTGTTCCGCACCGGTTCAATGACATGGTTTTTCCAAATGACAGGGAGGCACCGTCGAGAAAAACCACCATCCGGTTTTCCCTGAGTTCAATATCGATCTGTGTATCCGGCTGAAGAAGCATCTCCATTCCGCTTTCACCCGTGATCAGATAAAGGCTTCCTGTTTTTATTTCCATATGCTGTCCGATATTCAGCCTGCGCAAAAGAACACGAAGCCGCATTTCTCCGTTATCCTCAGCTGAGGCTGATATTCCGGCGGCCCCGGCTGCGATGACCAGTCCGGTCAGAAATGCAAACAACCGGTATTTCAGCTTTCCAGTCATACACTTATTCACTCCCCGGGCTATTTCAGTCTCCGAAGCAAATGCCGATATTCCTTGCAGTTACGACCATATGATGATCCACCGGAACAGACTTTGGCACTCCGGCCACCTCACTGAGCGGATTATGGATAATATCATTTCCTTTCAGCGCGACGGTAACCCCGTAAACCTCATCCCGGATCAGTTCGGCCGCATGAACGCCGAATTCCGTAGACAATACACGGTCAAAGGCGCTGGGCGTTCCGCCTCGCTGGATATGACCCGGAACAACGCTTCTCGCTTCCACACCGACCTTTTCCTGCAGAAGTTTTGCGACATAAGCACTTGAAGAAAAATGCCCGGCTGAACGGCGTGCTTCGCGCTCTTTCTTTTTCAATTTGGCTTCTTCCTTATCCATCGCGCCTTCCGCAACGGCGACAATCGTGAAGCCCTTGTTGCTTTCAGCACGCCGTTTCACGACTTCCGCAACACTGTCAATCGTATAGGGTATTTCCGGAATCAGAATTACATCCGCGCCGCCAGCCACACCGGAATAAAGCGTCAGCCATCCGGCTTTATTTCCCATTATTTCAATGACCATAACCCGGCCGTGGCTGGCAGCAGTCGAATGGATGCGGTCGATCACTTCCGTGGCAATATCATTTGCCGTATGGAATCCAAAGGTGAAATCCGTGCCATACAGATCATTGTCGATTGTTTTGGGCAGCCCGATCACATTCAGGCCTTCCTGGCTCAGAAGATTCGCCGTTTTGTGGGTTCCGTTACCGCCGAGTGTCACCAGACAGTCCAGCTTCAGGGATTTATAGGTCTTTTTCATTGCGGCGACTTTGTCCACTTTATCTTCGCCGATTTTCCGCATATCACGGAACGGCGTACGGCTGGTTCCCAGGATTGTTCCGCCCAGCGTCAGAATCCCGGAGAACTGTTTCCGGTCCATCTCCGTATAATCTCCTTCGATCAGGCCGCGGTATCCGTCATGGATACCGATAATTTCAGCGTCAAACATCTCATAGGCAGCCCGGGCCACGCCGCGGATCGCTGCATTCAGACCGGGGCAGTCTCCGCCGCTGGTCAGGATTCCGATTCTTCTTTTCATCATCCGTTCCCCTTTCCAAATTGAGGATATCTCACCCATGCCATTACCTGATGATTATACCATTGAAGAGCATGGAATGAAATGGTTTTCTGCGGTTGCGTTTTCAACTTTCGGATGATATAATTTTCCGAAACAGATCGGAGGCGAAAGTATGCGGAGCATGACAGGCTGCGGCACGGGGGTTGTCCGTCGGGACGAATGGGAAGCAACAGTTGATATCAAGACCGTCAATCACCGTTTTCTCGATATCGGAATGCGCCTTCCGCGGAATCTCTCATTCCTCGAACAGCCTGTCCGGAACTGCATCAGTACCCGGATCCGCAGGGGACACGCAGATGTTTTTATCACGATCCGCAACATCAGTACTTCCGCTTCCCGCGTTGTCACTGATTATGACCTGGCAGCACATTACATCGAGATTGCACGGGAACTGTCCAGGCAAACCGGAGCGGAAAATGACATGACCGTCAGCCGGATTCTCCGGATGGAGGGTGTCACTTCCGTGGAAGAGGCAGAACTGAACCAGGATCTGATCACTGAAATCTGTACGGAAGCATCTTCCATTGCAATTGACCATCTGATCGGAATGCGGGAAATCGAAGGAACCCACCTGCGTACAGACCTGAGAACCCATCTGGATGCCGCAGCATCCCTGCGCGATCATATTCTGGAAAGAGCCCCCCTGGTTGTCTCAGAATACCGTGAAAAACTGGAAGCAAGACTGAAGACCCTTCTGTCTGAGAGTCCTGATCCGGTACGGATTTCGCAGGAAGTTGCCATTATTGCCGATCGCTGCGCAATCGATGAAGAACTGGCCCGCCTGGAAAGCCATATCCGTCAGTTTATGATTTACCTGGATGAAAAGGATGAAATCGGCAAAAAAATGGATTTTCTGGTTCAGGAGATGAATCGTGAAGCCAATACTATCGGTTCAAAAGCATCTGATGCTGCCATTGCCCAGTTCGTTGTGGACCTGAAGAGCGAAATTGAGAAGATGCGTGAGCAGATACAGAATGTGGAGTGATCGGGAATGAAGCTTGCCAACATCGGATACGGAAACATGATTTCCGTCCAGCGGCTGATTGCCATTGTTTCACCGGATGCCGCTCCTGTACGGCGGATGATTCAGGACGCCCGGGACAACGGACATGTGATCGATGCAACATGCGGTCATAAAACACGGGCTGTTCTCATTATGGATTCAGAACATATCATTCTCTCTCCGCTTATGCCCGAAACTGTCGCGGCCAGAATCGATGAAAGAAAAGAAGGGGAGGATATTCCGTGAAAGATTCCAGAAAGGGAATGCTCCTGGTTATTTCCGGACCGTCCGGTGCCGGAAAAGGAACCCTGGTATCCAAACTTCTTGACAAGGATCCCTCCTTTGTGTTTTCAGTCAGTGTCACAACCCGCGGAAAACGTGAAAATGAAATCGAGGATGTCCATTATCACTTTATTTCTGACGCGGAATATGATAAACTACTCGCCGAGGACCGGTTTCTGGAACACGCCAGTGTTCATGGCCATCGTTACGGAACTTTGAAAAGCGAAGTGTACGAGCGAATGGAACGCGGACAGAATGTGCTCCTGGATATTGATCCGCAGGGCGCCAGATCCGTGATGGAAAAGGAACCTGACTGTGTCAGCGTCTTTATCCTTCCGCCGAGTTACCATGACCTGAAGGTACGGCTCCATACCCGCAACACGGAGAAGGAAGAAGAAATCCAGCGGCGGCTTAATAATGCCAAAGGCGAAATTGAACAGATGGGCCGGTATCGTTACCTGATTGTGAATGATGACCTGGAACTGGCATTCGACCAGCTTCTGTCCATCGTGCGGGCAGAAAAACATAATTCTGTCCGTTATTTCCCGGTAGTTGAAGATTAACAGGAGGAAAGAAAAAATGTCCATTGTAGATCCCAGTGTCCTGGAACTGCTGAATCATGCCGAAAGCCGTTATACCCTGGTTGTTGAAGCCAGCAAGCGCGGCCGTGAGATCGTCAACGGCGCTATGCCGATGATCGATGCTGAGGGAATGAAGCCTCTGAAGGTTGCTGTTGAAGAGATCAACCGCGGACTTCTGACATACGACAATCCTGTTGAACAAGAGGAGCAGGCTTAATCATGGATCTGACCGGAAGAGAAATCGTTCTGGGCGTTACGGGAGGCATCGCGGCATATAAAAGTGCCGAGATTGTCTCCCGTTTGCGTCATCTGGGCGCCCATGTCCATGTGATTATGACCCGGAACGCCACGGAATTTGTTTCTCCGCTTACATTCCAGACCCTGTCGGCCAATCCCGTGGTTACCGACACATTTGCAGCACCTGAATACTGGAATGTTGAGCATGTTGCGCTCGCCAAACTGGCAGATATATTTGTTGTCGCTCCCGCGACTGCCAATATCCTTGCCAAGATGGCATGCGGAATTGCCGATGATATGCTGTCCACAACTTTGCTTGCAACAAAAGCACCCATCCTTGCTGCTCCGGCAATGAATACCGGAATGTGGACATCGGCCGCGACACAAGCCAACGTTTCAGTTCTTCAGGAACGCGGTGTACACCTGATCGGACCTGCCAGCGGGATCCTCGCCTGCGGAGACGAAGGCGCCGGCAGGATGAGCGAGCCCGAAGAAATCGTCCATGAAATTGAACGGATCCTTTCTGCCGGGCAAGACCTTACCGGACTGAAAGTGCTGATTACTGCCGGTGCGACCCGTGAAAGACTTGATCCGGTCCGATTCCTGACCAATGACTCCAGCGGTAAAATGGGATTTGCGCTGGCTGAAGCCGCACGGGACCGTGGTGCTGATGTGACCGTAGTTTGCGGAAGCGTTACCGCACCCATTCCACGGAATGTTTCTGTCATCCGAATTGAATCGGCGGAAGATTTACTGAAAGCCATGTCTGAACAGGCTCCGCTTCACGATATTGTTATCCAGGCAGCCGCCGTTGCGGATTACCGGCCTGCTGCCGCTGAAGACATGAAAATCAAAAAGAAAAAAGGGCAGGAGATGATTCTGACCCTCGTAGAAAATCCGGATGTCGCAAAAGCAGTCGGCAAAATGAAAAAAGACGGACAGACCCTCGTCGGTTTCGCAGCTGAAACAGATCATCTCCGGGAATTTGCGCAGGAGAAACTCACAAAGAAAAACCTCGACCTGATTGTTGCCAATGATGTGACAAAAGAAGGCGCCGGATTCAATACCGACACGAATATTGCCACGCTGATCAGCAAAACCGGTTCGAGGGATTATCCGCTGATGAGCAAGCGCGAACTTGCAGATATTATCCTCAATTCAGTCATTGAGATCCGAAGCGGAACTCAGTCCTGAACCGACTGGTCGAACGGCAGCGCCAGTAAATTGGTTCCATCGTTCCACAGGCGGTCCAGTCCGTAATAAGCCCGTTCATCCCGATGAAACAGATGAACCATAATATATCCATAGTCCAATACAGCCCAACGCCCTTCATTCCGGCCTTCACTGCGACGCAGCTGAAGGCCTTTTTTCGCCATCAGTTCATCGACCGCGTCCGTCAGGCTGGATACCTGGGCAGCTGTCCTTGCGGTTGCAATCACCATATAGTCACAAAGTACAGTCAGATGGCTTACATTCAGTACAACAATATCTGAGGCTTTCCGTTCATACAGAAGACGGGCTGTATCCAGTGCAGATTCCTGATAATCCATTCAATATTCCTCCATTTTATTATTCAACCGTGTTAACGGCCAATCCCATCCATAAATACCGTCCGCTTACTGAACATCCTGGGATCTGAGCCAGTCAATCGTATCCCGCGTACGGGGATGCAGATACCATCCGTTTGAGAGAACCTGGTCACGGACTCCTTCCAGGGACAGCAGAAGCGCTTTCTCAAGGGATGTTTCCGCAAGGCATCGGATTTCGTCCAGATGCGGATACGGCATTCTTCCCGGTTCAATGGAATCAGCAAGGCATACACACATGGAAAGGCGGCTCATTCCAGGACGGCCGGTATTATGACTGGCAACCGCATCAATAATATCCGGATCAGTAACTCCATACATCCGCTGAATCAGGCACGCGCCGGCAATTGAATGAAGCAGGGAATCCTGACTTAGCATTTGCTCATCCACAATCATTCCGTTTTCAGCGATAATCCGTTGCATTTCCGCCAGTGAAAGGTTTTTGGCACAGTCATGCAGAAGTCCAGCTTTTTCTGCCTTTTCCGGATTTTCCCCAAATCTTTCGGCCAGAAGGCGGGCAGTCGCCGCAACCGAAAGTGAATGGGCAAAGCGGTGAGGCTTCAATGCAGAAAACAGGCATTCCAGCCATCTGCCGGATTCCACGATCCTGGCCGGAATACCATATAAACCGGCCGCTGAAATATATTCATATACAGGAAGCGGAACAGATATGGAGCCGAAGCATACATTGCGTGAACCAAGCCTGATTTCTCCAACAATCATATTATTGAATCCGGATACTGTATCTGCCGGTTCGCTGATAATAACCAGTTCATCATCCGGATATTTCCCCTGAAGGAATTCCATCCTTTCCGCAATGCATTCCTGTTCTGTCCTTACCGGAATAAGGTTCGCGGTATCCGAGCAGGCGGCAACGAGCATGCGCCACCGGATCCCGTAAGATTCTTCTGCCTTTCCGGACAAAAGACCCATCAGCACAAATGAAAGCCCCAGTTTCCCGGCAGCGGAAAGCGCAGCCTCCAGGTGTCCGGCATTTACCGGGTCAAATCCATCAAAAAAAACCCCGACCTTCCGCTTCATCAGGAAAAGCCCCTTCACTTCTTATGCATCTGCTTTATTATAATCGAAAAATATAAAAGATTAAAGAGCAAGAAAATGTAAAATCCGGTGTTGATTTTTCCCACAAATTGATTATAATGACTGTAAAGGGCAGGCGAAACTGCCACACAATAAAATAAAAGGAGATTTCGGTATGAAAAAATTTTTTTGCATTGTACTTGCATTGCTGATGGTGCTTTCCATGGTATCATTTGCGGGTGCTGAAACCCTTGAGGAAATCATTGCCCAGGCTCAGACCATGCCCAATGAAGAACTGTTCAAAAAGGCGATTGAAGAAGCCAACGGAAAGAGCCTCCTGGGTATCGGCAACTCCAGCCGCGGAAAAACCGCAAAAGAAACCTTCATTGAAGTACTGAAAGGCATAGATCCGAATTTCGACACGACGATCGAATGGACCCAGCCCAAGAACAACACGATCTTTGAAGCCCTGAAAGGATCGAATGAATATTTCGTCACCCTGATCCAGGACGGCAACCAGATCCAGAGCAAGATGCTGAATACCGGCGAACTGCTCAATTTTGTTCCTTATGACTGGGCAAACGCAGAAGGTGTTGCCAAGGAAAACAACGAGAATCCGCTTGCGCTCCAGACTCTGAACAAGGTATTCGAGTTCAACAATGTCGGCGGAGCTTCCTACAAGAACTGCTGGGACTTTGTTGCTCCCGATGTGCATCCGCTCTTCATGGGCGTTAACTCTGAACCGGTCGGCAAGAACTTCCTCTATATGCTGACCCGCGATGATTATGCCGCAATCGTCAAAGATGCATACGACAAGCTGGATGCAGACAAGCAGGCGGTATTTGCTCCGACCGTGGAGGAAATGGAAGCCGAAGCTGCCGATCTGGGCTTTGAGGGTGAAAACATCAAGTATGCCCTTGCATGGATCAAGCTCTGGTGCGAACAGTATCACGAGGAAACCGATGACGGCCCGATCTGCACAACCCTGGTTGACAAGAGCGCTGCCGGACAGTGCGGTCTGCTTGTTTATTCCAAACTCCGCAGTGTGGAAGAGAGTGAATCCGTATCTGTCAACAATGTCACCGTTGCCGCATATCAGGATGATTATGAAGGCTTCGGCGGTTATGCCTACAAGCACTATATGATGATCCCGAAGGCAACCCAGTATCCGTGGACGGCCTGCGCTTTCATCGCCTATATCACGACCACCCAGGAAGGTTTCAAGGCCTGGGGCAAGGATATGGGCGGTTACGCTCCTGTGCCTGCCTGCATGCAGGATCACAGCAAGGATGGCAACAAGCTGGATGAAAACGGAAACCGCACGGATGAAGTTGAATTTGCAGCCAAGAATGACCGCGGCTATGACTGGTGGCTGAATGAAGGAAAGCTGATTGTGGAAGATCCTGCATACTGCGCTTCTGTCGCTGACACGATGGGCGACTGGATCGACCTGATTATCGGTATGAAGTAAGAAATCTTCAGGATAGCCCCTGGGCGGCGCACCGGTATCGGTACGCCGCCTATCCCTATTGATGGGTTTAATTTTTTCCTGCTTTATCCAATTAATAAAGCAGGATGATCTGAAAGGGGACTGAGAAATGACAGCCATTGCGATCTCCCGTATCAGTCCGTGGAAAAGACGGCTGAACAGAGTCAGGAATTATCTTTCCAAGCCCCAGAATGCCATTCTTCTGGCACTGGGAATCATCCTGACCATTACGACTATCTGGCCCGCATTCTCCATTGTCCGGGATACAGTGACAATCCACCAGGGAACGGTTGATACCCGCGGAGCTGCAGAAGGACAGGTTTATACTACATACAACTGGACCGATCTGTTTGCTCCAGCTACCAATACCGCGCGGAAACTGGCCCAGATCAACCTGTGGACACCGCTGCTGAACTCTGTCCTCCTGAGTGTATTTGCCTGTATCGGCTCCATTTTTTACGGCGGACTTTTTGCATACCTGGTTACACGAACCAACCTCAAATTCAAAAAATATCTGAGTTCCATCTTTATTTTCCCCTATATCATGCCGCAATGGACCCTGGCGGTGATCTGGCGCAACCTGTTCAACAGCAACCTGATCACAAAGGGTGCTGACGGCCTTTTTGCTTCTGTACTGGGAATCCGGATGCCGCTCTGGTGGTGCCAGGGCATGTTCCCGAGTGCCGTTGTGCTTGCCCTGCATTATGCACCTTTCGCATACATCCTGATCGGCGGAATCTTCCGGAATATGGACGCCAATCTGGAAGAAGCCGCTACCATCCTGAATACACCCCGCTGGAAAACATTTCTCCGTGTCACGCTTCCCCTGGTTAAACCTGCCATTCTGAGCACAATCCTGCTGGTTTTCTCCAGCGCCATGGGTTCCTATCCGATTCCCCATTACCTGAAACTTTCCACCCTTTCCACAAAATACGTTGAAATGAATGTGCAGCGTACCGGTGAGGCAAGCATCCTGGCGGTCATCATGATGCTTTTCGGTATCGGAATCCTGCTGGTTAACCAGAAAACGACATCCGGACGCAAGAACTTTACCACCGTTACCGGAAAATCCGGCCAAAGCAGTGTCGTAAATCTCGGAATCGGAAAATACATCCTTTCCGCAGTTTATATTCTGACCACACTGTTCACCGGTATTGTTCCGATTATCATGTTTGCAGTTGAAACATTCCTTCCTAATCCGGGTGATTACTCGTTCCTCACCAGCGGCGCTGCAGGGAACCTGACATCCAAATGGTGGCTGACCGCAGAAAATGTTTCCGAAAACGGCATGTACGGCCAGAAGGGAATGCTGTTCAACGAAACAATATGGAACGCTTTCGGCGGAACATTGCTGGTTGCCATATGCTGTGCCCTTGTTGCCGGCACCATCGGTACACTTGTCGGGTACTGTGTCAGCAAAAACCGTCGGAGCAAATGGGCCGGCTATGTGAACAACATGGCATTCCTGCCATACCTGATGCCCGCGCTCGCAGTCGGCGTCGCATTTGCCAAATTCGGGTCTTCCGTCGGTATTTACAATACATTCCTCCTGCTGATTCTTGCCGGCACTGTCAAGTACATCCCGTTTGCAAGCAGAAGCGCTTTGAACTCCATGATGCAGCTTTCCGGTGAAATCGAGGAAGCTGCCATTATCCAGGATGTTTCATGGTGGAAACGCATGACCCGCATTATTATTCCGATTCAGAAGTCCAGTATCATCAGCGGTTATCTGCTTCCGTTCATGACCTGTCTGCGTGAGTTGACGCTGTTCATGCTGCTGTGCAGCCAGTCCAAGATCATTACAACACTTCTCGATTATTTCGATGAAATGGGCCTGTATGCATTCTCCAGCGGCATCAACCTGATCCTGATCGTGGTGATTCTGCTGTTCAACGCACTGATCAACAAGCTGACCGGCGCAAGTATTGACAGCGGAATCGGCGGCGGCAGTTCCAAATAATAGAGAGGATGGATGAAATAATGTCTAGAATCGAATTAACGCATGTTACAAAGCGCTGGGGTGGATTCTATGCGGTTGATGATCTGGATCTGGTTATTGAAGACAACGCGTTTGTAACCCTGCTTGGACCTTCCGGATGCGGAAAAACCACAACACTTCGGATGATCGCAGGTCTTGAAACCCCGACAACCGGCCGGATTACCATTGACGATGTGGTCGTATTTGACAGTGAAGCCGGAATCAATGTGCCTGCCAACAAGCGCCGCGTCGGATTCCTTTTCCAGAACTATGCACTTTGGCCGAATATGACTGTTTACCAGAATATCGCTTTCGGTCTGAGCAACATCAAGGAACCCGGTCTTTCTGTTACAGATGACGGAGAGATTATCCGAAATCCGGATGCAGGAGGCGCTGCCAGAAAGCTGACCAAGGATGAAATCAAAAAGATCGTCGCCCGCGTCAGCGCAATCGTTAAGATCCAGCCATTCATGGACCGTTATCCCGGAGAGCTTTCCGGAGGCCAGCAGCAGCGTGTCGCAATTGCCAGAACACTGGCTCCCGGACCCAGAGTACTCTTTATGGATGAGCCGCTTTCCAACCTGGACGCAAAACTCAGGCTGGAAATGAGATCCGAACTGCAGCGCCTGCATCTTTCCACCGGAAGCACATTTGTCTATGTAACCCATGACCAGATGGAAGCCATGACGCTTGCCACCAAAATCTGCCTGATTTCCAACGGTGTCCTGCAGCAGTATGATGATCCGCTGACTGTATATAACAAGCCCAACAACACATTCGTCGCGGACTTCGTCGGAAATCCCGCAATCAACTTTATGAACGCACGCGGACAGCAGGAAGGGGACGGAAGTTTCCGCCTGAATCTCCTGGAAGGATATGAAGCTGTATTTGAACCTTCCGCATCTGTCAAAACAGATGAATGGTACGCTGCTGCCGATGCAGATATCGCCGCATTTGAAGCCAAGGAACGCCCTGCTGAAAAAACAAATAAGGATGTTCCTTTCAAATATCCGGTATCTGTTGTCAATGACGCAGAACTGAGTACTGCCGAACCGGACCGCAATGACTGGGTCGTCGGCGTCCGTCCTGAATTTGTGACGGTATGTGACAACGGTCCCATTGAAGGGGAGGTTTTCTCCGCCATGCCGACCGGAATGGAAACAACCCTCCGGATCAAGGTCGGCAACTTCCTGCTGACCAGCGTTGTTTTCGGCGGCATCACTTACCGGCTCGGTGAAAAAATCCGCCTTGATTTTACCGGAAACGGCGCAACCCTGTTCTCGCGTGTCAACGGAAGACTGATTTCCACCGGGAGCCTGAAAGTAAAATAACATGAATCCTATGCATGCCGGAGCTCCGCAGAAGGGGCTCCGGCTTTTATGAAAACAATTGTTTTCATGGAAAAAATACTTGCATTTTGTCCATATGCATGCTAATATACGGAGCGATGGTTTTTTATCATCTAAGGGGAGGTGAACCGAGTTGCCGAATATCCAGTCCGCAAAAAAGCGCGTTAAGGTCAGTGAGAAGAAGAATCTGCGGAATCGCATTGTCAAGAGTGGCCTGCGTACTTCTGTCCGTAAGTTCGATGCCGCTGTTGCCGCCGATCCGTCCAATGCCGGTGCGCAGCTGTCCGCGACTTCCGCTGTAATCGATAAAGCCGCTTCCAAGGGCGTTATCCACAAGAACGCCGCCAATCGGAAAAAGGCCCGTCTGGCAAAGCAGTTGAACAAGGCTGCCGAAGCTTAATCTTTCAGATTGGCTGAAAACCCTTCCTGATGGGAAGGGTTTTTCTTTTTTCAATATTCCGGAATAAATACCGTATAATGATCGTTATATTGTTGAACCGCACTTAATTAGCAGGACGGTTCAGCAAATATCCGTTTTCCTCTGCCAAATACCGGGGGAATCCAGCGCGGATCAACATGGAAGGATGAATTCAATGAAAACCAGAATGAAAAAATCCAGGTGCATGGCAGCATTGCTGGTTCTTGCTGTTACCCTGTCTGTTTGCGCCGTTTCATCTGCAGCAAATGATACCGGTACCGTTTTCGGAGGGTGGCTGATTCTCCGAAATGCTCCATCCTACAGCGGAAAGATTGTTTCCAGCTATCCGTCCGGCACTGTTGTACAGATTACAGGCCGTTCCGGATCGTGGTACTCGGTTATCGCTCCCGACGGAATGACCGGATACATGCTTGGCAATTACCTGAAAATCCAGGGATCCGGAATCTCCAGCGGATCAGATGCATGGGTGACAAGCAAGAACGGCTTGAATGTACGCCTGAGGACCGGCCCCGGAACTAACTATTCTATCCTGTCCTCTTATGCCCCGGGTACAAAAGTCGTTATTATCTCCTATGGAAAAGACTGGAGTATGATCCGTGTAGGGAATTATACCGGGTATATGATGACACGATACCTTACCGGCAAAAACAACAGCGGGGACAACAACGGGCAGGGAAGCGCTGTTCCTTCCATCGGAGAATATGATGTATATGTAACCAGCCGCAACGGCAAGGGTGTCAACCTTCGTATGGGGCCTTCCAAAATCAACAGGGCAATCGCCACTTATGATGTTGGAACAGCTGCCCGTATGATTCAGTATGGTGCTTCCTGGAGCTATATCCGAATCGGCCAGACTTACGGATATATGATGACTGAATTCCTCACAACCTCCAGACCGTCCGAAAGTAAGCCCGCGCCTTCGGTACCGGCTGCCTATGTCACAAGTGCCAACGGAAAATCCGTCAATCTTCGTACAGGTCCCGGAAAACAGTACCAGGTAATTACTTCTTTTGCCGTCGGCACACCGCTGACCGTTATTGCCAATGTGGCCGACTGGTGCTATATCAGCATCGGAAATTACAACGGATATATGATGCGGCAGTTTATCGTCCAAGAGAATCCCGGTATATATAATTCCGCAACCCCTACGGACATCTGGAACAGAAATTGACAGAGCACGGCTGAAAACCCGGAAACATATGGAAAAATGGTCTTTTCATTTCCCGGACGCTCGTGTATAATTATTAGAGCGGCGAGGAGGTGATCAGATGGGAGATATCATGGGTACAATCCGTAACATGATATGGAATCTGACACACCGGCTCGGATTCAATGACATTATCGATATTCTGATCGTTGCAGTCATCCTGTACGAACTGCTTCTGCTGACAAGACATACAAGAGGAAGCGCCCTCCTTCGAGGGCTGTTTCTTCTGCTTATGATTGCTTTCCTGAGCAATCTCCTCGGCATGGTCAGCCTGAACTGGCTTCTCCGTTCCATCCTGCAGAACGGTCCGATTGTGCTTGTTATCCTGTTCCAGCCGGAATTCCGGAAAGCACTGGAAAAGATGGGCCGCAGCAAACTGATTACCAAAAACAACGAACACCGTCATGATGATGATGCCTATGGAATCCTGATATCCGAAATCATCCAGACGGTTTCCGACCTCAGCAAACGCCGGGTCGGCGCACTGCTTGTATTTGAACGGCAGACCGGTCTGGAAGATGTGATTGAAACCGGGACCCGGCTGAACGCATCCATCTCCGCGCCTCTTCTGGAAAATATATTTGAACCGAATACTCCGCTGCATGACGGCGCTGTTATTATCCGTGATGAGATCATTATGGCCGCTGCCTGTATCCTGCCCCTTGCAGAAGCCAGCGGCGTCAGCCGCGAGCTTGGAACCCGCCACCGCGCGGCCGTCGGAATCAGCGAAAATACGGATGCGATTGTCCTTGTGGTTTCTGAACAGACCGGAATTATCAGCATGGCCCGGGACGGTGTACTGACCCGCCCGATGACCATGGACGGCCTGCGGCAGCTTCTGCTGGAGATCTATTCGGATAAATCCTCCTGGATATCTTCTGTTCTGAAAGCATTACGTTCAGGATTGGGGGTGTCCCGGAAATGACACAGGAAAAGAATGAAAACAGGATGTCTGTTTTCCTTAAACTCATTGTTCGCGGAATCCGGCATTTATTCCTGCATAACGGATGGCTGAAGCTACTTGCTGTCATTATTGCCGTTATTCTCTGGGCCGGGCTGATTTCACAGGATGAAAATGTTACCCGCGAAAAGGTTTTCCAGAATGTTCCTGTTACGGTGATCGGATCCGATACCCTCCGGCGGAACAACTATATTGTTACTTCCGATATTGAAGAACTTCTCAGCAATATCAATGTCACCGCAGCGGTTCCGCAGCTTCAGTACGATACAGCTGAATCCGGCGCCTACAATCTCAGGGTTGACCTGAGCCGGATTCGTTCTGCCGGTGAGCAGAAACTGAATATCCTCTACAGCAAAAATGCCACATACGGGGAAGTGATCAGCGTCAGCCCGTCTTCCATTACGGTGGATGTGGATGAATACAAGACCCGGCAGGTGCTTCCTGTTACAGCCGATTACAAAGGTGACAAACCGGATGGCTGGTGGATTTCCAACCTGACAATTGAACCTGACAAGATTTCTGTAAGCGGACCGAAACAGCTGGTAACATCCATTTCACGCCCCAGGATATATGTGGATTATGAATCCATTGAATGGAAAGAAGGAACTTACCAGAATGAGGAGAAACTCGTTTTCTTCGATAATGCCGGAGAACCGCTTGACAGTTCCCTGTTCGAAATTTCTTCCAGTTTCGGATCCGATTTCGACAGTATTTTCTATTCCGCAACGATTCTGCCTGTTCAGTCATATCTCGCCGCAGAAAGCATCAAGATAACAGGGTATCCCGAAGAAGGTTATGAAATCAAGGGAGCACCCCGTTTCACTCCTGAAACCATTTCAGTGGCAGCTCCTTCCGGCGTACTGGATCAACTTAACGAACTGCCGGTTGAGCCTGTAAATGTAAACGGGCTGACCGATACCAAAGTATTTGAAGTCAAAATTCAGAAACCGTCCAGTGATGCGGTCCTTTCCAACGATACAATTCTTGTTACGGTGGAAGTCGGACCGGTTGAAACTGAAAAGTAAAGCAAGGAGATCGTCATGAGCGGTTTTGCAAATACCGTTTTCACGCTGATGATCGGATGGTTTCGGACGGTCGTTTCCCTGATCTGGTCCGGTCTGACAGATAAAAACGGCGGAAATCTATTTACATGGATCGGCAATCACTGGATTGTGATTGCCCTGATTCTGTTTGCAGTCGGAACGGTTGTTGATTTATCCGTTTATCTTTTCCGCTGGAGACCGCTGGATGTTATCAGAAGCTATTTTGACCGAAAAAAAGGAATTATCCGTTCCAGCCATACAGATCCCGCGTCCGGGACTTCATACGGACCTGACATCAAATCACATCATCATATATACGGAAGCGAATATCAGCCTTTGTTTGCATCCAACCAGGATCCCGGTTATTCCGGGGAAGATCCTTATACCAGGATTGATGCAGCGACTCAGAAACCTGCCATCCCGATTCCGGGACCATCACAAAGATTCAATGCAGAACGAAATGATTACGGAAAAACCGAAGTCCCTGCCGACAGTCCTTTCCGCCGGCCGGTACCGGAACCGGAAGATGTTCCCGAACCCATAAACGAAACCGATCATTCCAGACGGAACCCGGATCCTGTTGTCCGCACCAGAAGAAGGCGGATCAATGTTGCTGAGCTTTTCGGCAATCCGGAAGAAGATATGATTCATTTTGATCCCCCCAAACCGGTCATTGACCAGTCGGAAGCATATCATAACCCTGTATATCCCAGAAACTGGAAAGATAACGGAGAACCTTCAGATGATTCAGGTACTCGATCATAAGCGTTTTATTATCCTGACAGGCAACTATGGCAGCGGCAAAACCGAGCTGGCCCTGAATCTGGCTTTTTCCTATGCAAAAGCCGGTCTCCGCACAACGCTCGTTGACCTGGATATCGTCAATCCTTATTTCAGGAGCGGAGAAAAATACCAGGAAATGGAGAATGCCGGTGTCCGAATGCTGATGCCGACGTTTGCACTGACAACTGTGGATATTCCCGCACTTCCGGCTGAAATCCAGAGTGTCTTTGAGCTTCCTTCAGACAAAGTAATCTTCGATGTCGGCGGAGATGATACCGGTGCTGCAGCCCTCGGCAGATACCACCATGCATTTGAACAGCGCCGGGATCAGACAGTTATGGCGCTTGTTGTCAACTGTATGCGTCCCCTTACCGGTAATCAGGAAGATATCATGGACCTGGCACGCCGGATCCGTGACCGCAGCCGGATGCAGATTGATATGATCATCAATAATACCAATCTGGCCAATGATACAACCCCGCAAATGATTGAAACGGGTGAGGCAGTAACCGCTTCCTGTGCAGCCCTGATGGACATCCGCTGCATTGTATCTGCCGGGATGCCCGGTATCATCGATCAGGCAGAATGCCATCATCCTAAAATGGCTGTTCGGCGCTATATGGTCCCTGAATGGATGGATAACATATGATCAATGTACTGCCGCCTGCTTTCCTGCACCGTATCAAAACCCAGCTGGGAAATGAAACGGATGATTTCATCCGGGCGATGAATGAACCGGCCATTCGCGGAATCCGTTTCAATCCACTGAAGCCCTGCAAAGAAAACGTTAGATGGATGACCGGTGACCGGATTCCGTGGGAAGAAAACGGCTGGTATCTGTCTGAAAAAGAAACTCCCGGAATCACCATCTGGCATGAAGCCGGAGCCTTTTATCTTCAGGATCCGGCAGCAATGCTTCCTGTAAAAGTACTCAACCCGCGCCCCGGTGAAAAAATACTCGATCTCTGCTCCGCTCCCGGCGGAAAAGCCACGCAAATCGGATGTGCCATGCACGGAAAAGGCCTTCTGGTATGCAACGAGGTTATTCCGAAAAGAGCGCTGATCCTGAGCCGGAATATCGAACGTCTTGGTATTACGAACACTGTTGTAACCGGCGCACGTCCTGAAATCCTTGCCTCACGCTGGAAGGGCTGTTTTGACGCTGTACTTGCAGATGCTCCATGCTCCGGTGAAGGTATGTTCCGCCGGGATCCTGAGACCAGAATCGAATGGTCTTCTGAAAAGGCTTCCGGATGTGTTATACGGCAGCGGGAAATCCTGACATCCGCAGCTGAACTTGTCCGTCCCGGAGGCCGTCTCGTATATTCCACGTGCACTTTCAATCCTGACGAAAATGAGAACATGATCCAATGGTTCCTGAATACTCACAGTGATTGGGAAGCAGAACCTTTCCAGCTGCCCGGAGCCGACGGGAAAAACGGTTTTTTTACCTGTTATCCGCACCGGACAAAAGGGGAAGGACAGTTCACCGCACTGCTGAAGAAAAAAGGAAACAGTGAATGCCCATTCATTCCCGATACGTCTCTGCCAAAGGCGGGTTCAAAAGATGCAGTAAGGTTTGCTGATTCTTTTCCCGGTCTTCCCAATGCAACTCATATATTCGGTCATACACTGATTCATACGGAGTTCCTTCCGGATATCAAGGGAATATCCGTTTACCGTATCGGACTGCATCTGGGTGAAATCCATGACAGCTACTTTATTCCTGATCACGCTTCCGCTTATATTGCTGCTTCTTCCATCCAGAAAAGCATTGTAGATCCGGAACACGCACTTCGTTATATGGCCGGTGAAACAGTTGACGGAAATGAATCCGGATGGACAGTTGTTACCTGCAACGGTATGCCGCTCGGCTGGGGAAAGGGAACCGGCGGGATCATCAAAAACCACTATCCGAAGGGGCTTCGCAACAACCTGCTTCAGCCATGAAGAATATGAAAGGGGATAAAGCCAATGATCCGGAATATCGTGTTCGATATGGGAAACGTCCTGATTCGTTTCGATCCTTCGCTGTTCATTGAGCGCGAAGGGATCACCGATCCGGAAGACCGCAGGCTGATTCTGGATGAACTTTTCAATTCTGTTGAATGGGCGCAGATGGACCGCGGAATTCTGGAGGAAAAAACAGCTGAACCGTTTATCCTGGAAAGATTTCCGGAAAGACTTCATCCCACCGTCAGCAATCTTCTCCATCACTGGGCCATTCCCGGCGATGAATTCACCGGAATGCGGGAACTGGTCGCCGATCTGAAAAATGCCGGTTACGGGCTTTTTCTTCTGAGCAATGCCAGCACGGCCCAGCATCGTTACTGGCCGTTGTTTCCTGTCAGCCGTTATTTTGACGGCAAGCTGGTTTCCTGTGATGTAAAAGTTGTCAAACCCATGCGTGAAATCTACCAGATTTTTACAGACCGATTCCTCCTGGATCCGGAAGAATGCCTGTTCATAGATGACGCACCTGCAAATGTTGCAGCCGCCATCACATGCGGATGGAACGGGATTGTTTTTCACCAGGATGCCGCCCAGCTGCGCAGAAAAATGCGTCAGTTCGGAATCCGGATATAAAAAACTGATCAGCATGCATAAATTCTGCAATATCCTGCAATATATTGTAAATCTTTACTTGACAAGGCATATAAACAGCAGTAATATAAGGTTTGGTTTCAAAAGCTCCGCTAGCCCCGGTAGCTCTTGACTATAGCCGTTCATGCTGACCATCATGACCGGTAAGATTATCCACAATACTTGAGGAGGAATTGTCTTGAAGACGTTTATTCCGAAGACTGCCGACATTGACCGCAAATGGTATGTCGTTGATGCAGATGGAATGGTACTGGGCCGTCTGGCCAGCCAGGTTGCAAACATCCTGCGCGGCAAAAACAAGCCCATTTATACGCCCAATATGGATACCGGTGATTTTGTCATCATCGTAAATGCTTCCAAAGCGATCCTGACCGGCAAAAAGCTGGATCAGAAAATCTATTATCATCACAGCGGATATGCCGGCGGCCTGAAAGAGACCAAATACCGGAAGTTGATGGCTGAAAAGCCTGAATTCGCTGTCCGTCGTGCCGTGGTCGGCATGCTGCCCAAGGGCCCCCTGGGCCGTCAGATGGCCAAGAAACTGAAAGTATATGCCGGAGCCGAACATGACCAGGCTGCTCAAAAGCCTGAAGTGCTCGACCTGAAGTGACGCGGAAAGGAGTAAAACAAAATGGCTAAGGTAGAATACAATGCTGTAGGTCGCCGCAAGAAAGCCGTTGCCCGCGTTCGTCTGGTCGCCGGCGATGGAAAAATCGTTATCAACAAGCGTGATATCGACGATTATTTCGGACTTGAAACCCTGAAGATGACTGTTCGTCAGCCCCTGAATCTGACCAACATCGGAAACTTCGATGTGATGGTGAATGTTAAGGGCGGCGGACTGAGCGGACAGGCCGGTGCGATCCGTCATGGCATCAGCCGTGCCCTGTGCAAGACTGATCCTGAGCTTCGCGGTACGCTGAAGAAGGCCGGCCTGCTGACCCGTGACCCGAGAATGAAGGAACGGAAAAAGTACGGCCTCAAGGCTGCACGTCGTGCTCCGCAGTTCAGCAAGCGCTGATCTCGAGTCGAAATCATCAAAAAACCCTGGAACCTCAACGGTTTCAGGGTTTTTTCATGCCAGGAAATCTTTGATGGTTTTTCATGGCGTTCCATGGTTTTCGACCGATTTTTTATAGTTAACGAGGGGCTAACCGCCGTTTTGTGGGCCTTTATAGTTAACAAATGGGCTAAATGAGGGAGAGCAAAAAGTGCGTTTTTCGAGGATTGAAGGGCGGCATGTCTCCTCCCCGAAAAGCGGTTTGATCCCTCTTTCCTTGCCTCTATCCAGACTACGATTTGAAATTGGTCCTTTTGGCCGAATCTGGCCGAAACAGACAGTTCCAATCCGGTTTTATCATCATCCAGGACACCTGGCAGAAAGTTCTTCTGCCTGGCGTCTTTGTCTTCTCAGAAGAAAAGCCTCCATTACACAGCCCGGTTGTTGTACGAAACGGCAGCCGGGCTTAAGTTGTGATATCTTATATACTTGTATAATGGCTTTGATTGATTTATAATACATATAATCGCTTGCCTGCAGACTGTAAATGGAATACTGCTATTTAGAGAGGAAAACAATGCTTATTAACGGAATAGAGTACGAACTGAAGCCCCTGGAAGAGGGTGACGAAGACCTTATAGAAGGCAAGGTCGGCGAATACGATCACTCCGTGGCGCTGCCCGTTCCGGGAGCAGAGGAGGAAACGTTGTATTTCAAGATCACAGACGGCGACGGCAGGATAATCGCCGGATGCATACTGGCAATAGACACGTGGAAGGTTGCCGATCTGGACATACTGTGGGTGGATGAAAAGTACCGCAGGAAGGGCCTGGGCTCCGCTCTTATCAAAGAAGCTGAGCGCACTGCAAGAGAAAAGGGCTGTGATCTTATGACCCTTGGCACATTTGACTTTCAGGCAAGGCCGCTGTACGAGAAACACGGTTACAAGCTTTGCGGTGTGATAGAGGACTGGCCGAAGGGGCATTGCAATTATTCGCTGTCGAAGCGTCTGGATCTTCCTTCGAAGGAATATGTCCTGTCAAGGCCGGAAGAAATAATGGAGTGCGAGATCCATGCCGGAACTAAGGAAGACGGAGATGTCATCCTTAAAGGGCTGGGAGATTACAATGATGCCCAGTATCCAAGCGGGGACGATAACGACGAGCAGCTTGGGAGAAAGATCACCGATGAAAACGGGAACATAATCGCCGGGTATATCGCAGGCTACAGCCCATGGGGCAACGCATATGTCGATATCTGGATAGACGAACCGCACAGGAATAAGGGACTCGGCGAATACTTCCTTAAAAAGGCCGAACAGGACACGAAGGAGAAGGGCGCATTGTTCATGCTGCTCGGTACGTTCGACTGGCAGAGAGACTACTTCGTAAAGCACGGGTACAAGATCTGCACCAGAACAGAGGACGATCCGAAGGGACACAGCTACAGCATACTGACTAAGGACCTTTATTAGGGCAGTACGGCCTCAAGGCTGCGCGTCGTGCTCCCCAGTTCAGCAAGCGCTGATTTCAGAATCCCGTTCTCCGGAATCAATCGATTCCGGAGTTTTTATTTGCTTGATTTCATCCGGAAAATCCTGTATACTGCCATTTGCGCTTATGCGTGGTGAGTTCGAGACCTTCCTCACCTAAAACAAAACTAAAGGAGAATTGAAACATGAAAAAGAGTTCCACCCAGTTCGTTGTCTATGGCGGTCTGATTGCCGCACTGTATGTGGTATTAACCCTGGTTTCACAATTGTTCGGTCTCGCTAGCGGTGTGATTCAGGTCCGTCTTTCCGAATCCCTGTGTATGCTGCCCTGCCTTACATCAGCCGCTGTTCCGGGTCTCAGTATCGGATGCCTGATTGCCAATTTCATTATGGGAAGTCCCTGGCAGGACGTTGTCTTTGGAACACTCGCAACCGTAATCGGAGCTGTCGGAACATGGATGATGCGAAAAAAGGCCCCGCAGTGGTCCTGGATCCCGCCGGTTCTCAGCAATGCGATTATTGTTCCGATCGTGCTGATCTATGCTTATCATGTACCGGATGCATGGTGGTTCCTGGTACTGACAGTCGGGGCCGGTGAGCTGATCGCATGCGGACTGATCGGAATATATGTTTATCCTGTCGCACAAAAAGCCCTTGGTATTCAAAAGGTTCAACCACAATGATAAGAGTTTGCCGGATAAAAAAACCGGCAAACTCTTGATTTTGGACTGTTCTGGTGTTAATATCATTATGTTGTATTGAAACATTATAATACAACAGAAAGAGGCATAGCATTTGAGCAAGCTCCTGAACGTCAGTTCCAGTCCGCTCTATCATCAACTGAAACAACGGATTGCCGAAGATATTGAAAAAGGAAATTATCCCGTCGGCAGCCGCATTCCTCCCGAGCATGAGCTGGAAAACATTTACCAGGTCAGCCGGGTAACTGTACGCCGGGCCCTGGCTGAGCTGACGGCAGACGGAATGCTGGAACGCAAGCAGGGAAAAGGCACTTTTGTGTCTGAACCGGTACTGAGCCGCGATATGAAAAGTATCCACAGTTTTCATGATTCCTGCCGGAAAAGCGGCAAACGGGCCGGGACACGCGTAATCCGGATTACGGAAAAGCCAGCAGACTCCGCCGATTGTGAAGAGCTGGGCCTTTCACCCGGGGAGCATGTTATTGAAACCATCCGCGTCTGGCGTGCAGACGGAATTCCAGTCGCACTTGAAACCAACCATTTCCCAATGACCTATGCCTATCTTGAAAATGAAAACCTGAACGGCAGCCTATATCAGGTCCTGCGGCAGTACGGTATTGAACCGGATCAGGCAACCCACGAAATATCCCTGGTTTTCGCAGATGATACCGATGCTTCACTGCTTGACATCCGAGCCGGAGACCCATTGATCCGACTGAGGGAAGTTGTGTATGACCAGAAGGGAAGACCTCTCCACAACAGTATCCAGCTGATATGCGGCGACCGTTACATTACCTATATCTGATATTGATAAAGGAGACTGAATATGGCAGATACCAAGCTTTCTGTAAACCCTGATATTCCGGTATCCGGTCCGGAAGGAAACCTGTCTGTTCCCGAACAGGCGAAAGCTGAAAACGGGGCCCAGAAATTCTGGAACGGCGCCCTGAAACTGGTAAAAGGGGAAAACACTGCCAAGCTCATCGAGGATTTTACCGCTGAAATGACCCTGGTGGCTGAAGGCCTCTGCGAAGACCAGTCCAAACTCCGTCGCGAAGTAGACAAAATGATTACCGATGAAGACCGTCATATCCAGAAGGTTGAAAGCAAAATTGACCTGGTTGAAAAAACAGTTGATGAAGAGAAAAATGCTGTTGACCAGACCATTACCGAGCTTCGAAACCGGATTGCAGTCCTGGAAAAAAAAACAAGTAAAGAATCTTCAAAAATCAAAAACAGCCGAAGCATCGTACGCGACCTGACCTGGCTTGTCGGAATCGCCGCCGGGGCCTGGGTCCTTGTTACCATTATCCAAAAATTCTTCTGAAAAGGATTATCCCAATGAAGACATATGAAGAAATCGTCCATGAATATCGAAAACGCCAACATGATACGGTTGTTGACACAATTGCCACCGGCCTGACCTATGTCGACAAAATCGCCGTGGATACCGGCCTGCTGGAAGAAACCGGCCTGCTGGCAGAACTGAGCAGCAGCATCGGAGGCGTCCTGCCTTTTGTGATTATTTCCGCTACAGAAGGCACCAAGGTCCTGCTGGGGAAAAAACCGGGTAAAACCGGCCTGAAAGACGGTATGTTCCGAATGGTTAAAACCGGTACTGCAATCGGAATCGGTACTGTGGTTACAGGCGCAACCGGCTTATGGGCGGCCATTCCCGTTACCATGGGCGTCCGTGCACTATTTGACCAGTACCGCAGCAAAGCGCTGACCGGCCACCGGGTTCAAAGCCGTATAGCGCGCCTGAAGGAACTGAACCAGTTCATCCGTCAGGGCCATCCGAAGGAAGAAGAGGAAAAGGTTGTCCTTGTTGAAGATAATGACGGGTTTTCAGTATCCGGTTATGTTGAGTAAAAAGGACGGATTGTGAAATGAGATTTACCAAAATGCAGGGGCTCGGCAATGATTACGTATATATAAACTGTTTTGAAGAAAAGGTACAGGATCCTTCCGCCCTTTCCATTCGGGTGAGTAATCGTCACTTTGGAATCGGAAGTGACGGCCTGGTCCTGATCAAACCATGTGAAACCGCTGATTTTGAAATGAAAATGTACAACGCTGACGGGAGCGAAGCGGAGATGTGCGGAAATGCTTCGCGCTGTATCGGAAAATACGTGTATGACCGCGGCCTGTGCCGCAAAACAGAAATCACCCTGAAAACCGGCGCCGGTATCAAACGCCTGATCATCCGGGATGAAAACGGAAAAGCCGCATCCGTACGGGTTGATATGGGCCGGCCTGAAATCGGTCCGATGAATGAAATGCTTTCCGTCTGCGGAAAAACCTATTCATTTACCCGGGTCAGTATGGGAAATCCCCATGCAGTTATATTTGTTGATGATGCAGACCATTTCGATGTGCATACCATCGGAAAGATGATTGAATGTCATCCGCTGTTTCCGAACCGTACCAATGTGGAATTCGCCACTGTGATTGATCCCGGTTGTGTCCGGATGCGTGTCTGGGAGCGGGGGAGCGGTGAAACACTGGCATGCGGGACCGGCGCATGCGCAACACTGGCCGCTGCGGCTATCAGTGGACGGACCGAAAAAAAGGCCGTTCTGAAACTGAACGGCGGGAATCTTCTGATTGAATGGAAAGACGGAATTGTATACCAGGAAGGCCCGGCTGAATTTGTATTTGACGGAGAGCTTCCTGATTAATCCACAAAACCCTTATTCTTCACCCAGGAGGAGATTCAGGAGTCCGTACTCCTCCATGTCATCCATTACACTCTGACAGGCGCTTGCAGGCACTTCATCCAGGAAATTCAGTATTCCGGTAATCAGCGGGCGACGGATTTTCTGGGAGAAATCACTGACTGTCTTGTCGTTTACAGAAAATACATTGAAATGCCTTGTCAGATCGGCAGCATTATATGCAGGAACGGCCTGCGGCTCAACCGGAATAAATGTTCCGCTGCATGTGAGTATGCCAGCCGAATCTGCAGAGCCATCCGCCAGATTATTTACGGAGATTGAAAAATCTCCGCTTTCATTTGTCTCTCCGCGTATCTGAATGTCGAAATTCGGAAGTACTGATCCGATTACTTCCAGATCAGCAGAAAACGATGAATTCACCGGCCATTTTTCCGGAATCGAATGGATTCCCAGCCTGAAATCCAGCAGGGAAGAAGGAATTCCTTCTGTTTCTCCGGTAGCTGCGTTTTCGCCATCCTGCAGATGATATGATCCAATGATGGAAATATCGGATAATCCGTCTGAGGATGCAGACGAATATGACAGGGCAGGTGCATATCCATTATCTGTAAGGGGAAGCGTGTATGCCCACGAATCTCCGCCTGATGACGCTTCATACAGTACCAGTTTATCCTGATTCATCCATTTAATCGTATCGCCTTCAACCCGAACCGTAAGATCGCGATTGACAGCAACATTCTGCAACAGATACTCCGGCAGCTTATTGATTTCATTTTCCAGAATCAGATGATCATCCGAAAGAACGGATAAACCGGTAATCCAGTAAATAAGCCGCTGATCTTCCTGAAGTGTTCTGGACCAGAGATCTGAAATTTTCTTCAGCTTATTCTTCTGGATTTTCTGGCTTTTTGTAACCGTTCCAATGGTTTCCTTCCAGTCTGCTGTCAGCTGATGAAAAGCATTTTCCGTAACATACGGAAACAGCAAAGCAATATACTGCAGGGGGATATGAAGATTGTTCCAGGATTTCAGTGCAAATTCCATCAGCACAAAATTATTAAACCAGATTGTTTCATTTCCGATGAGGGACGATGTCATACAGATGTGTTCCGGAATTCCGAAGAAATGCATGGACACAGCAGCAGACGGATTTGTCAGTGGGATGATATTCAGATTCAGATCCATTGATCCTGTTTCTGAAGACCAGGTCAGATTTCCTTTCAGTGAAAGCATATCCAGCAGCTCAGCATATCCACGGATATGGGAACGGATACGGGGCTGGAATCCTTCCGCATCCAGATGGAAGCGCAGGTCAAAATCATAGGAATATACGTCAAGATCCTGATTTTCCGAAGCAAATGCCTCGGCAGCAGAAAAAAGCAAAACAGCCGATATTATAACAGCCATCAATCTTCTCATGGATATTCCTCCGTTTGATTCGGGGTCTTTTCCGGATCATCAGTCATCGTCTGAATCGATAACCTGCCAGGTATTCGGATCCATGTCCCGTTTTTCTTCATACAATTCATTCAGTCTTTTCTGCGTGGAAAAATTGGCAATTCCGGAAACTTTCAGGTGATTATCCGGATCCTGCTGAAACAGTCGTACGGATTCCGCTGTGGCTGTTCCAAATGATCCGGTAACATGTTCATCTGCAAGCAATCCAAGGTATGCGAGTTTTTCCTGCAGTTCCAGGACCTTTTTCCCTTTACAGCCATATTGCATTGTAATGTCCGCCACATCGTGCACAGTTCCATATCCAAGAATGCGTGAATAGTTCAGGTCATATTCATCCCGTGCAACAGCGGACGGCTTGTTTCCTTCGATCACATGGATCCTGACAGATCCATCTTCTGTATTTCTTGTGCAGTATTCCACCAGCGCAACATGATCGGTATCTGTATCGCTGGTCCAGGTAAAAAAAACCCAGTCTCCCGGCTGCGGGATATAATCCCCGGATGAAATAAATGAATCCTGTCCCTTCAGCCATTCATATCCCCAGCCGTCCACCTGTCCCTTTCGAATGACATACCTGCCGTTTGATATAAACCAGTTCCTGCCGGAATTTGATCCGGAATAGCGCGGATAAACCACATTCAGGAGGGAAGTACCGTATTGTTCATCCACCTGATTCACACACCAGCACTGAAATTCCGCACACCACTGGCAATACGGATCTCCGGCCCAGTCACCATATTTTGTCCATCCGTGTTCTTTTTCCGTATATCCCACTTCTCCTGAAGCGATTTCCAGCAAATGGGTAACATAATCCGGCACCGGCCAAACCGGGTCCAGTCTGATATCCTCGCAAAGGCCCGCAGAAGAAAACAGGCAGGATACAGCCAGGAGGAATAAACCCACCCTTTTGCGGAACTCCATGAAAAACCATTCCTCCCCGCTGATATTTCCAAATATACTTACTTTATTATTATATCATAATATCTGAGATATAAAAGGGGGAGCCTTTCATGTACAAAAAAAGCAGGTGCCTGAAGCACCTGCCTGTAATTGAAATCAGATTATTTGATTTCGACGGTCGCACCGACAGCCTTGAACTGCTCAGCGATCTTTTCGGCTTCTTCCTTGGAAGCGCCTTCCTTGATGGTCTTGGGAGCGGACTCAACGATGTCTTTCGCTTCCTTCAGGCCCAGGCCGGAAATCACTTCACGGACAACCTTGATGACCTTGATCTTTTCAGAGCCGGCATCCTTCAGGACGACGTCGAATTCGGTCTTTTCTTCTTCAGCAGCAGCGGCAGCAGCACCGGCAGCAGGGCCACCCGCAACCGCGATCGCGCCGGTCACACCGAACTTTTCCTTCAGTTCGTCAACGAGTTCCTTAACCTGAAGCAGAGACATGCTCTCAATTGCTTCGAGAATTTCCTGATTCGTCATTTTCAATAACCTCCAATTTTCATCATACAGCTTGTAAACATCCAACAGGAATTAGGCAGCTTCCTTTTTCTCGGCGATCTGCTCGAGCACGGAAACCAGCGCGGAAACAGGGGAGATCAGGCAGCCAACGATTGTGGCCAGCAGTTCTTCCTTGCTGGGCGTCGCAGCCAGCTCCTTGATCATCTTCACATCCGCTGCTTCATTACCGATCAGGCCGCCCTTGATTTCCAGAGAGGTCAGCTTGTTCTTCTCAATGAAGCTGTTAATGATTTTAGGTGCTGCGGTAACGTCCTTTTCACCGAACACAAAAGCATTCGGGCCTTCGAGAAGCGCATCCAGCCCTTCGATGTTCAGTTCCTTTACGGCACGGGCAACCAGGCGGTTCTTCAGAACACAGTAATGCACATCATTTTCACGGCACTGTTTCCGGAGTTCGGTCACCTGTTCAACTGTCAGTCCGCTGTAGGAACAAATCACCATCGATTCGGCGTTCTTCAGCTTCTCAACGATTTCAGAAACGACCTGTTTCTTCATCTCAAGATTACTGCTCATTTCTATTACACCTCCAGCCCGGCTCAGAATAAAGAAACCCTTGCGTGCAGGCGCAAGGGAATATCAAAACAATTCACTTACACCTCGGCAGGCGGGATCATTCCCATTAAACCGTTTCCGGTACCGGCTGTCTACGGCCGCGGGTTCTCAGAACCAATAGAAAAAATACCATAATTACTGATAATTGTCAAGAATTTTTTACCAGGTATGTTTAAGTGCTTCCTTTACACAGTTCTGGTGTGTTTTATCCACTTTTCCCGAACCATGCGTTTTACTTCCGCTGAAGTGAATGCAGAAATGTCCATCAAATTTATTGTCTGCAATTGTTTGAGTACCATGAGGCATACCGTTCATGGATGCCGCATATACATGGCCGTTGTATTTTACCAGAACAGCACGGCGCTTCCAGCTCCAGTGTCCGTAAATGGACTTCATTTTTGAAGTATCGGATGAAGTCAGCGGTTCTGCATCGATGTGATTATATCCGCTCCAGCGTTTCACGGTAAAAACTTTCCCTGTTTTTATATCTTTCACCTTAAAGGTTGCCCCTTTGGGAATTTTTTTTGATCCGCCGTTAAACCAATCCAGTTTTTCAGTCTTCAGTTCCTCTTTCTGGTTATCTGTCCCGGAAGAGGATGCTTTTTTCGCTTTTGAACTATTGAGTTTTTCCAGGGTCTTTTTTCCGACAACACCGTCATTTGTCAGTCCGTTGTTTTTCTGGAAGCTTTTTACTGCTTTTTTGGTCGCATCTCCAAAGTCCCCGTCCACGGAAGCCGTAAAATATCCCAGTTCCTTCAGACGTTTCTGGACCTTTTTTACCGCATCACCCTTATCTCCCTTTTTGCAGGTTCCATCCGAAGAAGACTGTTTCTTTCCGGAATCTGAAGAAGATGATGATGTTTTTTTATCAGAAGAACTTTTCTTATCGGAAGAAACAGTGAGATATTTTTTTGCCGCATATCCGGTTTTTCCGCCTACAGAAACCTTATACCAGCTTCCGCTGGTTCCCTTGATTTCGACTTTTGTGCCTTCCTTTACGACTTTAATCACATCACTTTTCGAGGAGGCAGATTCCCGGATATTCAGGGAACTTGTATTTACAACGCCTGTATCTGCAACGGCTGAAACTGCAAGCATGGAGAAAAGGAGAATTGTCCCCAGAATGGCTCCAAACCGATTCTTCATACAGATTGATCTCCTTTCCAAATAATCGATTATATTTTATTACGTATTTATTACAATGTCAAGTCGATTTAATATTATTTTGTAGCAATTAATTAATCAATATATATTATATATTAACATTTGATATGGTTTCTTTTTTTTGCAATCGGCTCTGATTATGATATAATACGATGGTTTCATCCATAATTGATTTCAAGGGGAGGACCGCCATGCTGACCCAAGCACCCAAAGGAACAAAAGACGTATTGCCCACTGAAAGCTACCGGTGGCATTATATTGAGGAGAAAATGCGCAAAGCCGCGGAGTTATCCGGATACCGCGAAGTGCGTACGCCTGTATTTGAACATACTGAACTGTTTCTTCGCGGTGTCGGCGATACAACGGATATCGTGCAAAAGGAGATGTATACGTTCCAGGATAAAGGGGAGCGTTCCGTTACACTGAAACCTGAAGGAACTGCCGGCGCTGTACGCTGTTTTCTTGAAAGCAATCTTTATGCAGAAGCGCTTCCCTGCAAGATGTATTACCTGAACGCCCCGATCTTCCGGTATGAAAACCCGCAGAGCGGACGTCTGAGAGAACACCATCAGTTTGGCCTGGAATGTTTCGGTGCGAAGGAGCCGACCGCTGATGCAGAATTGATCCTGCTGGCGTACCACCTTCTTCAGGATCTCGGTATTTCCAATCTGAGCGTCAACATCAACAGTATCGGCTGTCCCAACTGCAGGCCCGAATATCACCGTGTCCTCAAGGAATATCTTCAAAGCCGGAAGGACTGCCTCTGTGATACCTGCCGCGGACGTATGGACCGAAATCCCCTCCGGATTCTCGACTGCAAGGAAAAAAAGTGCCAGGAAATCACAAAGGATGCTCCCAGTATGCTGGACATGCTGTGTGATGACTGCAGGGTCCATTTTGAAGAATTGCAGAAATGCCTGAGTGAAGCCGATATTCCATACCGTATCAACAGCCGGATTGTCCGGGGCCTGGACTACTATACCAAGACGGTATTTGAACTGATCACCTCCACACCGGACGGTAATCTGACCGTCTGCGGCGGCGGCCGGTATGACAACCTTGTTTCCCAGATCGGCGGGCCCGATCTGCCGGCTGTCGGCTTCGGGATGGGGATCGAACGGGTCCTGATGCTGATGGATTCTGAAGGGATTTCGATTCCAGAACCTGAACGGTACGATCTGTTTGTCACTTATATGGGTAACAACCGGATGAAAGCATTCAGCCTCGTCCAGAAACTCCGTCGTGACGGATTCAAGGCAGATATGGACCACTGCGGGCGCAGCCTGAAAGCGCAGTTTAAATTTGCCAACAAGACCGGTACAAAATGGACCGGTGTAATCGGCGACGATGAAGCTGCTTCAGATTCCGTAAAACTGAAAAATATGTCAACCGGAGAAGAAACCACTGTTCCAGCCGCCCAGGCAGAGATTATTCTCCGCCAGAATAAATAACAGCGAAAAGAGATGTGATTAAAATGCAGAACAGAACCCATACATGCAATGAATTACGAATTACAGATATCGGTAAAACCGTTCAGCTGAGCGGCTGGATGGAAAACATACGGGAAGTCGGGGGAAGCCTGGCTTTCATTGTCCTGCGCGATTTTTACGGTTCCACCCAGCTTGTAGCGGAAACTGAAGATATCCTGAATATTTTCAGAAGCCTCAACAAGGAAAGCGTTGTTTCCGTTACCGGCACCGTACGCGAGCGCGACAGCAAAAACAGCCGTATGGATACGGGTGATATAGAAGTGGTTCCCACTCATGTCGAAGTGCTAGGAAAATGCCGTTACAATGCGCTTCCGTTCCAGATCAGCCGCAGCCGCGAAGCTGATGAAAGCCTGCGGCTGAAATACCGTTACCTGGACCTGCGCAATCCTGATGTCAAAAAGAATATTGTGATGCGCTGCAACGTGGTATCCGCACTTCGGCAAGCCATGAATGCAGAAGGGTTCCTGGAAATCACGACACCGATCCTGACAGCTTCCTCACCTGAAGGAGCCCGTGACTACCTGGTTCCTGCCAGAAAGCATCCCGGTATGTTTTATGCTCTTCCGCAGGCACCCCAGCAGTTTAAGCAGCTGCTGATGACCAGCGGTTTCGACCGCTATTTCCAGATCGCTCCCTGCTTCCGCGATGAAGACGCCCGGGGGGACCGAAGCCCCGGTGAATTCTATCAGCTTGACATGGAAATGTCATTCGCATCCCAGGAAGACGTGTTCGGTGTGATGGAACGTGTGCTCCCGCCTGTTTTTTCCAGATTCGGAAAATACCACACAGCTTCCTCGGCTCCATTCAGAAGGATACCTTATCTGGAGGCAATGGAAACCTACGGATCTGATAAACCCGACCTTCGGATTGATCTTACCGTACGCGATGTAACCGCCCTGATCGGAGACTGCGGTTTTGAACCTTTTGCCGGCAATACCGTCAAAGCCGTTCCCGTTTCCGGTTTTTCCTGCACTCGGAAGCAGATTGAAAAATTCTGCGCTGATGTTGAGGTTGTAAGCGGAAACAAGACATACTGGTTCAGGCTCGATGAAACCGGTGAGCTTTCAGGCGGAATTGCAAAGTTCCTCCAGGCCCGTAAGGATGAAATTATCCGGACACTGTCTCTTCAGCCCAACACATTTGTCGCTCTTTCTTCCGGTTCCCTGCGGGATGCCCAGAAAACCGCCGGCGTCATCGTGAAAAAGCTCGGTGAGCTCTGCCCGGATCACATGGACAAGGAACGGTATGAATTCTGCTGGATCGTCGATTTCCCGATGTATGAGATCAGTGAGGAAAGCGGAGAACTGGAATTCTGCCATAATCCTTTCTCGATGCCGAACGGCGGACTGGATGTACTTAATAAAGCGGCTTCCGGTGAGATTGATCCTCTGTCCATCACTGCTTTCCAGTATGACCTTGTCTGCAACGGTGTTGAACTTTCTTCCGGCGCCGTCCGGAATCATGATCCGGAAATTATGATCAAGGCATTCGAACTCGTCCGCCTTGGGGAAGAAGACGTAAAAGCCAAATTCCCGGCTATGTATAACGCCTTCTGTTACGGTGCACCGCCGCATGCCGGTATTGCTCCCGGCGTGGACCGGATGGTGATGCTGCTTGCCGGCGAGGATTCCATCCGTGAAGTGATTCCGTTCCCGATGAATAAAAATGCCCAGGATATCATGATGGGTGCTCCCGGAAAAGTTGAACAGAAACAACTGGACGAACTTCATATATCGATTGTGAAGGATGACGAACCCGCTGAATGACCGGAGATTGTCATATCCGTCTTTTTCTGATATAATTATTTGAACTTTGAAGTCCCGATATGAGGAGGAATACGCAAATGGCAGCTAAAAAGAATCCGAATAACACATTGCCTCAGACCGTTGATACGGATTCCGCCCCTTCCTCGACAATTACATATGCAAATGAGGTCGTTGCCATTATTGCCGGTCTGGCCGCCAATGAAGTGGAAGGAATTGCCGGAATGTGCAATGCGAACGGGAGCATCCTGGGGAAAAACCGGAATGTCACCCGTGGGGTCAAAGTGGAAATCGGAACTGAAGAAGCCGCGGTGGACCTCTATGTAGTCGTTGAATACGGTGTTCCGATCCAGCGCGCTGCAATGGATGCGCAGGAAAGCGTCCGGAAAGCAATTGAAAGCATGACCGGTCTGCATGTTGTCCGTGTGGACGTCCATGTGCAGAGCGTCAGTTTTGAGAAGGAAAACAAAGCCCTTCAGGCCGGCGCAGCCAGCGCCGCCCTGGAAGCCGGAGATGAAACAGAAAGTATCCGCACCCCCGTTTCCGATCCTGTTCCCGAGGCGCCTCAGAATGTTCCGGATCCGATTCCCGAACCTGTTCAAGTTCCCGAAACAGCTGCTGAAGCCCCTGCGGAGGCTCCGGGTCCAAAGGCCGATTCTCCAAGCGCCAGAAAGAAATCATCCAAGAGCCGTAAAACTGCTTCTCCCGCCAGTGAATCCCGTGCAGAGGAGAAAAATGAGACTGCCGGCGAAACCGAAGAAAACGGACAGGGGGGTTAATCCCCTCTGTCTTTCTGACTGTCATGGGAATATTTACAGAACGGAGGCAATAGCATGAAAATTCGTGTTTTGGACCGGATTCTGGTAGCGGTTGCCGGAATTGTCCTGCTGGCACTCTGCGCCGCCCTGGTCGCACAGGTTTTCTTTCAGGCAGATGTTGTCCGCTTTATCAGTGACCAGGTCAATCTGAATTCCCGGCTTTTCCGGATTATTGCCGCATGTATCGCCGGAGTTCTCCTGCTGATCGGAATATACTGTTTCCTGATGCTTTTCCGCCACCGCAGCAAGCGGGATAAGTTTATCCTGCAGAAAATGGAAAGCGGCGATCTCGCCATTTCCCTGAAAGCGCTTGAAACCATGGTCTCCAAATGCATGGAGCAGCATCCTGAGATTCAGACCGAAGGAATCCGCCTTGAAAACCAGCGGGACGGACTGATCATAAAAATCCGCGGCAAGGTTGCCGGTGGGATCAGTATCCCCCTGACCATCGATACACTCCAGAAGCAGATCAAGCAATATGTAACTGCCTGCAGCGGAGTGGAAGTAAAAGGAATCCGGGTACAGATTGAGTCCTCGGGTGAAGAAGCACAGGATGCACCTTTTGCGATTGACCCGCCTGCTGCCATTCCGCTGCTTCGCAGCTCCGAAAAGAAAGAAGAAATTCCGGAAGAATTACCCGCTTCAGATAATCCGAAAGAATCTTCCGTCCCCGAAACAGCCATTCCGGAAGAACCGGCTGCTGTTCCTCCATCGAAATCTGCTGCAGAAGCGGCCATGGAGGAAGCAGAAAGCCGGATGAAGGAATACGAAATGGAAAACGAGGATGACCGGCCGATCCACCAGCGCATTTTCAGCACACCGGAAGAACCCTGTATCATGCCCCTTCCTCCGGAAGACCTGATCGAGCCATCCGGCAGTGCTGCAGATGAAACCGATCATGCATCGGATATACTCCCGGAAAAGAAGACGGAAGATGCTCAGATGATTTCACCGGAAGAAGCCATTCCTTCCGGGATCGAAGATCAACCGGATACGAAAGAATAATAAGTGAGGAATCTTAAAATGAAAAATCTGAAATTCGGCGAAACCTCCACGGGCCTGATTCTCGGCGGCATTCTGGTCGCTCTCGGTGCACTTGTGATGCTGATCGGATTCTGGCGGGTACTGATCCTGGTTTGTCTTTTCGGCGTCGGTTATTTTATCGGCACCGTGGACAATAAAGAGGATTTCTTCAAACAGCAGATCCGGAAAGTGATTCCGGACAAATCCGCTCAACCCATCAACCTGAAGGAAGAAATTGCCCGCGAACAGGAACAGGTTCAGATTCCGCAGAAAATGGTTTTTAATTTCGAAGAGGAGAAGACTGAAGACCAGTCTGAGGAGTAATCATATATGTCCCGAACAACAGCTCGTATTGCCGCCATGCAGATGATATTTGAACGTATTTCCGGAGGTCAGGGCGGCGAAGAAACCCTGCAAATGGTTTATGAAGAACTCCGGGAAAACGGAATACCCGGTAACAGGAAAATCGATGGCCGCGAGCCTGATGAAGAGGATCGTGCGTATATCTCGCGCGCCTTTGACGGCGTCCTGAGCCACCAGGACGAGATAGACGGACTGATCAGCAAAACATCCCAGGGCTGGCCGATTGACCGTATGTCGCTTGTTGACCTGACAATCCTCCGTCTTGCCGTATGGGAAATCCTGTATGATCCGTCCATTCCCGGAAGTGTTTCCATATCGGAAGCCGTTGCAATTACAGAGTGTTACTCGGATCCGGAAGACAAAGGCTTTGTCAACGGAATCCTGGGAACCATCCTCCGTTCCTGCGAGGCTGAATCGTGAGCGATGTCGTTATCGGAATAGATACCAGCAATTACCGGACATCTGTTTCTGCAGTAACAATTGACGGCAGAATTATCCTGAATGACCGCAAGCTGCTTCCGGTATCCCACGGTGATCGTGGACTGCGGCAGAGTGACGCGGTTTTTTCTCATATCAGGCAGCTCCAGTCTGTCGGGAATCCGCTGAGGGAAATTGCATCCAGTCACCGGATTGCCGCAGTGGCAGCGAGTGTATCCCCGGCCGACGGAGCTGAATCCTATATGCCGGTTTTCCAGGCAGGAAAAACGATTGCCATGTTGCTTTCATCCGGCCTGAATGTCCCTTTTTTTCCGACCACCCATCAGCGCGGCCACCTTGCAGCTGCAGCTGCCGGGACCATTATCCAGGATCTTGACGATTATCTCGCAATGCATCTTTCAGGCGGGACCACCGATCTGTTATGCGTACAGGGGGATCATATCCGCCGGATCGGTTACGGAATGGACCTGCATGCCGGGCAGCTTGTTGACCGTGCCGGGGTTTCCATGGGACTGGATTTTCCATCCGGTCCGCAGCTTGAAAAACTGGCCGCAGAAGGCGAAGAGCACAGCCTGCTTGGGTGCAGTATGGAAGCAGATGACCTGAACTGCCACCTGAGCGGTGCAGAAGCCCAGATCCGGAGATGGATCCTGGAAGGAAATATGTCCCGGGAAAACATCGCGCGTGAAATATACAGCCTCCTGTCCAGAACATTCGCCCGCATGGCTTATGCCGGATTCCGGACCACCGGATTCCGAAACCTGCTTGTAACCGGCGGAATTGCTTCATCACCATTATTCCGGAAGATGTTTTCCGATCGGATTTCCAAACTCAGATGTCCTGTAAATCCTGTTTTCGGAAAACCGGAATTCAGCGGAGACAACGCGGTCGGAGTTGCACTGATCGGAATTCATAAACTGCTTCAAAGCAGATAAATATCCTGGAGGAACAGAATATATGTCCGCTAAAATACTTGACGGAAAAATCATGTCCGCAGAGCTGAAAGCACAGATTGCCGAAAGAACCCAAAAAATGAAAGAAAAAGGAATTGTTCCCGGTCTGGCTGTTATTCTTGTCGGTAATGATCCGGCCAGTGAGATTTATGTCCGCAACAAGCAAAAAGGCTGTGAAGAAGTCGGCTTTTACAGCCGGACAATCCGTATGGAGCAGAATATCTCCCAGCGGGAACTAGAGGACGAGATTGACCGGCTGAACCAGGATCCCCGGATTCACGGGATTCTGGTTCAGCTTCCGCTTCCAGCCCATCTTGATGAACAAAGTGCCCTTGCCCGAATTCTTCCTGAAAAGGATGTGGATGGTTTCCACCTGATCAATGCAGGCCGCCTGTTGTCCGGACTGCCTGGCGTTACAGCCTGCACACCCAAAGGCGCCCTTTACATGATTAAGCATACCGGGCTGGATCTCAGCGGAAAAGAGGCTGTGGTCGTCGGTCGAAGCAACATTGTCGGAAAACCAATGGCTATGCTGCTTCTTCAGGAAAACTGCACTGTGACTATGTGCCACAGCCGTACCCAAAACCTGAAGGAGCATACACTGAATGCGGATGTCCTGGTCGTCGCTGTCGGCAAGCCCGGGATCATAACGGGCGATATGGTCAAACCGGGGGCAGTTGTCATCGACGTCGGTATTAACCGGGTAGACGGAAAAGTCTGCGGCGATGTGGATTTTGAGTCCGTAAGCCAAAGAGCCGGCTGGATTACGCCGGTTCCCGGCGGTGTCGGAAGGATGACGATCGCCATGCTGCTTTCCAATACGGCTGACGCTGCTGAAAGGGCCGAAAGCCATGCCTGATCCTAACGGCATATCCGTATCAGAACTGAATCTGATGATTGCCGAAGCCATTCGCCGGGAGCCAAGGACCCGAAGCGTTTCCGTCTGCGGCGAAGTCAGCGGTTTCAGGCATCATATTGCTTCCGGCCACTGGTATTTTTCCCTGAAGGATGCCGAATCCTCAATCAGCTGCGTCATGTTCCGGCAAAATACTTTTCGTTCCGCAATCCGCCCGACGGACGGCCAATCCGTTCTGGTTACCGGATATGTGGATGTATATCCCCGAAACGGCACATACCAGCTTTATATCACTTCCATGCAGGAAGCAGGCACCGGAGATGCCTATGCAAGGCTGGAAGCCCTGAAACGAAAACTTTTCAGCGAAGGCCTGTTTGATCCCTCCAGGAAGAAACTCCTTCCGAAGGTCCCACAAAAAGTGGCGGTCATCACGTCAGCAAGCGGTGCAGCGCTTCATGATATCCTGAATGTTTCCGGTATGCGCTGTCCGTTTATTCCGATCGTCCTCGTACCGGTTACCGTACAGGGTGATCATGCAGGTGCCGATATTGCCAATGCCATCCGCCTGGTCAATCAGACATCAGACGCGGATGTGATTATTGTCGCCCGCGGCGGTGGATCCACTGAAGACCTCTGGTGTTTCAACGATGAGGCAATTGTACGTTCCGTTTGCGACAGCCGGATTCCCGTTGTATCCGGTGTCGGGCATGAAATTGATATCACCCTTTGCGACCTTGCCGCTGATGTCCGGGCATCCACCCCCAGCAACGCAGCTGAAATTGTTTTTCCGGACGTTCGTGAACTCCATGCCGTAATCCGCTCTGTCCGGACCAGACTTGTCCAGTCTGTCCGGATGAAGATGAGTGACGCGGAAAAGAGTATCCATGAAAAACAACTGATTCTTTCCTCAGTATCCCCGGAGAGGAAAGTCGCAAAGCTTTCAGCAGAAAGCATGCTGAAACGAACTGCTTTGCTCAGCGCCGTACGAATCCGGATCAGCCAGATTGGAACCGGATTGCAGAATTCATCCCGGGAACTTGATTCCGCCATCCATCACCGTACAGAACATGCGATGATCATCCTCGATCGTCTGCGTGAGCGCCTCCGGGCGATCAATCCGTCTGCTGTACTGGATCGTGGATATGCACTTGTAATAAGTCCTGAGGGAAAAATCATTACCCGAAAATCCCAGGTAAACGGCATTCCTGAAATGAAAGTCCGATTTGCGGACGGAGAAATTGAGGTGGAACACCATGGATAACAGTCAAAATCCCGCCAGCTTTGAAGAGAAGCTCCAGGCCGTCCAGGATATGATTGCAGGAATTGAAAGCGGAAAACTGTCTCTGGAAGAATCCGTACTTCAGTATGAAAAAGGAATCAGGATGCTTTCCGAACTTGACGCAGCACTGGAAAGCATGAACAGGCGGATTACCGCCCTGCATGACGGGAAGGAGACGGAAATTGAAAGCGCAGAGCTATGAAGAATACCTGAAACTGGTTGAAGAAAACCTGCTTCCGATGCTTTCGGGTCTGGGAAGTATCCCCGAACGGCTGAAGAATGCCATGTGCTACAGTCTTGAAGCCGGCGGGAAACGGATCCGTCCCGTACTTCTGCTGGCAGCCTGCGAAATGGCAGGCGGTTCCTGCCGGAATGCACTTCCATATGCCTGCGCGCTGGAGATGATCCATACATACAGTCTGATTCATGATGATCTTCCGGCAATGGACAACGATGATCTGCGCAGGGGAAAGCCCACCAACCACCGTGTATTCGGTGAAGACATGGCCATTCTTGCCGGAGACGGTCTCCTGAATGCCGCTGCTGAACTGATGGCCAATACTGCAGCGGAATCCGGAGATATCCGCGGAGTCCAGGCTATGGCTTCCATCATGATGCACGCCGGGGTTACCGGTATGATTGCCGGACAAACCGCCGATATATCCGCTACCGGACAGAAAGCAGATCCTGATACGCTGACCTATATTCACACCCATAAAACAGCCGACCTCCTGATGGCAGCTATGGAAGCCGGTATTATTCTCGGCGGTGCAGGCAAAAAAGAAATTGCATCCGCATCCGAATACGCGTATCATATCGGTATGGCATTCCAGATGACCGACGACCTGTTGGATGTGACCGGTCAGGCGGAAATGATGGGGAAGAATCCCCACGCTGATGCGGAAGCAGACAAAATGACCTGGGTTTCCCTGAAAGGGATTGAAGGAACCCGTCAGGATGCCGAAAGAGAAATCATGCTTGCAAACAAGGCACTGGAGAAATTACCGTACAATACTGAATTCTTTACTGCGTTTGCCGGTAAAATAATCGGAAGAAATCATTAATTGAGGTGAGTATCATGGCTATGGATCGTTTCTGGGAAGAAGTTGCTGTAAAGCAAAAGAATACGTTAAACCGAATCCTGTATCTGTTCAGCTGGGTTGTAATTGTTTTTTCCGGCATTATTGCCGTGATGTCCTTCAGTTCCCTGACTTCCGGTTTCTCCATGGGAGCCGGTATTGACTGGCCGACGGTTGTTATTCTCCTGGTTTCCGGCGGTATTGCTGTTTATACCTACTTTATGCATGACAAAATCCTGACCGAATATGAATACACCTTTACAAACGGTTCCCTTGATTTTGCCGAAGTATACAACAACAAAAAACGGAAATCCCTCGGAAGCCTGAACGTCAAAAATGTGGAATCTTTCGGCAAAGTCAATTCCGACAAATTCCGCCGTTACGTCAATATGCCCGGAATCAAGCGAATGAACTGGTTCCTGAACCGGGAAGCAGAGCTCTACTATTTCTACTTTACAAAGGATTCGGACAAGAAGATGATTATTCTTGAACCGAGTGAGGAACTGGTTTCCTACATCAGGGAGTATCTGCCCCACGGCGCCTACCAGGAGTAACAAATGAACGTTTATCTTGACAACAGCGCGACGACAAAACCCTGCGAAGCTGCCGCTGCGCTTACGCAGGAATACCTTGAAAGCGGATGGTATAATCCATCCGCTTTATACAGGCCTGCCCTGGAAACTGAAAAGAGAATCAATGCTGTCCGTGATAAATGCCTTTCCGCTGCCGGCGCTGCCGGGAACCGGATGATTTTTACGTCCGGCGGAACGGAAAGCGATAATCTCGCCATTTTCGGATATATGCGGGGACGCCGTGAAAGCGGCACCGTATTGATCTCTTCCATCGAGCATCCTGCCGTTTCTGCCTGTGCGGATGAACTCCGCAGGATGGGGCATCATACAGAAGAATTACCTGTTCGCAGAGACGGTATCATTGACTGTGAAAAGCTGGAAACCATCCTGAATTCCGATACCGCGATGATCTGCGTAATGCAGGTCAATAATGAGACCGGTGCGATACAGCCGGTCCGCGAGATTGTTGAACTGAAAAACCGGATCTGCCCGGAAGCAGCGGTTCATATTGACGGTGTGCAGGGTTTCCTGCGGGTGCCGGTCGATTTTAACCGGATCGGTATCCAGTCCTATGCTTTTTCCGCCCATAAGATCCATGGCCTGAAAGGAACCGGCGGGCTGATTGTTTCAAAGGATTTCCCGCTTCATCCGGTAATCTTCGGCGGCGGACAGGAAAAAGGGTTCCGTTCCGGAACGGAAAACACCCTCGGCATCCTTGCCCTCGGTGCCGCAGTCGATGCATGGAATTCCCGGGACACGGAGAATATACGCAGACTCAAAATCCGCCTGTGGCAAAAACTTTCCGAACAGATTCCGGGAGCCGTTGTCAACGGCCCGGTGCCCGATGCGGCAGAATCGGCTCCGCATATCCTGAACATGGCCTTTGAACCGGTCCGTAGCCAGACCATGCTGTTTGCCCTGGAAGGAAACGGTATTCTTGTTTCTGCCGGCAGTGCCTGTGCCAGCCGGAAGCAGAAGATTTCTCCGGTGCTGAAAGCCATGAATATCCAAACTGTGCGCGCAGACTGCTCCATCCGTTTCAGCCTGAGCCGGGAAACGACGGAAGAAGAGATCGACTATACCGCAGAATGCGTCGTAAAACAATATGAAGCACTGAAAAGATTTGTTCGCAGATGAGGTGTTATCCATGCAGGAGCTTTTACTTGTCCGTTACGGGGAAATCTTCCTCAAGGGCCTGAACCGGCCTTATTTTATCCGTTCCCTGATCCGGAAGATCCGTTATGCCGTCCGCGGGATGCACGCGGAAGTATGGATTCATGACGGACGGATTTTCATCCGCGGTTTCGATGACCTGGATGAATGCATCGACCGGGTTACCCGGGTTTTCGGTGTGCACAGTGTCAGTCCGGCCCTTGAAATGCCCAAGGATGACTTCGATGCGATCTGCGACCAGGCGATCCGGATGACCAATGACCTGAAGGGAACCTTTAAAGTCAACGCGCGCAGGAGCGACAAGCGCTATCCGATGAACTCCCCGGCGATCAACGAAGAAGTCGGATACCGCATCCTGAACGCAAATCCGAACCTGAAGGTCGATGTCCACAATCCGGATTTCCTGATGAATATCGAGATCCGTGACATGGCTTACCTGTATGTCAAAATCATCCCCGCTGTCGGCGGTATGCCCGTCGGCACCAACGGAAACGCTACGCTGCTGCTGTCCGGTGGTATCGACAGCCCGGTTGCCGGATGGATGATTGCCAAGCGCGGCGTCCAGATCAATGCCGTGCATTTCCACAGCTATCCTTATACTTCAGACCGTGCAAAGGAAAAGGTGCTGGACCTGGCCCGGAAACTCAGCTTCAGCTGCTGCGGAATCAAGGTGCATGTCGTTCCGTTTACGGAGATCCAGATGCAGATTCATGAAAAGTGTCCGGACGAGTACACGACCCTGATCATGCGCCGCTATATGATGCGGATCGCTGAACGGATTGCCCGGCAGGAAAACTGCGAAGCCCTGATCACCGGCGAAAGCATCGGCCAGGTGGCCAGCCAGACAATGACCGCGCTCGGAACAACTGATTCGGTTGTGAACATGCCGGTATTCCGGCCCCTGATCGGTTTTGACAAGAGTGAGATCATCGAGATTGCGCGGAAGATCGGTACGCTGGAAATTTCCGAACTGCCCTATGAGGACTGCTGTACAGTGTTCACTCCCCGGCATCCTGCCACCCATCCCAAGATGGAAAAGATTCTGGAAGGGGAGAAACACCTGGATGAGGAAACCCTGATCCGGGAGGCCCTTGACGGCACGGAAATCATCCGTGTCTGATCCTTTCCGCCGGATTACTTCACAAAGATTTAACTTGTTTTCAGATATTGGATATGGTATGATTATTGGGACAGGTATCGCCCATGAGGGCGGTTTCTGTCCCACTATTTCTGCAGGAAGGGAGCCATGCATCCAATGGACCGAGATTTTATCTCCCTGATGCGGAAGCTGGCGCCCGATCTGACGGATGAAATGACACGGCGCGCCTTGATCCTGGAACGGATTTCCGCGCTTCAGCCAGTGGGCAGAAGACAGCTTGCCATGAAGCTGAATCTTCCGGAGAGAGAAATACGGAATACCGCCCTCCTGCTGAAGGATCTAGGTTACCTGGAGCTTGATGCAAACGGAATGTGCCTCAGCCGGAAAGCAGAAGAAGTGCTGAACAGTGCCCGTGAGTTTTCACGGGTGATGAGCGGCATTACCGAAATGGAAAAGACCCTGGCTGAACTGCTGCAGGTTGACCGTGTCATGATTGCCCCGGGGAACGCGGATGAAGATCCGCATGTTCTCAGCGATGTGGGACGAATCTGTGCTGCCGGCCTGCGGAACATGCTCCAGAACGGCAACACCCTCGCCGTTACAGGCGGAAGTACTGTGGCGGCTGTTGCCAGAAACCTTCAGAGTCCGGTTCCGCTGAATGTCATGGTAGTACCTGCACGCGGCGGTATCGGACGAAACGTGGAGCTGCAGGCCAATACACTGGCTGAAGAAATAGCCGGACGTCTTGGCGGACATTACCGGCTGATCCATCTTCCGGATAACCTGGACGCTGTTGCCATGCAGGAAATGCTGAAAATGCCGGAAGTCAGCGAAGCGCTGGAACTGCTGGAACGCGCAGATGTCATTCTCCATGGTATCGGCACTGCCCGGGATTCCATGAAAAACCGGTATATCGACCGGACAAGGCAGACCCGGCTCATCCAGGAAGGAGCAGAAGGGGAGAGTTTCGGTGCATTTTATGATATAACCGGCAAATGCCTGCTGACCGCATCCAGCATGGGTGTAGACCCTGCCCGGCTGAAACCCACCTGCCGGATGATTGCAGCCGCAGCCGGCGCCAATAAAGCCGAAGCGATCATCTCTGTAATGCGGCATAAAAGGCACCAGCTTCTCGTTACGGATCAGGCAGCAGCCGAGAAAATGATCCGTATTCTCCACTCATGATTGCAGATCCCAGTGGGATTTATGCGATACATTTTATGCTAAACTATTTGCAAAGGAGCGTTCATCCATGGCAAAGAAGACAGTTGACGACATTCAGGTAAAAGGAAAACGGGTTCTGGTTCGCTGTGATTTCAACGTACCCATGAAAGACGGTGTCATTACGAACGACAAGCGTATTGTCGCTGCGTTGCCCACCATTAAAAAGCTGATTGCTGACGGCGGCAAAGTGATCCTGTGCAGCCACCTCGGCAAGCCGAAGAACGGTCCGGAAGAAAAGTTCTCCCTGGCCCCTGTGGCGGTCCGCCTGAGCGAGCTTCTCGGACAGAACGTCGTTTTCGCCAATGACGACAATGTCGTCGGTGAGAATGCCAAGGCCGCTGTCGCTGCCATGAAGGACGGCGATGTCGTGCTGCTGCAGAACACCCGTTTCCGCAAGGAAGAAACCAAGAACATCGAAGACTTCAGCAAGGAACTGGCAACCCTGGCCGATGCCTATGTGGACGATGCTTTCGGCTCCTGCCATCGCGCACACTGCTCCACCGCAGGCGTAACTGCCTATACCAGCCCCAATGTTGCCGGTTATCTGATCGGCAAAGAACTCTCCATCATGGGCAAAGCCCTGGAAAATGCGGACCGTCCCTTCGTCGCAGTACTGGGCGGCGCGAAGATCGAAGACAAGCTGAACGTGATCAACAACCTGCTGGAAAAGGTTGACACGCTGATCATCGGCGGCGGTATGGCGTTCACCTTCCTGAAAGCGAAGGGCTATGAAGTCGGCAAGAGCCTGCTGGATGAAACCAAGATCGATTACTGTACCGAAATGATGGCAAAAGCTGCCGAAAAGGGCGTCAAGCTGCTGCTGCCCATCGATACCGTATGCGCCGCCGGTTTCCCGGATCCGATCGACGGACCCGTGGAAGTCACCGTTGTGGATTCTGACAAGATTCCGGCCGATATGGAAGGCCTGGACATCGGACCGAAGACCCGTGAACTGTTCGCGGATGCTGTGAAGACCGCCAAGACCGTGGTCTGGAACGGACCGATGGGCGTTTTCGAAAATCCCACCCTGGCGCAGGGCACCCTGGCGGTTGCCCAGGCAATGGCGGATTCCGAAGCTGTGACCATTATCGGCGGCGGCGACAGCGCTGCGGCTGTTGAACAGATGGGCCTCGGCGACAAGATGACCCATATCTCCACCGGCGGCGGTGCCAGCCTGGAATTCCTGGAAGGGAAGACCCTGCCCGGTGTTGCCTGCCTGGATGATAAATAAGAAAGGAATCATAGCCATGCGTAAATCGATTATTGCCGGAAACTGGAAAATGAACAAAACTCCCGAAGAAGCAAAAGCGCTTGTGACGGAACTGAAGCCCCTCGTGAAGGACGCGATCTGTGATGTCGTGGTCTGTGTGCCCGCCGTGAACTTTGCCGCGGTGAAAGAAGCTGCCAAAGGCAGCAACATCCACCTGGGCGCGGAAAATGTGCACTGGGCCAAGAGCGGCGCTTATACCGGTGAACTGAGCGCTGATATGCTCAAGGCCTGCGGTGTGGAATATGTTATCATCGGCCACTCTGAGCGCCGTCAGTACTTCGGTGAGACCGACAAGACCGTGAACCAGCGTGTGCTGGCTGCTGTTGAAGCCGGTCTGAAGGTCATTATGTGCGTAGGCGAGAACAAGGAAGAACGCGAAGCAGGTTATACCAACGCATTGGTTGAATACCAGACCCTGATCGGCCTGAACGGACTGACCAAGGAACAGGTTGCCAAGGTCATCATCGCTTATGAGCCTGTCTGGGCGATCGGCACCGGCCTGACTGCCACCGATGAGCAGGCTAATGAAACCATCGGCGTAATCCGTGCTGCGGTTGCCCGCAAGTACGGCAAGGGAACTGCCAACAAGGTCCGCATCCAGTACGGCGGAAGCATGAATCCCAAGAACGTCAAGGGCCTCATGGCCCAGCCGGAAATCGACGGCGGCCTGATCGGCGGTGCCAGCCTGAAGGCTCCTGATTTCAGCCTGGTCGTCAACTACGACAAATAATCCGGTTTATTCAATAGGGGATCCGGTATAATTGCCGGATTCCTTTTTTAATATAAAAAACAGGCAGCTTATCCGCTGCCTGTTATTGTGTATGCCCGGCAGGATTCGAACCTGTGACCTTCAGAGTCGGAGTCTGACACTCTATCCAGCTGAGCTACGGGCACTCAACGGATGGTATAATACCACACCGCTGAGCGAAAGTCAATTGCTTATTCGATTACCAGAGAATATCTCCTGCGGAAACGGCGGAAGCAAACGGCCCGGGAATGGTATCAATTCCCCTGGGTGCTCCGAAATAGTCCTGATTGAAGATAATATCCGTTCCATCCGGATTTTCAAAGCGCTGTTCCGGTTCGAATGCCTTTCCGAGGGATTCTGTCGCAATTATCCCATCTGTGAAGTTTTTCAGGTATGTGTACAGATTCGTCTTGATTGAATATTTTCCGTCCTTCTCTACCAGCTGAACCTTCACTTTTGCAGTCTTGTTTTCCAGACAGTGCTTTTCCTTCGCATAGATATTGCATCCATTGAAATAGGCGTTTCCATCCACCCAAACCGGCAGATGGCCAAAGTGGGCTTTCCCCAGGCCGCCCATATTCGGTTCTGCACCGGGCAGGAAAGGCGCAATCCATTCGTCATAGGTCGGGAAAATATCGAATGCTGCCGTGCCAACCGCCTGGTAATCCGCATCCGTCGGTTTTTTGTCCGGATTCGTAACCGGATATGCCTGGACAAAGATATTGTTATAGATCCGGTCATCCCCGTGAAGTATGGTCATAAACCCAGCTACTTCTGTCCGATGGCGGATATGATATGGCGTATACCGCGGTTCGCGCTGTCCGTTCACAATGCTGTCCACACCGCTGTTGATCAGGCTGAAGGAGCCAAGCATCAGGTTATGGATTACTGCAATTCCTTCGCTGGGAATTGTCACATTCACCGGGCTCATCAGTACATTGTTGTCAATCAGGGTCGGGCCATGTCCGACTTCGATAAAGATATCCGTGGAGAACATGGCTCCCATGGCTTTTTCACGTTCATCCGGTTTCCAGTTGTCATGCATGAGGTTCTGGGTAATCCGCGCCCCCTGCGCTTCCCAGTCGAGCCATACGCCCATGATACAGTTATGAATATGATTGCGCCGGATTGTCACGTCAATACCCGCATGAAGCTTAATTCCGGCTGTTTCCGCGCCTCCCAGCTGCTGGGAATTGCAGATATGATGAATATGGCAGTCTTCAATGATGGAAAACACGCCGCCCATCCGGCCCACAATACCGGTCTGCTCACAGTGATGCACCTCACACCGGCGGACAATATGGCTGCCAACATTTTCTTTCAGCCAGCCATGATACTGACCGCGGCAGACTGCATCCCGCTCCATCTGGGTCGGGCTCTTCACCCGCTTATGGTAGAAATACATGTCATTTTCCGGATCGAGGTATTTTCCGAGGGAGATCCCGCAGCAACGGCTGTTGCTGACTTCGCAGTCTTCAATAATCCAGCCCTTGGACCAGTGCGGACCAATCAGCCCGTCCTGATACGCTGCCGGAGGAGCCCAGGTTGTCGCCGCTTTTGTCAGCACAAATCCGCTGACTGTAATATATCCAACACCATTTTTATCGGGCATGAAAACATTCCGGCGGACACTGATTTCCACATTTTCCCGGTTGGGATCATATTCCTGGAAGTTTGCATAGAACACTGTTTCGTCGCCGTCCTGCTCCGAATACCAGAGGTATTTCGCCTCATCCTGGTCCCAGGCATATTTATCCGGCTTTCCGGCCTGGCATTCCTTGAGCGATGTGGTTTCATACATCATCCTGTCATTCAGGAAAACCGAGCCTGTATGACGGACAGTCGGCGCAAAATACCAGTCACCGCATACCATTGTCGTATAAGGATTATAAGCGCCGAAAATGCTGTTCCTGACACGCGCTGTCCATACTTTCCCTTTGACTTTCTTCCATCCGGTGAGAACTTCAGCACCGGTAATCACTGCCGCTTTCGGAGATTCGCTGCGATATACAATCCGCTTATCCTCCGTACCCGCAAAAACCGGATTGACATATTCCCGGTAAGTTCCCGGCGCAACAACCACCTCATCGCCGGGGCGTGCGATTTTAGCCGCATCATTGATGTGCCGGAAAGGAGTTTCCCGGCTTCCGTTTCCTTCACAGCCGGCATTAATGTTGACGTAATAGATCATTGTTCTACCTCCTTTGTATTATCGATAAATCCGGTAATGCCCGGAAAGCATCATCAGGCAGAAGAAATACAGGCAATTGTCATAATACCGGCGGACGCCTTTCCGGAGCGGAGTATTCACAAAGGCTTCCATGAAATATTTCCGGTGCCGGCTCCGGCTTGCAATGGATGATGCGCCGAGAACGGCAATGATTGCAACCGGATGCATTGCAGGTTCTTTTTCCGGAGTCCCGTCCAGTTTGTAGGCACGCAGATCAGCCAGATCCTGTTTTGCGAAAAAGTCCTGAATCCGCGTACAAATATCGTCTTCTTCCTCATGCGGCCCAAACCACAGATGATCCAGAGCAATATTTTCAACCACGCGATATGCATCTGAATAGTATTCCCAGGGTTTCCTGAACAACAGAACTGTTTTTCCGTCATAACCGGCATATTCAGGGCTCAGCCCTGTTACCGGGTGGGCAGACAGCACGATATACTTCCTGCTTGCTTCCGCTGCACATTTCCAGAATTCCCGGTCCTCAGGATTGGCTTTTTCCGCAAATAGGTCATAGAAATGGGGAAGATGATAACTGGGATCAGAAATCTTCATATTCGGTACAAACCGGATATAACGGTTCTCCGGTTCCCACATCGGTTCACCGCCGATGACAATTTCGTGCTGGTGGACCGCATGATGAAGGATGTCCCGTGCTTCCGCCGAATAGTTGAAAATACCTTCTCCATCCCCCCAGCGGGCTGACGCCATAAACAGCGCCATGGCAAAGTATTCTTCCCCGTCCGGAGCCGGCCCGTTTGAATTGGATGTCCCGTCCGGAAGGACCGACCATGCAAAATATCCGGCATTGGGGCCTTCTTTCATCCGCATATAGCGGTCAGAAAACATCCAAAGTTTATCGAAGATATCCTTCCGGTCCATCTGTACACACATCATCATGCCATAGCTCATGCCTTCCGTACGGGCATCATTGTTGCCCGTATCCACCATGCACCATGCATCCGGATCCGTATGATGGCAGAAGTTTTCCTCCGGATCAAAGAAAATCGTCTGAAATGCCTGGTTTACAAGTGTATCCGCCTGCTCATCAGTTATACCGATTTCACTCAGAAAATTCGGATAATTCCGGGTTTCAAAGGATCCTGCGTTCATTTTCCCTCCAGATTTTTCAAGAATATTGATATCAAAAATTGTACTTACAACTTATCTTCATTATAAACATCTGAAAATGACTGTCAAGCTTGAATTCCGGCGTTTGTTCGAATAAAATAAAGACTGATCAGATTTTCATGGGAGGTTGCCATGCGGATACTGCTCATCAGGCATGCAGAGCCCGATTACACAAACGATTCCATCACGGAAAAAGGGAAAAGGGAAGCCATGCTTCTCAGTGACCGGATCGCCCGTTATGATATCAGAGACTTTTATGTATCACCGCTCGGCAGAGCCCGGGATACGGCTGCCTATACGCTTCAGAAAACAGGTCGAAACGCCGAAATCCTCAGCTGGCTCCAGGAATTCCGTGGAAAGTATCCCGATCCGGAAACCGGAAGACTTCGCCTTGCCTGGGATATTCCGCCCAGAATCTGGACCGATTATCCGGGGGTGTATGATTTCCGGACATTCCTGAACAATCCTCTTTTTGATACAGGGGATTTTCGTGAAATCTGGACGGAAACAGCAAACGGTGTTCAGGCGCTGATGAAACGTTACGGGTTTACAAAATCCGGCCCGGTATGGCTTTGTGACAACAATCGGTCCGAAACGATCGCACTTTTCTGCCATTTCGGCATCAGTATGGCCGTGATCAGCTGCCTGGCCGACATCTCTCCCTTCATCCTCTGGCACCGGTTCCTTTGCTTTCCATCCTCTGTTACGGAAGTTGTAACGGAGGAAAGGGAAAAAGGGGTTGTTTCCTTCCGGATTACAAAGCTCGGTGATATTACCCACCTTGAAAGTGCCGGTGAGCCCCGTTCCGATGCCGGCCTTTATCCGGAATGCTATACCGGAATTGATACCACGGAAGCCGGTAATTCCGGGCTTTTCCCGGATCGGAATCCGTAACTTTCCCCGTTGCTTCCTCATCCGGATTCCGCGAAAAAATGATCCCTTTCAAATTGACGGAATCCTGAATTTTTGATATACTTTTTGCTAATATTTTACGGGAGGGAAAGAGAATGCTGCAAAACAATATCAGGGAAGGACTTACTTTTGACGATGTGCTTCTGGTTCCTGCCAAGAGTGAGGTCCTGCCCAGAGATGTCGATCTTTCCATTCAGCTGACTCCGAATATCAAACTCAATATTCCGATCCTGTCAGCCGCCATGGATACCGTAACTGACAGCAGAATGGCCATTGCAATGGCACGGGAAGGCGGTCTGGGTATTATCCATAAAAACATGTCCATCGAGGAACAGGCTGCCCAGGTGGACAAAGTCAAGCGCAGTGAGCACGGGGTCATTACCGATCCTTTTTACCTGAGTCCTGAAAACCTGATCAGCGATGCTGAAGAACTGATGAGCCGTTACCGCATCAGCGGTGTCCCGATTACCCGGGAAGGGAAGCTTGTCGGCATCCTGACAAACCGTGATCTTCGTTTTGAGACGGATTACAGCCGGCCCATCGGCGAAGTAATGACAAGTGAAAACCTGATTACAGCGCCTGAAGGCACTACGCTGGAAGATGCAAAGCGTATCCTTGCTTCCCACCGTATTGAAAAACTGCCTATTGTTGACAAGGACGGTTACCTCCGGGGCTTGATTACAATCAAGGACATTGAAAAGACCTCCAAATACCCCAACAGCGCCAAGGACGCAAACGGGCGTCTTCTCTGCGGTGCCGCTGTCGGAGTGACAAAAGACGTTTTTGAACGGATCGATGCTTTGCTGGAAGCAAAGGTTGACGTGATCAATATCGATACTGCCCACGGTCACAGCCTGGGTGTGCTCCGGCAGGTGGAAGCAATCCGAAGCAGATATCCCGATATTACCCTGTTTGCCGGAAATGTTGCCACGGCCGCTGCCACGCATGACCTGATTTCCGCCGGTGTAAACTGCGTTAAGGTCGGCATCGGGCCTGGCTCCATCTGTACCACCCGTGTCATTGCCGGCATTGGCGTTCCTCAGATTACAGCCGTTTCCGACTGTGCAGAGGAAGCCGACAAATACGGAATCCGTGTTATCGCTGACGGCGGTATCAAGTATTCCGGTGATATTACCAAAGCAATTGCTGCCGGCGGCAGCTGTGTCATGCTTGGCAGCCTGCTTGCAGGTACGGAGGAATCCCCCGGCGCCATGGAGATTTACCAGGGACGTTCCTTCAAGGTATACCGCGGCATGGGCAGCCTGAGCGCCATGGCGGTCGGCTCCAAGGACCGTTATTTCCAGGAAGGCGCAAAGAAACTCGTACCGGAAGGCGTGGAAGGACGTGTTCCGTATAAGGGAACCCTTGCCGACACCATTTTCCAGATGGTCGGCGGCCTTCGCAGCGGTATGGGATACTGCGGTGCAAAGACCGTGGATGACCTGCGTAAAAACAGCGAGTTTATCCGGATTACCAATGCCGGCCTCGCAGAAAGCCATCCGCACGATATTTCCATCACCAAGGAATCTCCCAACTATACCAGAAATAACTGACCGATATGCAGTTTGAAGGATGGGTGACAGATGGGAAAGCGATTTTATAAAGCCGCAAGCGCATTGATCCGTACTTTCTCACACCGGATGACGACCGAGTGGGAAGTGCCTTTTGAGGAAGGCCCGTGCGTATTTGTTGCGAATCACGTCGGCGCAATCGGTCCGGTGAATATGTGCACAAAGTTCCCGATGAGAGACCGCTGCCATCCCTGGATCAACAACGGAATGCTGGAGGCAAAAGAAGTGCCGGCCTATGTCCGTCAGGATTACTGGTGGAGGCCGGGCAACATTTTTGAACCCCTTCTCAATGTCACTGTCCCGTACATAGCCGCCGCCATCCTGCCCCCTGTGCTTCGCAGCGTTCAGTATATTCCTGTATATCATGACCAGCGGATTATGCTGACGCTCCGCCAGAGTATCCGTGCATTGCAGAAGGATGATTATCTGATCATTTTTCCGGAACAGCCCAGCGGGTGGCTGACTCATCATGACTGGATCAATACAAGCTGGCTTCGTATCGGTGAGATGTGGTACCGCGCAAGCGGCCGTGCATTAAAGCTTTATCCTGTCCATATTGACCGGAAAAAGCATCTTTTCAGGGTTGCTGCACCGGTATATTACGATCCGGCACGACGTTTTACAGAGCAGGAAGAAGAACTGGCCGGGAAGCTGGCCAAAGGAATCCGCGGGGAGTAATTCCTCACGGATTCATTTTCTGTTCCGTTTCCGTATTCTTATCCTCAAGCATGTCCCTGCACAGGATCCGAAGGAAAGCCATCGCATTTTCCTCGTTCCTGTTGCTGAAATGTACGGAAAGAAATCCGTTATCGCAGTATGCATACTGAATCAGACCGGGGAGCTTATCCTGCGGAATCCCGTAGAGATGGTTTTCCCCGGTTTCTGTATTTTTACGCCAGCCTCGCTGCAAATCCACATCTTTCAGGATTTCCATCAGTTCCGGGGGAATGAATGCTCCTTCCGAAGACAAGGACAGGAAGTTTTCCCGCGGAAGCAGATAAATATCACCTTCACCAGCAGCAATGTAAGTCATCAGCTGCATCGGGCCGTACTGATCATCTGTATACAGGGTAACCTGCTGGATTTTTTCCAGCCATGGCATCTCCTCCGAGCGGATTCGCTCCGTATAAACATCCAGCTTTTCCGTATCGACGTAGCCGGAAATATAAAAATCCACTTTCCTGTCATCCGGAATCCGCGGTGTCGTGACAGTGTACAGCAGATCCACACCGAAAACCCCGATCAAAAGGAACAGAACGTATTTCCACCAGTTGTAAGTCAGATGCTGTTTCAGGGTACGGCGGTTTACAGGCGTCTTCATAGATCCTCCGGTTATCTTTGCCATATTGGCTGAAATGATTTCAGGATGAAGAATAACACGAATACAGTTGAAAAACAAGCCGATGTTTCCGGAAGGAAAAACCGTTTTTTTTTCGAATTTATATAGTACCGGCATAATCAATCATACTCTATACGGAAAGGGTGGAATGACGATGAAGTTTCAACCGATCATAACCGTAGGACGCCAGTACGGATCCGGCGGGCGATACGTCGCGAAGCTGCTTTCCGAACGGCTTGGAATTCCTTTTTATGACAAGGAACTGCTCGTGGAAGCGTCCAAGGACAGCGGAATATGCCAGGAAGTGATGGAAAACTACGATGAAAAGCAGGAAAAGCGCGGATTGTTTTCCATGCTCGGCGGATACCAGGCTCGTTCTGAAATGAGTATGTACCTGGATATTCCCCTGAATCACCGTATTTTCCTGGCCCAGTTCGACACCATCCGCCGGATTGCGGATGAAGGACCGTGTGTAATTGTCGGACGCTGCGCCGATTATGTACTCCGGGATCATCCGAATGTAATCAATATTTTTATCAAAGCTTCCAACGAGGAACGAATCCGCCGGATTGTCAATATCTACGGAATCGATCCGGCCGATGCTGAAGAAAGCATCCGGAAAGCTGACAAGCAGCGTGCTTCCTATTACAATTATTATGCCACGGGAACATGGGGCAGCGTTGACAACTATCATCTTTGCGTGGATACCGGTGTTATGGGAATCAACGGCGCTGTTGAACTGATCTGCAAGAGTATTGAAATCCGGGAAAAAAAGATCGAAGAGGATAAAACCGAATGGTAATCAGACGTATTTTTCTCCTGTTCATTGTCCTGATCACGGCCTTCAGTTCCGCTTCTGCAGATATTGCCTGGCCGGAAGAAACAAACGGCCAGAAAGTACTGAAACAATACATTGAGAGCGTCAATTCTTTCCTGACGCAGCAGGGCGAAACGCCGGTCAACTCCGGTTTTGATATTTATCCCGGATTTGCCGTCCTTGGAATCACGCATTCAGATAACGCTGACGTGCCTGAAGATGTCGAAATTACTGTGAAACTGAACGATGATACGCTTGATTCGCTGGAGCTGATCGTCCGGGATATCCCCCGGTTTCCTGCAATCGCCTCATCCTTCCTTCGCGCTTTGTTCCAGAATGCTGATTCCGCGACGGACGAAATCTCTGTTCCCTCACAGAAAGCAGCTCAGGTCATCCGGGACCCGGACACTTCTTTCGGGGAGGAAATATACGAAGACAAAGGGAATGCGCCACGTATATACTATAACTATATTCCGAAAAATTATGACGAAAAAAGCTGGCTTGTCATGACAATCATCTTCCCGCACATAGATTCCTGGGACGGATCCGACATCCTGACAATCCAGGATGAGGAAAAAACCTATATTCCGGATGAGGAAGTCGGCGAAGCCTATGAGGGCTACTACTCCAAGGATGATTATTCCCATTTCGACATTTTTACAACGCCGACTCCCGAACCTGATTCTGCTGCCGCTGAATATGATTTCAGATAAACCATCCGTTGTTTCTGTGTTGTTTTTCCGGCCACCGTATTGTGAATGTCCGCCTCAGAGGGTAAAATTCTCTCTGGGGCTTTTTTCAGCCCTAATGAACGGAGGTATACCATGAATAAAATCCAGATGAAAACACCCCTGGTTGAGATGGACGGCGATGAGATGACCCGGATCCTCTGGGCGAAAATCAAAGATCTTCTCATTACCCCGTTTGTAGATCTTCAGACGGAATATTATGATCTGGGCCTGAAGCATCGGGATGAAACCAATGACCAGGTTACAATTGACAGTGCAAACGCAGCCAAAAAATACGGTGTGGCTGTTAAGTGTGCCACCATCACCCCCAACGCCCAGCGGGTGGAAGAGTATCACCTGAAGGAAATGTGGAAGAGTCCGAACGGAACCATCCGGGCCATCCTGGACGGAACCGTTTTCCGCTCTCCGATCCTGGTGGACGGTGTTCATCCTACCGTCCGTACCTGGAAGAAACCCATCGTTATTGCCAGGCATGCCTATGGCGACGTTTACCGAAATTCCGAAATCCGTGTTCCATCTGCCGGAAAGGCAGAACTGGTTTTCACCGGTGAGGACGGGGAAGAAATCCGACAGACTATATTTGATTTCAAAGGCCCCGGTGTAATCCAGGGAATCCACAACCTGGACAGTTCCATCTGTTCTTTCGCCCACAGCTGTTTCCGTTATGCCCTGAGCCAGAAACTTGATCTGTGGTTCTCCACAAAAGATACCATCAGCAAAACATATGACCACCGGTTCAAGGATATCTTCCAGGAAATCTATGACCAGGAGTATAAAAAGGCATTTGAAGATAACGGAATCACCTATTTCTATACACTGATCGATGATGCCGTCGCCCGTGTGGTTCGTTCTGAAGGCGGATTTATCTGGGCCTGCAAGAATTATGACGGCGATGTAATGAGTGATATGATCGCGACGGCCTTCGGCTCCCTTGCGATGATGACTTCCGTGCTGGTCAGTCCGAACGGACAGTTCGAGTATGAAGCCGCCCACGGAACTGTTACCCGCCATTATTACCGGTACTTGAAAGGGGAGGAGACCAGCACCAATCCGGTGGCAACGATCTTCGCATGGAGCGGCGCACTGAGAAAACGCGGTGAACTTGATCATCTTCCTGATCTGCAGGATTTTGCCGACAGGCTGGAAAAAGCCACACTGGATACCATTAATTCCGGAATCATGACCAAAGACCTGGCCGGCCTGTATGACGGCAATGTCCAGGGTGTCAACAGCCAGCAGTTCCTGGAAGCAATCTCCGCCAGAATCACCGCCATGTATGCCTGAACTCATCCGGTTCAGGTATTGACGTCCGGTTTTGTTTTCGCTATAATTTAATCAGCTTCCTGGGGATCGCGACAGCTTTTCGGTTTTCCCCACATTTCATAAAATGGAGCCCGGGTCCATATGGTGATATGCCATGCCCCCGTTCTGAACGTCAGGGGACGGCAGATTCATCAGGCAGGGCACCAGCCTGCTTTACATAGCGGGTGAAAAAACGAAAGCATCGGCTCCCTGGGGCAACAGAAAAACCTGTACAAATCTGTACAGGCTTTTTCTTTTCTGAAAAATGGAGATTCTACCGGGTTGACTGGCCGATCGTCATCCTTTGCGAGAAGGGCATACCCCACAGGTACCAGGAAACAATCGCTTCCCTGACATGATGCACCCCGGACCCCGTCAGTACAGTTATCCTGATCAGTTCATCCCGCCCCGGTTCAATTACTGTTTCTTTCCCCGGTTCCAGCATGGTTTCAACAGTACCATTCAACTGAATGATATCCCCCGAAAGGGGAATAATGCGGATTTCCGCCGCTTTAGCCGGAATTCTGGTCCGGTTGGAGATCCGGACCGTCCAGGTGTACAGGAGGCTGTCTGCCGGGGAAAAGGCTGTTTCCTGTGCCAGTTTCAGTCCGGCAAATGTATCCTCTTCCAGCTGCGTCTTCAGCGATTCCATCAGTTCCGGCCGGGACATCGGATCAGTCGCGACGCAATCAATATAAGTCACCGTCAGGGAAGATGATGCATAATAATATACCACGCCAGCCAGTGCGGCAATGCACAGGATAATCAGAATAATACCCGCTGCTTTCATAATCAGTTACCTGTTCCTTGTTCCTGCTGTGAAAGGATCCGGTTCATTTCGTCAATCATTTCAGCATCTTTCAGGCTGAATTTGAATTCCACCCGGCGGGAAGCGTCCGCATCTTCCTTTCCGTCGACATAGATCAGGTCGGAATAGCTTCGTCCCTTTGCGGTGAGAATTTGCTGCAGGCGTGTTTTTTGTTCCCTGGACAGGGACTGCATATTCAGACAGTACAGCGCCACCTGAAGCGCCCGGTCCTGGCTGAGTTTCAGATTTGTTTCATAGCTGCCCTGAGAATCCGTATGTCCTTCAATGATGATCTCACCCAGATAATCCGAATATTCATCCCGAAGCAGGACGTTCAGGTATACCGGAACAAAACGGTTCAGAAGATCCTGACCTTCCTGCTTGATTGTATACTTTCCGGATTCAAAGAATACGGAACTGTCGAGAACAATATCTCCGTTATTCGGATCGACGGTTGCCTTCAGATTCGCATGGGAAAGGGCAGAGGAAAGCTCCCGGATCATCGCAGTCCTGATCCCCACAAGATCATCGATCCGGCGGGCCTGGCTGGAAAGCAGAAGCTGCTGTTCTTCAAGTCTTGCAGTCGCTTTGTCCAGATCCGCCTGTTTCAGGATCAGTGTGTTCTGAAGTTTCTCCAGTTCCTCTTCCCTGGAAATCAGAATCAGATTGGTCGCATTCAGTTCCTCTTCTTTGGAGGTCAGTGTTGTCTGCAGCTCATCCAGATCCGCCTGAATAATAATCAGCGCTTTTTCCTTTTCGTTCAGCGCATCCTGCGCGATATTCAGCTGGATTGCCTGATTGTCCAGTTCTCTGGTCTTTGATTCCAGCATCGTAAAATACTGGTACAGGCTGTATGTCAGTATCAGTACAAAGATCAGCAGCAATGCCGCCATCATATCCGAATAGCTGATCCAGCTTGCTCCGCCTCCCGGACTTCCGTGTGCGGCCCGCCGGTTATGTATTCGTTGACGCGCCATGATCAGTCCTCCCCGGAAAGCGTTGAAACTGTATCAGAAATTTTGCCTACATTGCGGCTGATTCCTTCCATCAAATCCCGGATGGCATCCAGATCCTTCTGATTCAGTTCCGTCCGGTCGGACAGGGAACGGATTTTACCGCCGAATTCAGCCATAAGTCCGGCCAGTTCCTTATTTTCCTTCTCCATCCGGTCCAGAACCGAGCTGACTCTTTCTTCATATGTTTCATCACGGTGCCGGACTTCATTGATCCCTTTCATATAGTGATCAAATTTGTCCAGGATATGATTGGTCATCTCCTGCAGGGCAAGGGCATTATTGACAATTCCCTGCGCAGCAGCCACATTCTCACCGGCTGCCCGTGATGCGCTGATCTGGTTTTTGGTGAGCGAATCCATGGACAGGGACAAAGCGGAGAACTGATTTCCCAGACTCCGGTCCATTTCATCCAGGAACCGCGCCACAATTCGATTGACTCCGTCGATCTGATTCCGGGTAGCACCGACAATGAAGTGATCCATCGATTCGGATACCGGATTCATTGCACGGGTGATGGAACGGCCGACGTTTTCGGCAAGCCGGTCCACCAGCGTATCATTGATTCCCTGCAGCATGAAATTCCGGTCCTGATTCTGAATAATCATCTGTACATCATTATCCAGAGGCCGGGACATCGCCAGCTGGGTGAAAGAAGAAACAAAATCATCAATCGCGCGGTAGCTTGAGCCCTGGGAAATCCGGTTCATCATATTAAAAACAATACTGCAGCTGATACCTGCCACAGACGTCCCGAACGCGAACCGCATTCCGCCGAGCAGATCCGGAATCCCCTTGATCAATTCTGACGCATCTGCGAAATTCAGGGATGAAAGACCCCTGGACAATCCCATAAACGTACCCAGGATACCCAGGGATGTCAACAGGTTCGGGATCAGCTCCGCCAGGGTCGCATTTCCGGGCCCGTGGGTTACCGTATCATCGTTGATATAGTCCTCCACATTTGTCGGAAGTCCGCGCCGGTCCAGCTGTTCCGCATTCTGCAGAAAACGCAGCCATATATCCTGGAGCCTTTTTCCGACAAACCTGGCTTCCTGCCAGACCGGCTTATCAGTCGTTTTTCCGGCATTGGCCTGGAGCCGGCTGATTGCCCTGCGAAGAGCCCCGGTGGTTTTCCACAGCGGAATGAGGCACTTGAACAAACCGATCAGCGTGACAACCGCAATGGCAGAATATACCAGATAATCGGCAAGATCCGGTAGAATTGCCGTAACGTTCGACAGATCAGGCATAATAACGCCTCCTATAAACAAACATACGTCATTATATCATTTTATATTTGAAATGTAAATGAAACACATTTAACAGATATATAATATTTGGATCATTTCAAAGAAGAGAGAACCTGCCCGACCTTGTCATGAATCACCAGGTCGCATTCGCTGTCCATCGGTGTCGCATCCCGGTTGATCAGAATCAGATGTTTTCCGCGAAAATACCGGACCAGTCCTGCCGCAGGATATACTGTGAGGCTTGTACCAGCAACAATCATCAGGTCGGCTTTGGATATCGCATGAACCGCCCCCGTCACAACATCATTGTCCAGGCCTTCCTCATAAAGAACCACGTCCGGCTTAATCCTTCCTCCGCAGCCGCATTTCGGAACCAGTTCCGGATAATCCCGGATATATTCAGGCGGAAAGAACTTTCCGCAGCGTTCACAGTAATTTCTGTGAATACTTCCGTGAAGCTCAAATACTTTCTGATTGCCCGCTTTCTGATGGAGACCGTCAATATTCTGTGTTACGATTCCAGCCAGTTTCCCTGATTTTTCCCATTCCGCCAGTTTCCGGTGAGCCGCATTCGGTTCAGCGTCCAGGGGAAGCATTTTATCCCGGTAGAAACGAAAGAATTCTTCCGGTTTTCGCACAAAAAAGGTATGAGAGAGAATCTCTTCCGGCGGATAATCGTATTTCTGGTGGTACAGCCCGTCTACACTCCGGAAATCCGGAATTCCGCTTTCAGTTGATACACCGGCGCCTCCAAAGAAAACAATTTTTGAGCTTTCATCAATCCATTGCTGCAGTAATTCATAAGTCATTGTTCCACCTCATTTCTCCGGTTTCTCATCGGTGCAGGCAGTATCCTGAATTCCTTCCGGTTTATTATCTTCCGCCATTCCCGAATCCGGTTCTGTATTCTGTACTTCCACAGGCTGTTCTGTACCGGCAGGAACTGCAGGCTTTTCTTCAGCCGGTTCATTTTCAGCCGGATTCTTTTCATTCAATTCCGTTGAATGCGGAGTATTGAAGTTCTTTTTTATTGCACGGTTCATCATGAAAAGCACAACAATATCAAGGACCGCCTCGAATATCAGCATCAGGCCGATTACAAACTCTTTGTTTTCACCAAGGAAGTCCGGACGAAGCATCGCAAGAATGCCGATCACAAGGGACAAAGAGGCGAAAATGAGCATAATCCACCATCTGGCTATTTTCAGCTGAAGCTGGTCAAAGGCATACTGGATTTTCAGGAATGCTCCGGCCAGAAGCGACAGCCCCCAGATCACCGGGAATATTTCCTGCAGAAACGCCGGATTGAACACAAGCATAGTGCCGGAGAGAAGGAGGATCAGCCCTGACGCCAGCCTGGACTCCACAATCTTCCGCATTACAGGGGAATGCAGGTAGACAAAGATCTGGTAAATACCGCAGATCGCCAGGAATGCTGAAAGGACATAGGCAGCAATCATCAGCGCCGTATCCTTCAGGAAAACCAGCAGCAATCCGAAAAGCAGATCAAATCCGATCGAAAACAGCAGGGAATGCATATGGTAAAGCAGTCCTTTTTTCTTTTCCTGATTCCATTTACGGGCACTCATCCGTGCGTATCTCCCTCCATATTCATTTTCCGGAAGTTCTATTTCTAATTTCAACAAAAGTCAAATCGTTTCCTTCCGTACAACGTTTGTTCTTTTGGTTTCCGCAGCCTGCCGATTTATTGACATGGCCGTATCTTCATGCTATGATGCAACAAGTCAAAGCGGAGGGGTCTGCCTGATGATGATCTCAGGCGGCTTTTTGCTTAGAGTGGAGGAATTGCCGTATGAATCAGTACCGTGTCGGAATTGTCGGTGCCACCGGAATGGTCGGGCAGCGGTTTATCTCACTGCTGCAGAATCATCCGTGGTTTCAAGTGACCTGCCTGGCTGCATCTGCCAGAAGCGCCGGAAAAAAATACGCTGAAGCTGTCGGCGACCGCTGGGCTTTTGACTGGCCAATCCCCGATTATGCCGCTGATATGAAGGTGATGGATGCATCTGATATTGATGCCATCAAGCCCCTGGTGGACTTCGTATTCTGTGCCGTGGACATGAAGAAGGATGAAGTCCGCGCGATGGAGGAAAACTATGCCCGCCATGAGATTCCCGTCGTCAGCAACAACAGTGCCTGCCGGGGAATTGAAGATGTTCCCATGGTGGTTCCCGAAATCAACTCTTCCCATCTGGAAGTCATTGAAACCCAGCGGAAACGCCTGGGCACTGAATACGGCTTCATCGCTGTCAAGCCAAACTGCTCCATCCAGAGCTATGTTCCCGCACTCACCCCGCTGCTCGATTTTGAGCCCGAAAAGGTTATGGTCTGTACTTACCAGGCCATCAGCGGAGCGGGAAAGACGTTTAAAACCTGGCCGGAAATGATCGACAATGTCATTCCGTATATCGGAGGCGAGGATGAAAAAAGCGAAAATGAACCGCTTAAGCTCTGGGGGCATCTTGAGGACAATGGGAATGGCAAGGTTATTGTAAATGCCAAAGCCCCTGTCATCAGCGCACAGTGTATCCGTGTTGCCGCCAGCGACGGGCATATGGCTGCTGTATCTGTTTCATTCGGCAAAAAGGTGACGAAAGAGGAGATCCTGGAGCGCTGGGCCAATTATGAAACAGAAGCGCAGCGTCTTGAACTGCCGAACGCTCCCAAGCCTTTCCTTCAGTATTTTGACGATCCTGCCCGGCCGCAGACCCGCCTGGACCGGAACTTCCAGAACGGATTCGGTGTCAGCATCGGACGCCTGCGGGAAGACAAGATTTTCGACTGGCGCTTTGTATGCCTGAGCCACAACACAATCCGCGGTGCCGCCGGCGGCGCCATCCTGACCGCAGAACTCCTGTGCAGGAAGGGATATATTCAATCCGACCGGGCATAACCTCTTCAATATCTGGTAAACCTGGATCCTTTATGATATGATAGTAAAGATGGATTCGTGAAGGCAGAGTAGCGTTTTCCGCGTCAAGTGTTCATGAACGGGGAGTTGTCATGAAACGAAACAGCTGACAGCTGTGCGGTGGAAAATGCGCATCCCGCTGCTTTTCCGGCAGGAAAGCCTCTGCGAATCACAAGAATTGTTTCTGTGAATTCGAAAGGAGGCTTTTTCTTATGCAGAGAAAAAATGTCAACTACAAAACTTTCAAAACCCCATTCTGCCGGGAATACTGGAAGCTGGCTTTTGCGGAATTCAAAAACACAAAGATGATTGTGTTTGCCGCTCTGATCCTTGCCCTCCGGATTGCCGTCAAACCGCTGAGTATCCCGGTCGCCGGTGACCTGAAGGAAGGAATCGGCTTTATCGTGAACGCTTTCGGTTCCATGATCTACGGACCCATTGTGGCCCTCCTCAGCGGCGCCTTATCCGATACGCTCGGATATCTGCTGTACCCGAGCGGCGTCTATTTTCCTGCATACATGATTACCGAAATGGCCGGCAGCTTTGTCTTTGCACTCTTTTTATACAGAGCAGAAATCACGGTTCCCCGGCTGCTGCTCTGCCGGTTTTCCATCTGCCTATTCGTAAATGTGATTTTGTCATATCCGATCCATGTATGGTACTGGAATGTCGTACTGGGAAAAACTTATTCCATGGCAATGGTCGCAGTAATAAAAAACGTTGCGTTGTTTCCCATTGAAACCGTAGTGCTTGCCGTTGTTTTCCGTGCGCTGATTCCTCCTTTCAACCGTCTCGGGTATGTCTATTCAGGAACGGAACGCCTCGAATTTACCAAAAAGCATGTAATCCTGCTGGCCGCCCTGTTTGTTTTCGGCATCGGAACCGTTGCGGGTTATTCCATCTACAGCTACAACACAACTTCTCTCAGTATCTCCTACAGTGCGGATCAGCGTCTTGCAAGAAACCGTGCAATTGAAGCCCATATGCTGAAAAATCATCCGGAACTGGATTCAGAAGAAACCGTATGCATTATTGAGTCCGCCTACCCGAAAGCGTTTTCTCCGGAGGTGACCTACCAGGTTGCCGTATATAAAGCGGATGTCACCGGATCCGATGAGCCGGAAAAACTGATGACCGAACTGGAGGGACTGAGCAAATCTAAAGCAGCTGCCCGGGATGAGATGTCCCTTCTGTTCAGGGAAGAAATCATCCTTTCAGATGAATTTGCAAAAGAACCGGAGAAGGGTGCTGTAAATCATGAACCGTGAACAGAAATTGAAAATCCTGGAAAAACTGGAACAGATGTACCCGGAAGCAAAGGCGGAGCTTGTTTTTTCCAATCCATATGAAATGCTGGTCGCAACAATCCTCTCTGCCCAATGTACCGACCGGCAGGTCAACAAAGTGACCCCGGCTGTTTTCAGCAGGTATCCTGATCCGGTTTCCATGGCTTCTGCTGATGTAAGTGACCTTTATCCGATGGTCAAAAGCTGCGGTTTCAGCACCAAAGCATCCAATATCATCAGTGCCTGCCGGATCATCCGCGACATATACGGCGGAGAAGTCCCGCATACCATGGAAGAGCTGACAAAGCTTCCGGGTGTGGGGCGAAAAACCGCAAATGTCGTTTTGAGCAATGCATTCGGAATCCCTGCATTTGCCGTGGATACCCACGTTTTCCGGGTTTGCAACCGGCTGGGGCTCTGCAAAGCCGACAATGTGGCCGAAACCGAAAAACAGATGACCCGGATCATCCCGAAGGAAAAATGGGGACAGGCCCATCACTGGCTGATCTGGCATGGCCGCCGCCTGTGTAAAGCCCGGAATCCCCTTTGCCGGGATTGTGAACTGAAGGACCTTTGCCCATACAGAAAGACCGCGGAGTAAATCCGCGGCCTCTTCTTTTCCGGTTTACAGGTAAATCTTCCTGCCTCTTTCATCATCAATACCGGACAGACGGTGGAAAAACGTGTTGATGATATCACACCATTCCCGTGCATTCCGAAGCTGCATATCCATTCGTTGACTGATCACTGTACGGTCCGGTTCCGGAAATGGAATCGAACCGATAGACGCAGCCATTTCCTCCGTTTCCTTCAGCCCCTCAAAATGATCATCATAAATCCGCTGAATCAATGTCCGACCGTCCTTCATCCGGAATGTATAGGGAAGCCGGTGATAGAACAGCAGCATCAGATCCGGGCAGGTTTCCGGAGTTTCATATTTTTTCCGGATTTCTTCGGGATACTGAAGCAGGTATCCGGTACCGTGTTCTGTGCGGTCAATTCCGACCGCATTCCGGTCCGCTTTATGATAGGTACCCCACAGATCATACTCATAGCCCGAGGGATTCGGTCCGTAATGATCATGCGGAGTAACCATCCAGCCAATACCGAGCGGGGCTGTATATTTCTCATAGGTCCTGCGGCTGGAAAGCAGAATGTTCCGCAGGCGCTCCGTATCCGCTTCCGAAAGGCTGTATGACAGCCGGATCCATTCAGTCACGGAGGATTCCATATCCACTTCCGTATTCCAGGCAAGAAGCCCGTACGTATACAGATTGACCGCCGCCAGCGGATGACCTGTATAATTCTCATCCCGGCCCAGATTGGAAACGGCTGCAATGGACATGATATTCCCGGCCGGCATCTCTGCGAACAGTTCCTTCCACATCGGAATCATGGTGTACAGGTCAATCTGATGACCGGTATACTCCTGGGCCAGCTGAAGCTCCATCGCAAGTTTTGTCTTTTTCATTGCAAGGAGGAGCGGGGATAACGGTTCCCGTACCTGGAAGTCAAACGGACCGTGCTTGACCTGGAGGATCACATTGTCACCGAACTGGCCGTCCAGATAAGCATAGTGCTCATATGCGGCTTTGGGCCGGTCTGTCTCCAGATCCCGCCAGTCCTGCCGGCAGTTATATACAAAGCAGCGCCACACAATCACTCCGCCATAGGGTTTCACTGCTTCCGCGAGCATATTGGCCCCTTCCGCATGATTGCGCCCATATGTAAACGGCCCCGGACGGCCTTCACTGTCCGCTTTTACCAGAAAACCAGCCAGGTCCGGAATTGCTTTCCACACCCTTGCGGCGGTATCCTTCCACCACTTCCGCACAGCGGGATCCAGCGGATCTGCAGTCGGAATTCCATGAAGCATCGGCTGGGAATAATCCACGGAGAACATCAGGCGTACCCCAAACGGCCGAAAAATCGCAGCCAGTGCCGCCGCTTCCGGAAGATAATCTTCCAGAAGCTGCTGGGCAGGATCATGAACATTGACATTATTGATGCACAGGACATTCAGGCCGACTGAAGCCAGCAGCCTTCCAAGTTCCCGCATCCTGTCCGGATCGTATGCAAACTGTCCGTTTTCAAAGAACAGACTGCGCCCGGAATACCCGCGTTCCACCGTTCCGTCTGCATTATCCCAGCAGTTGATCATCCGAAGTTCGTATCGGGGCGACGATTCCGTCTCAACCGGAACCTGCTGACCGGAATAAAGCTTCCGGATCATCGCATAAGCGCCGTACAGTACACCGGTTTCCCCTCCGGAAAGCACCCAGCTGCCGTCTTCCTGGTCAATCCGATATCCGTCTTTCATTTCCGGTACGACACGGATCTTCCATGCAGTTTCCGGAAACGTATTATCCAGTTCAAATTTAGCCATTTCACAGGGAGATACCATTCCCTTCGGAATCTCACCGGGGCACTGATGAAGCCATGCTTTCATTTTCATATACCTCATTTTCCATGATTGACTGAATCCAGATTGATATTTTATCATACAGGTATCTGAAAAACAATCAAGACATAGGGGGAGCACCATGAATCCGTCTGATTATCCGGAAAACCGCCTGAATATCATGATTGACGAAAACGGAAATGTTTCTTACCGGCAGGATCCCGCATTTCTCAAGTACTATGTACCCACTGCTGAGGAACTGGAAGAGGAACTGCAGGATCTGGAATATGAGCTGGATATGAAGCTGCTGGATGAACCGGTTGGTCCGTTTGATATGTTTGACACGGAATATGATGACTGGAAGGATGAAGTGTCTGATATCCGGGAAAGGATCCGCGAATTACGGGAATCCATTGAAGAAATCCGCAGGCAGAAATAACCTTTTCAAAAATATATATTTTATCTTGTAATATACCTTGACAGGTGAGGTATATTATGTTATAAATATGCCTGGAGGTGATCCTGACATGATCTCATCGGATCTGCTGAGAGGATATACCGATGCCATCATTCTGAAACGGCTTTCCCGAAATGATGGATACGGCTACCAGATCAGCAAGGAAGTCGCTGCACTCAGCAACGAAAAACTGGAACTGAAGGAAGCGACACTTTACACCGCATTCCGCAGGCTGGAGGCTGCCGGATGTATCCGCTCTTACTGGGGCGATGAAAACATCGGCGCACGGAGACGGTATTACAGCCTGACGGAAAGCGGACGGAAAAAGCTCAGCGAAGACATTGAATTCTGGATTGAAACCAGGGAAGTCCTCAACCGGCTTCTGGAAGGAGATTGATTGTATGAATGCAAGTATTTCAGGGATAATTGACCTTTTGTTCAAGGATACAGCGATGAATAACGAAACCCGTGCGCTGTATGAAGAACTGCTGAACAACTGCCAGGAACACTATGATGACCTGATCGGCCGCGGACTGAGTGAAACAGAAGCACTGGACGCTGTTGTGGAAAGCCTGCAGGGAATGAAGGAAGTCATTGATGAATATCCCAAAAAAGCTTCTCCGGCTCCTTCCGGCATTCCGGAAGCGGATCCCAAGAAGCCGGCTGAGCTTGAATCCCGGCAGCCGGATCCCGTTCCAGGCGACCAGGTTTTCCCTGCAGAAAACCTGCGCAGCATCGTCACAGAACTGAGAAACTGCGATGTGACGCTGAATCGCTCCAGAGACGGACTCATCCATGTCCGTTCCGAAAACCCGGATCTTTATCACTGCGAATTCAACGGAACATGCCTCCATGTGATCCAGAACAATCACAAAATGAATGAAGAATTCAACATGCAGCCTGAGGATATGTCCATCAAGGGTATTCTCAGTTTCGTAGGAAAAGTGATCAGCAAAACCGCCGGCAGCATTACAGAGCAGACCGGAATCTATATCGATATTCCGGAGACTTCACTGGATGAAATCCGTTCAAGCTCTCTGAGCGGCGATATTGACGGATGCCATCTTTCGGCCGAGAAAGTCCTGCTGAGTACGACAAGCGGTGATATTTCCTTCAGTTTTTCCGATACCATGAAAGCCGGCCGTTTTGTTGCCAAATCCACCAGCGGCGATATTTCCCTGCACGGAAATGCGGATGAAACCGAAATCAACAGTATCAGCGGTGACGTGAACCTGTTCGGCAACAGCCAGACCGCCGTTCTGAAAAGCACAAGCGGCGATGTGAGAATGGAAGGCTGCACCAGCCGGCTGAGCGCCCATACTATCAGCGGAGACCAGTACCTGTCTGTCCGGAATACGGATATCCGGAATATTGAAGCCGCCTCAACCAGCGGAGAAGTTGAAATCCATCTTCCGGACGGGATTCCGGGAATCCATCCCGCAATGCGTTCCGTTTCCGGAAGCCTCCGGTGCCGTTATCCTGATTCCGGGAGCGGCGCAAGCCTTCAGATCCGTACTTCCACTGTCAGCGGAAATATCGAAATCTGCTGAAATCTCCCATTCACGGCCATCCGCCGTTCAGGCGGATGGCTTTTTCATATGCTTGATCCCCGGACTGATTTCCGATATAATAAAGAAAAACCTGACAACTGCATAGAAGGAGCTTCGAAATGTTGAAAGATATTGAGAAATCCAAACCGGAAAACAAAGATCAACTGAACGGAGAAATCAGGGAATACCGAAGCCGGCTCTTTGGTATGCTGCAGAACATGCGTGAAAAAAAGATTCCTGTCCTTGTTCTGCTGGAAGGATGGTCTGCCGCCGGAAAGGGAAGCCTGATCAAGGAACTGATCAGCGAAATCGATCCACGCTTCTATAACGTTGTTTCTCCTGCGGTCACAGCTGAAAGTGAAAGCCGTTATCCCTTTCTGTATCCATATGCCTGCGCAATTCCGGAAAACGGAAAAATCATGTTCCTGGATTCCGGCTGGATGGAAAACCTGGTCCGGAAATATATCCGCCGGGAAATAACCGATAACGAATACAAAAACAGAGTCCGCTCCATCAACGAATTTGAACGTCAGCTTCGGGACGGCGGTTATGTCATTCTGAAGCTTTTCCTTCACATTGACCGTGAAGAACAGCTGAAACGGCTTGAATCCCTTTACAGCGCCCCGGAAACAAGATGGCGTGTCACGGATGATGATCTGTGGCAGAACCGGGAATACAGCCGTTTTTTCAAGGCCTACGATGAAGTAATGGAAAAGACTGACAAATCTGTCAAATGGCATATCCTGGACGCAAGGAAACGGAAAACCGCTGTCCGGGATGCCCTGGAACTGCTGACCTCGCGGATTGATTCTGCCATCCGGAAAGGCAGATATACCGGAGATGTTTACGACGCAGATTTTCCGGTTATCAAGATGCCGCTGCTAAAGGATGTGGATCTTTCTCCATCCATCAGTGAAGAAGATTACAAGCATGAACTGAAACGATACCAGGCCCGGCTCAGTGAACTTCATAACAAGATTTATGAGAAAAAAATCCCGGTGATCCTGTGCTATGAAGGATGGGATGCCGCCGGAAAAGGAGGCAACATCCGCCGGGTTGCCTATCCGCTGGATCCGCGGGGATTTGACGTACATCCGATCGCATCCCCGCTTCCGCATGAGCTGAACCGCCATTACCTGTGGCGTTTCTGGACACGGCTTCCCCGTACCGGTCACATCTGTATATTTGACCGAACCTGGTATGGACGGGTGATGGTGGAGCGGCTTGAAGGTTTCTGTACCGAAAAAGACTGGCAGCGGGCTTATCACGAAATCAATGAATTTGAGCGGCAGCTGACTGAATGGGGCGCTGTTGTCCTGAAATTCTGGATCCATATCGACCAGGAAACCCAGCTGGCCCGATTTGCAGAACGGCAGAACACCCCGGAAAAGCAATGGAAAATCACGGAAGAAGACTGGCGGAACCGCGAAAAATGGCCGCAGTATGAAACCGCAGTCAATGAAATGCTGCAGAAAACCAGTACCCAAAACGCCCCGTGGTATATTATTGAATCAAATGATAAAAAATATGCCCGGATCCGTACGCTGAAAATCATTACAGACGCTCTTGAAAAGGCCTGCCGGGAACGGTTCAGGGATACGATGGAATAACCATGGCGCTTGTCACAGGCCTTCCTCAGGGTTATAATCAATATGTTCACCTTTTAAATTCTGTTGACGGAGGACGATTCGAATGGAATGGAAAAACCTTGATCAGCTGTCTTCTTTCCGTACCCTGCAGTCCGATCCGCACCGCGTGGATCTTGTCCAGGCGATGAGCGGCGAAAACGGTGTTGACCGTGTCACACGCTACCGGGTTCCGATGGGAGGCGGCCTGACATATTATTATGCAGCCAAACAGGTGGATGATCAGATCCTTACCCATTTGTGCTCTCTGGCGCAGGAAGCCGGTCTTGCCGAAAAGTTTGCCGAACTGTATAACGGAGCGGTAATCAACACCGGTGAAAAGCGCAAAGTACTTCATCAGCTGACACGCGGACAGCTTGGAAACGACGTAATCGACGGAACCGAAAACAAGCGTGAGTTTTACCTGGAGCAGCAGCGCCGGATTGCCGAATTTGCCGGAAAAGTCCATGCGGGAGACATCTGCAATGAAGCAGGGGAGAAGTTTACCACCGTTGTCCAGATCGGGATCGGCGGGAGCGACCTCGGACCGAGAGCCATGTATCTGGCAATGGAAAACCATGCCCGCAGAACCGGTCATTTCCGCATGAAGGCTGCATTTATCAGCAATGTGGATCCCGATGATGCTGTTTCCGTACTTGAATCCACAGACCTGTCCCGGTCCATCTTCATCCTTGTTTCCAAGTCCGGAACCACACTGGAAACGCTGACCAATGAAACGTTTGTGAAAAACTTCCTGAAGGACAGGGGACTCAATCCCGCAAAGCATATGATCGCTGTCACCAGCAAATCCTCACCGCTGGCCAGCAGCAGTGACTACCTTGCCGCGTTCTTTATGGACGATTATATCGGCGGACGGTATTCCTCCACATCTGCCGTCGGCGGAGCTGTACTTTCGCTCGCCTTTGGCCCTGATTACTTTAACCGTTTCCTGAACGGCGCTGCTGAAGCCGACCGTCTGGATACGTGTCCCAATCCCATGGAAAATCCCGCCATGCTGGACGCACTGATTGGCGTCTATGAGCGGAATGTCCTTGGATACCCTTCCACGGCTGTTCTTCCTTATTCCCAGGCGCTGAGCCGTTTCCCGGCCCATCTCCAGCAGCTGGATATGGAATCCAACGGGAAATCTGTCAACCGCTTCGGCGAGCCGGTGGAATACCCGACCGGGCCTGTGATTTTCGGCGAACCCGGAACGAACGGGCAGCATTCGTTCTATCAGCTTCTTCATCAGGGAACCGATATCATTCCGCTTCAGTTTATCGGATTCCGGAAAAACCAGACAGAGCAGGATATTGTTATCCAGGATTCAACCAGCCAGCAAAAGCTCTGTGCAAATGTTGCGGCACAAATCATGGCTTTTGCCTGCGGAAAGCCGGATGATAACCGGAACAAATACTTTGCCGGGAACCGTCCTTCTTCCATTATTATCGGTGATCAGCTGACCCCGGAAGCGCTCGGCGCACTGCTGGCCCATTTTGAAAACAAGGTCATGTTCCAGGGATTCCTGTGGAACCTGAACAGTTTTGACCAGGAAGGCGTACAGCTTGGAAAAATCCTTGCGAAGCGTGTCCTTGCACATGACTGTGACGGTGCATTGAAAGCATTCAGCGATCTGCTCGGCATCTGATCCCCCAAAACAAAAGACCCGGCTGTTCAGCACAGAACTGCCGGGTCTTCCTTATACATCAATTGCCCTGAAAGCCGCCGCGCGCCCAAGCCGGTTCATAACTGCCAGCCCGACTCCTTCCGGCGGAATCACTTCACTGTAGATTGTCTCCATTCCTTCCTGATCCAGCTGCCGGAGGATGTCAAACAATCGATGGGCGATTTCCGCATGGTTTGCAATGGAACCCATATCGTGCGGACAACAGCTTTCCAGCATGGGAACATGTTCCGTAAAGCACAGGACACAGGATTTCCTGCCTGCTTCAAGATCCTGCCTGCATAAGAGCCTCAGTGTGGATACTACCGCCGTTTCGCTTCCCCTGATGAGTGTCACGTTTCCGGCCGGGGCGTAATGCTTATATCGCATCCCGGGAGACAAAGCCTTCTCATCCGGCTGAAGGGGACGAAGAATGCTTCCAGCCAGCAGAACTTCCTCATGAAGGACTTCCTCCAGCATCGATTTCGTGATTCCACCCGGCCGAAGAATCACCGGCTTCTCATTGGACAAATCCAGCACTGTGGACTCCAGTCCAATTTCACATGCACCTCCATCCAGGATCATCGGAATGATTCCTTTCATATCTTCCATCACATGCATCGCTGTCGTCGGACTCGGCCGGCCGGATCGGTTTGCCGACGGCGCCGCAACCGGCAGCCCGCTTGTTTTGAGAAGGGAAAGTGCAACCGGGTGAGACGGCATCCGGACCGCAACCGTGGATAAACCGGCAGTCACTACATCCGGAATGACCGGCTTCCGCGGAAAAAGAATCGTCAGCGGGCCCGGCCAGAAAGCATCCATCAGAGCCGGTGCCCGGGGTGGAATATCACAAATTTCATCCAGCTGGCTTCGCTCATAAATATGCACAATCAGCGGATTGTCCGCCGGGCGTCCCTTCGCGGTAAATACCGAAAGCACAGCTTCGGCGTTAAACGCGTTCGCGCCCAGACCGTATACGGTCTCTGTGGGAAAAGCCACAAGGCCCCCGGATTTCAGGATTTCCGCAGCTTCCCGAACCGATGCTTCATCTGCATTCCGCAGTTTCGTTAACATTCCAAGTCACTTCCCTGAAGACAAGCCGGAAAGCCTGTCCGTTTTTTCTGCCAGCTGGAGCGCTTCAATAAACGGAGAAAGCTCTCCGTTCAGCACTTCAGCGGTCCTGTTTATTGTCATCCCGATCCGGTGGTCAACCACATAATCATGGTTGAAATAATAAGTGCGGATCCTGTCACTCCGGTCTCCATTTTTGATCTGCTGGCTTCGTTCCGCAGCCACCGCTGCCTCCTGGCGGATCCGTTCTTTTTCCGCCAGCCGGGAACGGAGTACCTTCATGGCTTTATTCTTGTTTTCCAGCTGGCTTCGTTCATCCTGGCATACAACAACCAGTCCTGTGGGGATGTGCGTCAGCCGGACTGCGCTGTCGGTTGTATTGACGCCCTGGCCTCCATGCCCAGAAGCATGGAATACATCCACCCGTATATCAGAAGGATTGATTTCCACTTCAACATCTTTTGCTTCCGGAAGTACTGCAACCGTAGCGGTTGATGTGTGAATCCGTCCGCCGCTTTCCGTAACCGGGACCCGTTTTACACAATGAGTTCCGCTTTCGAATTTCATTTTGGCAAACGGTTCGGATCCGGTTACCATCATCAGCGCCTCGCTGATCCCGCCCAGATCCGTAGGGCTCACCGAAAGCAGCTCGATGGACAGACCGTTTTTATCCGCATATTTCGAATACATCCGCATGAGATCCGCCGCAAACAGGGCAGCCTCTTCTCCGCCCACTCCTGCACGGATTTCCAGAATGACATTCCGGCTGTTCAACGGATCCGGAGGCACCAGCAGCAGACGCAGCTGATCGATTTTCCTGTTTTTTGCTTCTTCCAGTGCGGCAATTTCGGCCTCGGCTTCCGATGAATAATCCGGATCGCTGAGCAAGCCCTTTGCATCCTGTATCTGTCGGATGATTCCGATATATGCTTCATATTCTTCCGCAACCGGCCTGATTGCGGATATTTCCTTCATGCAGGACTGATATCTGCTGAAATCACAGGCAGTATCCGGCTGCAGAATTGCCTCCTGCAGTTCATGATACCGGTCCCGTATTTCCTCCAGTTTCTCAAACATAAGTCCTCCGTCAGCATTTTAAACCGGAAATCATCCGGCTGATCTGCCGGAAATCCTTCCTGATCTCCACAGACTGGAATCCGGATTCTTCCATCATTTTCCCGACAGCACTGTGCTGCCCGTCGCCCAGCTCAAACATCAGTATTCCGCCCCGGCGCAAGTAATCCGGTGCTTCCCGGCATATCCTGCGGTAAAAATCCAGTCCGTCATTTCCTCCATCCAGTGCAGTAAGCGGCTCTTTTTTTACTTCTTCCTGAAGAAGGCTGCATTCATTTTCTGGTATGTAGGGCGGATTGGATATAATCAGGTCGAAATTCCGATCCCGTATATTTTCAAACAGATCACCTGTTCCAACCGAAACATCTGCGGAAAGGCGTTCCGCATTCCTCCGGGCAACGTCTGCAGCTGCTGAAGATAAATCGGACATGTACACAGCAGAAGAGGGAATCCGCAGCTTCAATGTAATTCCAATACATCCGCTGCCGCAGCACAGATCCAGTATCCTCGGGGAAGCATCCACGGGTATTTTCTCCACCGCCCATTCACACAGGAGCTCCGTTTCCGGCCGTGGAATCAGAACAGACGGCGTTACAGCAAAACTGTATCCGCAGAACCTGCTTTCGCCTGTAATGTACTGAAGCGGTTCACGGCGGATTCTTCTTGCGCAAAGCGAACGATACCGGTCTTCCGTTTCCTGATCAATCTCCGTTTCCATATCCAGCCGGAGTGAAAGGGGATTCCTTCCGCACAAGGAAGCCAGCAGTGCAGCGCTGTCAAATTCCGGATCCGGAATGCCTGCAGCACGGAACCGGCGCGTCATCTCCAGGATCAGGCTGCGTGGATTCATATCAGGTTTCCCCTTCGTCCATACCCGGTTCGGAAGCTGCCAGTGCTTTATATCCGGGCTCCGATTCACGGTAATCGCGGAAAACTGCCCAGCCTTCCGGTGTCTTTTCGCATCCTTCCGGGAACCCGTTCAGAACTACATTGACAGAAACAATTGCGCATTCCAGCATGGAACTGTCCGGTTCCCGGGTGGTCAGACGCTGCATCTGCATCCCGGGCCAGCGGAGAATGGATGCCGCTTTTCCGGACGAATGCGCCAGCTTCATCAGTATTTCGTAACTGCAGCCTGCCACAATCGGCAGCATTGCCAGATGGAAAAGGAACCGAAGGATATACACCTTGATCGGGAAAACGATATTCAGAACGAGGAAAAGCAGTATACTGATCATAAATACAATCAGCAGGAATGCCGTTCCGCAGCGGGGATGAAGGCGTGAGAACTCCTGCGCATTTTCCGGAGTCAACGGTTTTCCGGATTCATGGCAGTGAACCGATTTGTGTTCAGCACCATGATACTGGAATGTCCGCCGTACATCCGGAACAAAACCGCACAGAATCATATATCCGACAAGGAGCAGTATCTTGAGAAGCCCCCCCACCAGCGTATAAGCCACCGGACTTGCTCCCGCATTGATCATGAGAGATTCAACACCGGCCGGCAAAGCCATGAACAGCCCCAGCGCCAGAACCACCGCCAGAATGATGGCAAAACCCATCACAACTTTATCCACGCCTTTCCCAAGCTTTGCCGCAAGCCATTTTTCGAACCGTGTGGGTTCTTCATCAAGAAGGCCCAGCATTTTCGTGGAATCTTCGAGCGTATTCATGCCGTAGTAGAGCATGGTTGCCATATTGACCGCTCCGCGGATGAAAGGTATGCCGGTCCAGGGATGCTTCTCCTTCAGCGGAACAAAAGGTGTCCGCTTTGTAACCATGGTACCGTCCTGGCGGCGTACCGTAACCGCTGTAGCGTTCGGTGACCGCATCATGACTCCCTCAAGAACTGCCTGGCCGCCAACATCAAACTTCGCAACTGTCTTTTTATCCATTCATGGAACTCCTTCCGGGATTTCTTCATAATCTTATTATTTTTCGACATTGAAAAAGGGAATCCCTTTGATTCACATAATTTTCACAATAACGGGATACTTCCGGCAAATTCGGATGAAAAAAATGGTTGCAAACGATTCGTATTTATGTTAATATGTGTCTTGCGGTTTACCGCCATTGCATACGCGAAAGAGGTGAAACAGCAATGAAGGAAAACATCCATCCCCAGTACGGCAAGTGTGTGGTTCGCTGCGTATGCGGTGAAACTTTTGAGACGGGTTCCACAAAGAAAGAGATGAAAGTGGATATCTGCTCCAAGTGCCATCCTTTCTATACCGGCAAGCAGAAGCTGGTAGATACTGGCGGTCGTGTTGATCGTTTCAAGAAACGTTTCAATATCGAGTGATATGCAGAGCGCACAGCGATGTGCGCTCTCTTTCATTATTCCGGTATTGAAAAATAATCCAAATGAAGTAAAATAATGAAAGAATGATCTTTGAACAGGGGGACGGATAAATGAGGCGGATGATACTGGTTTTACTGATCTTTGTACTTGCTTCTTCACCGTTCCTTTGCGCTTTCGCCGACCGGATTCCGGAAGAAAAAGGTCCGCGCTATATCGGCGCCATGCAGGTGATCCGCTGCAAAGAATATGTTACGCTTCGCGCAGAACCGTACAAAAAGGCCCGGGCGCTTGCGAAAGTCCCGCTTGGCGCTGTCGTTTACAACTGCAGCACCATCCGCGAGAAAAAAAGCTTTCTCTACGCTGAATATGAAGGCGTTTCCGGATACATCCTTGCTGAATACCTGGAAAAGGCTCCCCAGTATGAACCTGCTGTTACATCCGCCGTTTCCGGGAAGCTGACTGAGGCAGAAATCCGGAGCGGGGGAGAAATAGTCCTGGACTGGCAGGACTACAACATTTCCGTACTGGCTTCCCACGAATTCCGGACAGAAGAGAAAAAGACAACAGAAATCCTTCGCATCGGCTGCTTTATTGACGGAGAGCCCCTCTGGGGACATACCGAAACCCTTGAAGTTTTCAGCAGCCATACCATGCTCCGGGTCTTTATCGGCGGAACTGAGGATGACCCGATGGTTATGCTGTATGACGGCGGCTACGGTCTTTCCCTGCTCGATCTCCTGAGCGGCAGGGAAAGATGGCTGCTCACAACCGCCAACTGCAATCTGGGAGACGGAGCTGTTACTGCTGTCGGGGAAAGCGGGAACATCTTTGTGTCCGGTACGGACGGCCCTGACCTTACCGCTGTTTCCCCGGACGGCCGTCTCCTGTGGACGGTTGCCGAAGATTATCCCGGGTTTTATGATCCGGTTGAGATCATCCTGAACAAAAGCTCCATCCAGGTCCGTTTCCGTTCCGGTATGGAAAATGCCTATATCCTGGCTACTTTTGATTATTCCGGAGACCTGATTGAATCCCATCAAGTTACATGATCCTCTTTTTGGCTTTTCATTCATACGAAAACGATGCCCGGTTTTCCGGGCATCGTTTTCCGTTTCGCATGATCAGCCCCACAGCTGTGACAGGGCCGGAACAATCTGTTTTTTACGGGATAAAACCTTGGGAAGGAATACGTGGCTGTCATGTACATCTTCCGCCTCTGCGCTGAACGCATTGCGGATAATGTCCGGATCCCCCGCGAACAGGAGTTCCGTACCTTCTTTCAGAACATTTGTCACCATCAGCAAAATCAGATCATATTTCTTTTCTGATTTCTGCTTCTGCAGTTCTGCCAGGATATCTTCCTTCCGCGCCATAAACTGATCCGAATCCACGGTGGTGATCTGGGAAATTGCCAGGGAATGAGATCCGAGATGGAACTCTTTCTGATCCAGGCGAATCAGTTCCAGCGCGGATTTTTCCGGAGATGCCCCCCGGGAGAACATCGTTTTCCCCAGTTCATCCAGATCGATCCGGGCATGTCTGGCCAGGCGCTCTGCCAGGATTCTGTCCCGCGGTGTGCAGGTCGGGCTTTTGAACATAACCGTATCTGAAATAATGGCTGCCGCCATCAGGCCGGCCAGGTTCTGAGAGGGCATCAGTCCGTTTTCCTGATACATTGCCGCAACAATCGATGTCGTTGATCCAACCGGTTCATTCCGCATAAAGACCGGATTCCCGGTCTGTACATCCGCAAGTCGGTGATGATCAATGATTCCGATGATATCCGCCTGTTCGAGTCCCTGGACCGACTGGCTCACTTCATTATGATCGACAAGTACAATTTTCTTTTTCCTGGGGCGAATCAGATGATACCTGGAGAGTGTGCCCACCACTTTCTCTTCTTCATTCAGGACAGGGTAGGAACGGAATCGGTTTTTGACCACCGTATCCCTTACATCATCCAGATAATCATTCAGATGGAAAAAAATCAGGTCCTTTGTAAACGCAATACGGCCGACCGGTACAGACTGAAAAATCATTCTTGCTGCCCGGTATGGATCAAACGGTGTTGACATCAGGCAGGTTCTGCATGATTTCCCCTTGTATTCCTCCGTCAAAGCCGTCTGGCAGAAAATCAGGCATGAAGCACCGGCTTCAATTGCCCGGTCGGCAATTTCCTTCTGCGAACCACACAGAACGATCATACCGGGCCTGATATCAACCGCATCAGAAAGGGGAATCGTCACTTCACCGGAAATATCCTCAAAGAAATCCCGCGGGTCATTCAGTATATGACCTTCTAGGGCACTGAGAATATTGAAAACCGGAATATGATCCACATCCGGCCGGCTGATGGATTCCATGTCCCGTTCCGCAATGTTGCCGGCGGTCACCATCCCGTACAGGGTTCCATCTTCGTTTGTAATCGGAAGCGCAGATACACTGTCCGCCTGCTGGTGAAGGATATTCCAGGCATAGGATACCGGAACAGCCTGACCGAGTGACGGAGGCGTATCATAGTCAATATCGCTGACTTGTGTCCTGACAGAGCGAAGATAAAGCGGGGGATTGAAGCCGAAGCGTTCCAGCAGAAAAGCTGTCTCATTGTTCAGATGGCCGATCCGGGCAGCAACGTAATTGTTTTCCCCAAGCGCATTCTGAAGCGAGGCATATGCCAATGCGGAAACGATTGAATCCGTATCCGGGTTCCTGTGACCGATTACATAGACGGAATCCATTATCCGATGCCTCCTGTTCAGCGGTTCATCAAAGCAAACCAGTCTTTCATCTTCAGGAGCAGCATTTCGTTATTTGCTGTTTTTTCCATCATGGAAAGCAGCTGCGGAATTGCAACAGCCGAAGAGGTATTTCCCAGCATGGAGCGGATCAGGTTCAGCCCTTCCTTCTGCTGGTCGGAAATCAGCAGGTCCGCATTTTTCGTATAGCTGTTCTCCAGATTCAGCGCCGGAAATACGCCTGCACGGGCAACATTTGAATCCAGCATCAGTTCCATATTGGCTGTTCCGCGGAATTCCTCAACCACGGAATCATCCACCTTGGAGCCGGTCATCACATCCATGGCCGCAATCACTGTCAGGCTTCCGCCTTCCTTGCAGGCACGTGCCGCCCCGAACATTCTCTTTGCACGGAACAGGCTTGCCGGATTGATCATTCCCGGCAGGCTGCGGCCCTGCTGTGCCGCAGCGGTTGTATAGACCTTGGCCAGGCGCGTCAGGCTGTCCACCAGAAGGACAACATCTTTCTTCTGTTCCACCAGGCGCATCGCCCTTTCCAGTACGATTTCAGAAAGGCGGAGATGTGCTTCCGGCGGCTGGTCAAAGCTGGATGCCAGAACCGGGCACGGAACAGAATCCCGCATCAGAGTCATATCTTCTGGATTTACATCAATCAGGAGCATCAGGACATCAATATCCGGATAATTCCGGCATATCACACTGGCAAAATGCTTCATCAGTTCGGTTTTTCCTGAGCCCGGAGGGCAAAGCAGCAATCCCCGCTGGCCGAAACCGATCGGAGCAATCAGATCCACCAGCCTCATGTCCGGATAGGATTTGTTGTCTGCAGATTCAAGGGATATCCTCCGGCTTGGATATACCGGCGTCAGTTCATCAAAAGCCGGCCGTGAGAATGTTTCCTCCTCCGCAACACCGTTGATGCTGGAAATATACAACAGTGCCGCATATTTGTCGCCTTCCTGCTGCGGACGGATTTTTCCCTGGATCATGTCGCCTGTCCGCAGTCCAAAGCGGCGAATCTGCGCCATGGAGACATACACATCCTTGGTTGACGGGAGAAAACCCGGCGCACGAAGAAAACCATACCCGTCCGGATGCAGTTCCAGAACCCCGCCACCGTCCTCGCATTCACCGGAAGCAAGCAGTTCCTCCAGTGTCGGCGTTCCGTTTCCATCCTGCTGCGGCACAAACGGCGCAGCATTCTCCGGGACAGACGGTATTCCGGCATAAGCAGATGAAGAAGAATACGGGGCGGAAATCCGATGTGAATATCCGGCTGTTTCGCTGATGCGGTGATTGGGCAGGGGAGATACCGCCGGACGCCCTGCCTCTTCATTATGCACCTGAGCCTGTTCGGTTTCCGGCGCAGCGGGCGCAGGGGCCGAGGGCGCCGGGCCGAAGCGGGGCGTAAATCCCGCAGAACGCACCGGCTGGACGCGCGGCTCCCGGTTGAACTGATGGCCGGAAAGCGTTGTACTCTGCCATGCCGGACGGGGGCCTGCCCCCGGAGCCTGATAAGACGGGCGCGCACTGAAGCGCGGTGCATCCGTGTTATGCCATGCCGACTGATACTTCGGTTCAGCCGTACCCGCCGGTGCAGATGCCGGTCCATTTTCCGCGGGCGCCTGGCTTTCCAGAATTTTCCGGATAATCCCGGCTTTGTCCACTCCGGCTCCGATCACAATGCTGTTCTCTTTTGCTGTTTTCCGCAGCTGCAGGACAGTCATTTCCCTGAGTTCATTCTCCGTAAACATCCAATTCCTCCTTAAGGGATCTTTCGGGCAAAAACAACATCCCGCACGACTGCCTGTTCCACCTCATGGCGGAAACCGGAATACCATTCATCCCTGAGCGGGGCAAACCCGCTCTTCTCCAACAGGGAAACCACGGTATCCGCGGGAAGGGTTAACGTATTGAAGCTTAGAGCAGCTGTTCCGCCGGGCACCAGCGCTTTTCTCCATTCCGGAAGGGAACGTTCCAGAATGCGGGTGAAAGGTTCCGGTTTCCTGCCGGACTGCGGGGCGTGCTGAATGCCGTATGGAAGATCTGCCACCAGCAGATGAGCCGGCTTTTTCCTTGCAAGGCCGGAAGCCACGCAGGTATCGCCGGTTGCCAGCATCAGTGAGCGTGTATCTCCGGACTGATAATGCTCCTTCGTATCAGCAAAAACGAATTCCGTAACCGGAACCGCTGTTTTACCGGCTGTTTCCGACCGTGTTTTCACCGTATGCTTCATCTGATTTATCTTCAGGTATCGGCTGAAATACTCAGAAGCTTCACGAATATCCTTTGCATCAATATCCAGACCAACCGCATTCATACCGGCAACCAGTGCACAGAAGCAGGAAGTCCCTTTGCCGCACATCGGATCCAGCAGGGTCAGCGTTTTCCCGGACTGATCTTCCGGGAGCAGAGACCTGCAGATATTGATCATCATCCGTGTAAATGAAGCTGATGTCTTCCCCTTGTATTTCAAGATTTCCGGCAGGTCCTCCTTCAGATAGCAGGCAGGCCGGAACTGGAGCGGTTTCAGCAGAAGATCCGTTTTTTCAGCCATAAAGCAGATTGTACTGTGACCCGACAAATATGATATTTCTTTTTCCCCGAGCGGGCGGCATTCGAACGTCAGGAAAACAGAACCGCCCATTTCCTCCGTCCGAACCTCACAATCAATGGAAAGTGAACGCAGCATGGACAGCAGTTCATACATGCCAAGGCGAATAACATACTCCCTGTAACGTATGTTCGCATGCTTGATCAATGCGAAAGAATAGACCATGACATCCTCATTTCATAGATCGTGATTATATAAATTATATCAAAATTCTTTTATTTTTCAAGCATTTCCGCCCGATTCAGGCAAATAAAAAACCCTTCCCGGAAAGGGAAGGGAATTCAGCGAAATTACCATTTGCGCTTACGGGCGGCTTCAGCCTTTTTCTTGCGTTTGACGCTGGGCTTCTCGTAATGCTCACGTTTACGAACTTCCTGGAGAACGCCACTACGGGCGCACTGCCGCTTAAACCGTTTGAGCGCACTTTCCAGGGACTCATTTTCGCGGATACGTACCTCGGACACTGTTATCCCTCCCCTCGCTCATACAACGGCCTTGCCAGCAGCCGGCCAGACGGACGGACGGCAAAACCATGGAATTATTATACAGCCAAATACAGGATGCGTCAACGGCTTTTGCAAATTTCAAATCATACAGCCATCTTACAATCCTGCAGCAGCGCCGGAGCATCAGGTCATATCTTCCTTCAGCTGACGTCCGCCGAGAATATGGAAATGCAGATGAAGAACTGACTGGCAGGCATGCGGTCCGCAGTTTGATACGACACGATACCCCTCCGTCAGGTTCTCCTGATCCGCAATCCGCTTTACCGCCCGGAGACACGCTGCGATTTCATGGTCATCGGCACAATCCAGGTCATTCAGGGATGAAATGTGTTTTTTGGGTACCACCAGCACATGTACAGGTGCCTGGGGATTGATATCCCTGAAAGCAAAAACCTGTTCGTCCTCATACACCTTTGTGGACGGAATGTCTCCTTTGATGATTTTGCAGAACAGACAGTTATCCATTTTCCATTCATCCTTCCTTTTCAATTATCTTGCCTGTCATTACAGGTTGTCCAGCTTCAATGATCCGGATCCTGACCGGACATCCTCCGGTGCATTCATCCTCCGGACTCAGGCGTACCCGCAGGTATTCGGGAGTATATCCCTCCCATGCGCCTTCCACTTTTTCTTCGGGAATCAGTTCCGTTGTCCGGCCCACCCAGGACCTGCTGTAAGCCAGCGCGGTTTTTTCACCGATCGCAATGAGTTCCCGGCATCTTCGCTGCTTTTCCGCTTCCGACAACTGACCGGGCATTTCTGCCGCCGGAGTAAATGGACGGGAAGAGTAGGGGAATACATGAATCCGGGAAAACCCAACCTTTTCGATCAGTTCGGCTGTTTCCCGGAATTCTTCCACGGTTTCCCCCGGAAATCCCGTCAGAATATCTGTGGTAATCGCCGCATGCGGAAACACCGAGCGGATATTCTCAACCGCTTTCAGATACTGTGCTGTATTGTATCTGCGTTTCATCCTGCGAAGAACCGAATCGCTTCCGGACTGAAGCGCAAGATGAAACTGGGGGCAGATTTTGCTGTTCCTACCAAGACGTTCCGCAAAATCGGGCGTTACCACAACCGGTTCAAGTGATCCCAGCCGGACACGAATGATTCCGTCTGTCTGCTGGACCGCATCCACCACGTCATTCAGGTTAACCGAACGATCCAGATCCCGTCCGTATGAGGTCAGGTGTATGCCGGTAAGCACAATCTCACAGAATCCTGAATCTGATAACCGCCGGATCTCATTCCGGATATCCTCCAGCGGACGGGAACGGATCGGTCCCCGTACGCGCGGGATGATGCAGTATGTGCACCGGTTATCACATCCTTCCTGAATTTTCACCACAGCCCGCGTCCGCTCATTCTGGCGGGAAACCGTCAGACCTTCAAAGCAGAGATGTTCCGGCATCGGCTCCACTGCGCAGACCGGCATTCCCGAATCCATCACAATCTGCAGCAATTCCGCAACCGCCATCCTGTGCTGTGTTCCGATAATCAGGTCTGCCCCGGTTTTGCTGAGCAGTTCTTCCCCGTACAGCTGGGCCATGCATCCGCACAGGATGATTTTGCTGTCCGGATGGAGCCGTCGGATCCTTCTCACCATCTGCAGGGATTTCTTGTCTCCTGTCCCGGTAACTGTACATGTATTGATCAGATAAACATCCGCCCCGGAGGAGAAGGGAACCGTCTGAAATCCCGCTTTTTCCAGGATTTCCTCCATCGCCTGGGTATCATACTGGTTTACTTTGCACCCAAGGGTATGATAAGCAATTGTCGGCATAATTATTCCATCTCTCCGTATAACGCTGAAAATGCACTGACCGCCGCCAGGCCGGCAGTTTCCGTCCTCATGATCCGGGGGCCGAGTGTGATGATATCGCATGATACAGATGTCAGAAACGATATTTCCCCGGGTTCAATCCCGCCTTCCGGTCCGATCACAATTCCAAGGGAACAGATATCAGGATGCGCTTTTGCAAACGCAAGAGGTCCGAAATCCCTGCCGGATTCCCATGGAACCGCAACCGCATCCAGCTTCCGGATCATATCCGCCGTTTCGCGAACCGAAACCGGCGCATGTATTTCCGGGATTACACATCTGCCGGACTGTTTTCCGGCTTCCCGGGCAATTTTCTGCCAGCGTTCCTGTTTCCGGATCCGATCCTTCGGATCAATTTTCACCACGCTCCGTGCCATCATGACCGGAACAACATCCGAAACGCCCAGCTCCGTTGCTTTCTGAACAATGATTTCCATCTTGTCCCCTTTGGGAATGCCCTGGAACAGGACAAAACGGATACGCGTTTCTGTGGACGGAAGCTCACCCTGTACCGAAATTGTCACCTTTGAATCGGAGACATCGCGCACCTCTCCTGCATGACGGACACCTGATATAACAATTTCCACGGAGTCCCCGCTGTGAAGCCGCAATACTTTTGCTGCATGGTAAGCATCATCCCGGTCCAGGTAGACTATATCGCTTCCTGAAACAGCCGGATCGGCATAAAAGCGGTGCATATCAGTTCCTCCGGGACAGGAATGCCGTCCATTCTCCGCGGTGGCGTTCTTCCAGTACCTGATATCCGGCAGTTTCCAGTGCAGAACGAACTTCATCCGTCCTGTCCACGACGATTCCCGAGCATATGAACAGTCCCCCTGGAACAATATGCTGCATCAGGGAAGCGCAGTTTGCGATAATTACATCAGAAATGATATTCGCAACACAGATATCGCACTGTTCCTTCACATGTTTCAGGAGATCCCCCTCCTGAACGGAAACCACACGGTCCAGGCCGTTATGATCCACATTCTTACGGGCAACGCGCACAGCATCCCGGTCGATATCCACTGCCAGCACAGATCCGGCCCCGAGCAGTCCGGCAGCTATAGCCAGAATTCCGCTTCCTGTTCCGACATCAATTACATTCTCGCCGCCTCTGATCTCATCTTTCAGCAGCTGGATGCACATGGCGGTGGTTTCATGAGTCCCGCTTCCGAATGCCATTCCCGGATCGATTTCAATTACCTGGTCATCCGGCTGCGGGGTAAAATCCTCCCATGTGGGTTTGATCACCATATGATCTGTCACATAGAACGGCTTGTAATACTTCTTCCATGTGTCCTTCCATGTGTCATCCGATACCGTTCTGTAGTCAATCTGCAGAGTCCCGAATTCCGGATGGTCCGAATGCAGCTGCTCCAGACGGTGGTGAAGGCCGGCAATCGCTTTTTTCCCATTGCCATCGTCCTCAAACCAGCCGTGTACCTGCACGTCTTCAGGCATTGACTCAATCAGCTTCGGGTCAATGATTTCCCATATGCCATGCGGCTTTCCGGGATCCGGAATATCTGCCCTGTCCTCGATCATCGTACCGGCAGAACCGAGTTCAATCAGTTCAAACGATACACTTTCCGCGCCTTCAGTCGTCGTATGCACAATCAGTTCAATCCAGTCCATGGAAAATCATCTCCGTTTCGGTTTGCTGCAGATTATTTTGTGAAAAATCCCTGAATTCCGCGCAGCAGCTGATACTCCCGCACATCCCGGTTTGTTGTATACATATACCGGGAGACCACTGTCCCGGTCCGCCAGTACAGGCAGAGGAACGGACAGTCTTCATAGAAGAGTGCCTGGATTTCCATCAGTTTCTGCCGGAACCCTTCCTGTGTCACCTGGGTCCGGAGGGACTTGCAGAGATTGTCCATTTTCTCGCTTTTATAACGGAAATAGTTCCCGGTATTTCCCTTCATCAGAATAAACCCGGGATCCGGACATACATCCATTGCGTAGGAAACCAGAGCCAGGTCGTATGAACCCGCTTTCAGCTTTGCCTCGAGGTTTGGCAGGGTCATTGCATCAATCCTGCACTCAATTCCGATTTCTGCAAGTGAGTCGGATATGATGTTCACTGCCACGGCCCGGACATCGTTATCCGGTTCCTCATAATAATACAGCCGCAGGCTCAGGTTAACCTGCTTGCCCTTGTTTCCGAGCTTATCCAGAATTCCGTTTTCATCGGTATCCTCCCACCCGTCTTCCGCCAGCAGCTGTTTCGCCTTTTCAACATCCTTCTTCCAGGTATTTTCATACCCTGAATTATACATCCACGTACCGGGAAAGAACGGAAAATCGGTTTCCCTGGCCATACCGGAATAAGCAGTGGCGATCAGCCTGCTTTTGTCAATCACACTTCGGATTGCCTTACGCGCATTGACGGTCAGCTCATAGGAAGAATTGTTCATCAGCAGGCATTCCAGCTGGTTGGTCCTGTAATTCATGGATACCGCAGAAGTGCCGGTCTTGTACTGCGCACCCGCAATCGAACGTGTGAAGATCGCGTTGACCTGGCCGAATTCGTAGCTTTCGATCACTTTCCTGGCTGTTTCATGCAGCAGGAAATTGATCTCCTGGACCTGCGGACGCGTTTTCCACCATCCGTCATTCACTGCAATCCACATGCTTTCTCCCGGATGGAATTCCTGAATCCTGTACGGACCCGAACCGGGCGGATTGTCATCCCCGACATATGCCGCCGGCACCACAGGGAAAGTCATCGCATACAGGAGCCCGAAATACGGCCTTGAGGTTTTCACCGTCACCGTATAGTCATCCTTGGCAGAGATTCCGGAGACAAAGTATTTCAGGTTGCTGTAAAACCCATGGTCCGTAATGTTTTCATCGTTCGCCTTATCCAGGATGTACTGGGCTGAAGCCACGACATCCGCCGCGGTCAGCGGTGTGCCGTCCGTAAAGGAAACATCCCTGCGCAGATAGAAAGTCCAGTACTTGCCGCCGGAGGATTCCTCCCACCGCTCAGCCAGATAGGGCTGCGGCATATAGTTTTCATCAATCTGAACCAGACTCTCATATACCAGATCATATATGGAAAGCATATCCCGTTCCACCGGTTCAAACGGCCGAATCGTGTTGGTCCTGACACTCTGGATTCCGAATGAAATTGACTTTCCGACCTGGGTCGCTCTTGCTGTCCCGATTCCTTCAAACAGTACCAGGACTGCTGTCAGAATGATCAGCCGCCGGAGAATAGTGTTTCTTCTGGTAAATCCCATAATCTCTCGTCACCTTTTCGGCATATTTTTTTGTCGGGCCGTCCGGAAGGTTCTGCAGTGGAATGGTAATGCCGTCCGGACTTACTGACCTGTTGGAAAGCCAGGTCTGAACCTGTCCCTGTCCGGCATGGTATGCACTGACCACACATACCGGATCTCCCCGGAACAACCTGGAAAGATAATTCAGGTACCAGCACCCGAAGCGGATATTCGTATCCGGATCTGTCATCATTTCGAACGCATATCCCGGGATTTTCAGTTTCCCGGCAATCCACTCAGCGGTATCCGGCATCAGCTGCATCAGACCGCTGGCGCCAACTTTTGACGTTGCCTTCCTGTCGAAAGAACTTTCATTCAGCACCACCGAGGTTACAAACGCAGGATTCAGATTGTACTGCGCCGCATATTTATCGATGATCGGCCTGTAATCCCTGACAATGGGGTATGCCGCATCAATTGCCCGCTGTTCTTTCAGGTGTTTTTCTTCCTGCTGTTTCAGGTAACCGGACATCAGGCTGAATGTCGTGATGCTGATCAGCAGGAGACCGCCCAGGGCAATCAGCACATTCCGAATCCATACCGGCATCCTCCAGGCTGCTTTCCGTGCGGATGGCTTCCTCTTTGCCGCTTCAGGTCTTTTCATCACTTCGAAAGCCGGGACGTTCCTATTCTGCACTGACGAAACGGCGGGCTGCACTGACGGAGCGGCAGTCTGTGGATGCGGGGCAGGGAATCCGTATTTCTCTCCATCCAGAAGCTGATCAACCACTGCCAGCGTCTGCCGGACTGATCCCGAATTGTCAATCACATGGTCCGCCCGTGATGCTTTTTCGTCTGAAGACATGACCGACCGGATCCGGGCCATTGCTTCTTCTTCTGTAAATCCGTCCCGGGCAATCAGCCTGTCCAGCTGAACGCGAAGCGGCAGCCAGACACTCCAGACCGAACTGCACAGCCGGTCATAGCCTTTTTCAAACAGAAGCGGCATGTCCAGAAAGCACATTCCGGCTCCGGCCGATTCGTAGTATGAAAGCCGCTGTTTTGTCAGTTCCATCAGGTGGGGAGCCATGATCGCATCCAGCGCATTTCTTGCATTTTCGTCCCGAAAAACAAGCTGTCCGAGCGCCCTGCGGTTCAGATTTCCGTTGTCATTGATATACCTTACCCCGAAGGTTTCACGGATTTCCGCAAGAACCGGGCTTCCTGGTTCCGTCAGTTCTCTGGACAGCTGATCCCCGTCGATCACCGGATACCCCCGTTCCGTCAGGTAGCGGCTGATCATTGATTTTCCGCAGGCAATACTGCCCGTCAGCCCGATAATTCTCACGAAATCACCTGTTTCCTGTTATAAAACGACCCGGCATATCAATGTGCCGGGTCGATAAAAGAACATTACAGTTTAACGGAAAGCAGCTTCTTTTTCAGTTCAGCTTCCATGCTGTAGAGCGTTTTCTCCGCTTCAATCCGCTTTGCCCGGCCCTGGGACTGGATATCCATCACATCGTTGATCGTATCAATCAGATCCTGATTCGTTTTGATGAGCGTTTCGATGTCAATAATCCCGCGTTCCGCTTCCCGTGCTGTCGCAACGGTACCGATCTTCAGGGCTTCCGCATTCTTCCTGAGCAGTTCATTGGTCATATTGGTAACTGCTGTCTGTGCCTGCAGCGCCTGCTGGGAATGATGCATTCCCAGTGCAAGTACCATCTGGCTCTTCCACAGCGGAAGGGTGTTGGACAGTGTGGACTGGATTCTTTCAACCAGGAGGCTGTCATTATTCTGAAGCAGCCGGATCTGCGGCGCCATCTGGATTGAAACCTGCCGTGTCAGCTTGAGATCGTAAAGTTTCTTCTCAAAGCGGTCGCACTGAGCTGCCAGGTCATTGGCCTTCTGGGCGTCCATGGCATCCTGGCTTTGTTCGGCTTTTTCACGCAGTTCCTTCAGTTCCGTATTCCGGACCTGTTCCAGTTTCTTGTCACCGGCAATAATGTACAGGGTCAGCTGATGGAAATAATCGCTGTTCTGGTCATACAGCCGGTCAAACATCGCCACATCCTTCAGCAGCTGTGTCTGGTACGATTCGAGGGAACCTGCAATGTTTTCCACGTTGGAAGATACTTTGCTGTAACGGGCTTTCATCCGTTCAATCTTGTCCTCTCCCTTTGCGAAAAGACGTGCCAGGCCTTTCTTATCCTCGGTATCCCGTTCAAAGCCCTTCAGTTCAGACACCAGGTTCACCAGCATATTACCGACTTCACCGGTATCCTGGGTTTTGACCGCGTCCAGCGCTGTCTGTGAAAAATCGGCAATCCGCTTCTGGGCATCCGCGCCAAAGAGAAGCACATGGTCCGGATTGGTCACATCCACTTTCTGGATAAAATCATCGATTGCCTTCTTTTCGGCTTCTGTCAGCTGGCTCTCATCCAGGCGCGGAAGCGCTTCAGGCTCCTGTGCCGCAGTTGTCTGCTGGATGCTTTCCGCCGTTTCAGAAGCAGCATCCGGTTCCGGCGCGGCGGGGGCGGGGGCGAGTTGGAGAATCGGTCCTTCTGACATGTTGGTTTCCTCCTTAATCAATTGTTCGTTTCATACCGTGCGGAAGCGGAAGAATTGTATTTTCCGTCTTCTGTCGGGAAATCCATCACCGGTGCCGAGGAAGCCCGCATCTGCGCTTCAGCGGCAGTTCTTGCATTCATTGTTATCCCTTTTTCGCCGGTAATTTCATTTTCTGTATAACCATCCCGCTTGAGCATCTGTTCCATGACGTCAATGTCCGTTGAGATGTCCAGCATGTTTTCCCTGTGCAGATTGTCAATCTGCTTCTGACAGGCTGTCAGAACCATATTCATACCGCGGACAGCCGTATCGCGGGCCTGGGTCATTTCAGAGAAAGATACGCCCCGCTCCTGCATCGTCCTGTAGTTTGCAAGCATCTTCAGAGTCGTCGGAAGGTAATAATTCATAAACTTGCGTACCTGGGGCGCTTTGGCGGGTGATTCATATACCGTCATGAAAATCTTCTGACACTTTTCAGTCAGCGTATTCATCTGGGCGGAAAGCGTTTCATCCGGAATCAGTGCATTCTCCGAACGAATTGTTTTCAGCATTTCCATGCCCTTGGTAATCACCTGATCCGCAGTTTCATCGCCGGTCAGGGGAATCTGGCGGGCAATCTCCTGCTTCCGGACTTCCTCGGCCTTTTTCTTTTCTTCTTCCTCGCGCCTCTGCCGTTCCACATCCCGCTTATTATGGGTCGTTGTGTCCAGTTTGCTTCCCATGATACTGGAAATCAGTCCAACCCCCGCGCCAATCAGAATACCCAGCACGATTCCGGAAGGCCCGCCGTTGGAGAGCAGCCATATTGCACCCAATGTAATCAGGAATCCGGCACCGCCGCTTTTCCCGTTGTAATTCTTGCTCTTCCTGCTCACTCTGAATTAACACCTCGTTATCATAATCAAGTTATTATATCACAAAATATCTTTTATGAAAAGGGAAAAGGCACCTGCCTGTTTTTATTTCAGCAAATCCTGATCATCTTTCTGCCAGAGATCATACGGTTCATGCTGCAATGCGTGAAGAATCCTTTCCGGCGCATCCGGTATCCTTTTTTTCAGTTCCCGGAGGAGCTGGTCCATTTCCGCACGCGCTGTTTTCCCGTCCGCAGGGCACGGAGACTTTACAACCGGAAGAGACAGGATATGATCCATATGCTTTACATGTTTTTCCGGAAGATATACCAGCGGACGAATGACCGTAATTCCCGTTCTGCTCAGCTTTGTCTTCGGATGAAAGGTATGGAACCTGCCTTCCTGGAAAAGGGACATGAACAGCGTATCGATTACATCCTCCCGGTGATGGCCGAGTGCCAGTTTGCCGCATCCCAGTTCCACGCATGTATTGGAAAGAACCGCGCGGCGCATTTTGGAGCACAGCGAACAGGGATTCTTTTCCTTCCTGTAATCAAAAATAATCCGTCCGATATCCGTTTTTCGGATCTCATACGGGATTACCAGCTGCCCGCACAATTTACGGATGCCTCCCAGGTCAAACGGTTCCAGCCCCATATCCACCGTAACCGCAACAAGAGAAAAATCCTTATGGGTAAATTTCCTGTACAGTGACAGAGCGTGCAGCAGCAGGAGCGAATCCTTCCCCCCGGAAACACCGACCGCAATCCTGTCCCCGGGATCAATCAGACCGAAATCCGTGTCTGCTTTCCGGATACATCCCAGTGTTTTCTTCATGCCTGATTACTCCTCGAATATGCGCACACTGTCTGTCTGTGAATGGCATATATGAATATGCTTCCATCTTTTTGAAAGGACTGCCGCTGCCTTTTCCGCCTCTGTTCCGGATGAGAACACACCAAAAACAGCACTTCCGCTTCCGGTCATTGAGGCAAGGCGGGCTCCGGAAGCCAGCAGGGAATGAACCGCCTCGCCGATTTCCGGGCAGCGGGATGAAGATACCGGTTCCAGCACATTTCCGATACTATCAGACAGCTGCATCAGGTTTCCGCATTCGAGCGCATGCAGTGCGGATTCCGTATCCGGATGCCGGACACAATCCGGATTCCATGATTCGAATATTTCCCGAGTACTCAGTCCCCTGCATGGCTGGAAGATCAGCATCCAGTAATTATTCCTGCATGGACGAGGCTCAATCAGTTCGCCGATTCCCCGGACACGTGCCAGCCCGCCGCGGATCATAAACGGGACATCCGCGCCGAGTCTGAGCCCGGTTTTTTCCAGTTCGTCTCCCGTCAGTCCAAGGTTCCAAAGCCGGTTCAGTCCGCAAAGAACCGCCGCCGCATCCGCGCTTCCGCCTCCCAGCCCGGCCCCCATCGGGATCCGCTTATGCACGTGAATACGGACTCCTCCTGAATAGCCGGCTGATCCCTTCAGTTCCAGCGCCGCACGCATGGCCAGGTTGGTTTTGTCCGCCCTGGAACGGGGATATCCGTCCGTCGTAATTTCCATATTGTCCGCGGGTGTCAGCACAATTTCATCCGCAAGGGAAACCGGCTGCATGATCATATCCATCAGATGGTACCCATCTTCCCGGATCCCGATAATATCCAGGGACCAGTTGATCTTTGCAAACGCTTCCAGGCGCATCAGCCATCCCTCCTGTCAGGCCGGTATATGCGATTATCATACTGCCTGCCGGTATAATTGACAAGATTGTTTTCATGTTGCAAAGCGAATGGAAGCAGTGTAAACTGATATCTGATCAGAACAGAAAGGAGGCGGACAGTATTGATCCAGCAGACAAAGCCGGTCCTGATCAACCTGCTTGCCACCGCAAGATATGACCATACGCCGGATTATCCGATCCAGTTTATGACCCGCGGGAACCTGTCTTTCTCCGGAGACGGTGAGGCCGTTATTGAATATACTGAATCGCTCCAGGATGAAGACACCGGGGAAAGCATGAATGCACATGTTTCCCTTCTGATGAAAAACGGCCGTGTGACCATGACCCGCCACGGTGATATTTCCAATATGATGGTCTTTATTCCGAAGCAGCGTTTTGAAGGTGTTTACCAGACCCCGTACGGAGAGATGAATATGGGCGTTTATGCCCGCGATGTTGATTGCCGGATCGGTCCGGACAGCGGATCCATCCACCTGAAATATCAGCTGGACCTGCAAGGCGCCTACGCATCCACCAATGAGCTTCATCTCGAATACACCGCAGAGCAGAAAGGGAACATTCAATGAACATTACCATCCTCGGTTCCGGTACATGGGGACTTGCGCTGGCCCGTGTTCTCTGCCTGAACGGACATTGCGTCACTGTCTGGAGCAAGTTTGATGAAGAGGCAGAAGCCCTCTCCCGGACGCGCAAATCCCCGAATCTTCCGGAAATGGTGATCCCGGATAGCGTAGTCATTACATCTGACTGCCGCACGGTCCTGAACTGTGCTGATTATATCATTGTGGCCGTTCCGTCCGTTTACATCCGTGAAACCATCCATTCCTTCCTTCCGTTTGTTCAGGATGATCCCATATGGATCAACGCCTCCAAAGGAATTGAAAAAGATACCTCCATGATCCTGACCGACGTCATTCGTGAGGAACTGGGAAGGGGCGGGTTCCCGAATGCCCGGATTACCGCGATCAGCGGCCCGACCCATGCTGAAGAAGTTGCAACCGACCTGCCGACACTGATCGTCGCCGCCGGGCCGGACGAAAGTGCAAAATGTGTCCAGAGGCTTTTTGAGGGCACCTGCATCCGGCCGTATACCAATCCGGATCTCCGCGGTGTCCAGATCTGCGGAGCGCTGAAAAATGTGGAAGCGCTCGCCGTCGGTATTGCAAAGGGGCTCGGTTACGGAGACAATACGCGTGCCGCCATGATCACGCGCGGTATGGAGGAAATCCGGCGGCTCGGGCTGGCAATGGGCTGTCAGGAACGCACTTTTTTCGGTCTGGCCGGTATCGGTGACCTGATCGTAACCGCCACCAGCGATCATTCCCGCAACAACCGGTGCGGGATCCTTCTGGGGCAGGGAGTTCCGGTTCAGGAAGCTGTCCGCAGGATCGGAATGGTCGTGGAAGGGCTGAACGCACTTCCTGCCGCAGTTTCTCTCTGCAGGCAGTACCATATGGAAATGCCTCTGATTGAGGGTGTGCGGAAAATTGTGGAGGATCATGCGGATCCTGCTGAAATCGTCCGCGACCTGATGAACCGAAGCCTGAAAAATGAAATCTGAACCATCCGGGAGGGCTGCCACCATGACCCGACTGATCAACGACGGCTGGGAATTCCTTAAGCTTCCGAACGGAAGCAGTATTACAGATGCAAAAAGCAGCAGCGGATGGGTTCCTGTCGACCTTCCGCATGACTGGCTGATCTGGCAGGCTGACAACCTGTATGAATCCGCTGACGCATGGTACCGCCGGAGTATCCGGATGGATGCAGATCTTCCTCCTGTATGCCTGATTCATTTTGACGGCGTATATATGGACTGTGATATTCTTCTCAACGATGAGGTGATCGATTCCCATGCCTACGGATATACCGCCTTTACCACAGACCTGAGCAGCCGCCTTCATCCCGGGATGAATGAGGTGATGGTTCATATCCGCCATCAATCCCCGAATTCCAGATGGTATTCCGGAAGCGGCATTTTCCGTGATGTCACCCTTCTGTTTCTTCCGGAATCCCATATCGTTCCGGACAGTTTCTATATCGTCGAAAGCAAAGACGACGAAACATGGAATATTGCGGTAACCGCTGAAACCGCAGGCGGCAGCGATATTCCATTTCAGTTTGATCTCCTGGACCGCGAATTGAATACGGCCGCAACCGTATGCGGCCGTTCATCCGGTTCGTCCGTTTCCGCAGTCCTCCATCTTCCGGATGCACACCTCTGGTCTGTATCCTCTCCATATCTTTATACGCTGCGCTGGCAGTACGGAGAACAGACCGGAGTCCGTAAAATCGGAATTCGTTCGATCCGCATGGATCCGGATTCCGGGCTTTACATCAACAATGAATCCGTCAAACTGAAAGGCGTTTGCCTTCACCATGACCTTGGCGCCCTGGGCGCTGCCTTCCATGAAAAAGCCGCCCGCCGCCAGCTGAAACTGATGCAGGAAATGGGCGTCAATGCACTTCGAACCAGCCACAATCCGCCTGCTGAAAAAATGCTGGATCTCTGCGATGAGCTTGGCATTCTTGTGGTTGATGAAGCCTTTGATATGTGGGAGCGTTCAAAAACAGAATTTGATTACGCCCGTTTTTTCCCGACCTGGGAGGAGCGTGATGTGGCTTCCTGGATCCGCAGGGACCGCTGCCATCCCAGTGTGATCATGTGGTCCATCGGAAATGAAATCTACGATGTTTATGCTGATATCCGCGGCGCTGAAGTGACACAGATGCTCAAGGAGCAGGTTGAGTTTCATGATCCCGCCCGCCATGCTGCCGTTACCTTCGGCTGCAACTATATGCCGTGGGAAGGCGGGCAGCGCTGTGCCGATATTTTAAAAACTGCCGGATACAATTACGGTGAAAACCTGTATGCAACTCACCACCGGCAGCATCCGGACTGGATCATATACGGAAGCGAGACCGGCAGTGTCCTGTCCAGCCGCGGCGTTTACCACTTTCCAATCGAGAAGCCAATCATGAGCGAAGCCGACCTGCAATGCTCCGCGCTTGGAAACAGCAATACGAGCTGGGGAGCTTCCGACCTGCGGCATATGATTGTCGATGATCTCAACTGTCCGTACAGTATGGGCCAGTTTATCTGGAGCGGAATCGACTACATCGGTGAACCCACCCCTTACCATACCCGGTCCTGTTATTTCGGGCAGGCAGATACTGCCGGTTTCCCCAAAGATCCCTATTACCTGTTCCGGAGTATCTGGGGAAACGATCCTGTTCTGCATATCGGAGTCACCTGGGACTGGAATCCCGGACAGCTGATTGATATTCCGATCATGACCAACTGCGCCTCTGCCGAGCTGTTTCTGAACGGGGAGTCTCTCGGGCGGAAGACCGTTGATCTTTCCGACGGGGATCAATGCCTCCCGGTATGGAAAACCGCTTATATCCCCGGTGTACTGAAAGCAGTCGGATATGATGCTGCCGGGCAGGAAATCATGACGGATATCCGGATTACACCGAACAACACCGATCACTTCATCCTAACTGCCGAAGACAGTGAGCTTTTGTCCGACGGACATGACATCACATTCGTTGATGTCACCGCTGCGGACCATGCCGGAAATCCGGTCTGGAATGCCCGCGACCATATCCATATCACCGTATCCGGCGGCGGATGCCTTGTCGGAACGGACAACGGAGACTCGACCGATACCGACGGATATAAATCCTGCAGCCGCCGCCTTTTCAACGGAAAGCTGCTGCTGATTATCGGTTCCACCGGAAGCACAGATGATGTTATTATCCGTACGGAATCTCCGGGCCTTCCTGATTCCGAACTGATCATTCCTGTGATCAAGGCCCCGCAGAAACCCGGAACCAGTCGGATTCAGCGAATCCCGGACCTGCCCGGCAGAAAATCCGTTCCTGTCCGCAAGATCGAAATTGAACCGCTTGGCAGCGTACTCCTGAACAAAAGCCATCCTGAATGCTGCTTCCGTTTCCGCATTCTCCCTGAACACGCCGACTGCCGGGAAATCACATGGCAGGTCACAAATGCTTCCGGCATTGAAACCCCATATGCTGCCCTGTCCGTGATGAACGGCAATGAAGTCTGCGTCCGGGTCTCCGGCGACGGGAATTTTTACCTTCGGGCTGTAACCGGTGAACAGGAAGACCATCCGGATTTTATCAGCCAGATCGAGTTTTCCGCCGAAGGAATCGGTTCTCCCGCACTGGATCCGTATGCTTTTGTTTCAGCAGGCCTTTATGATCTCCATTCCGGAAATATCGGAACCGGCAATGAGAAAGGCGTCTCTTTTGACCGGGAAGGGGAGAGTATGATCGGCTTTTCCTTCCTCGATTTCGGAAAAGCCGGATCCGACACCTTGGTCATGCCCATTTTTGCCCTGGACGGGAATGCTTATGACATCGAACTTTTTGAAGGTGATCCCGGAAAAGGCGGTCAGCTGATCCAGGTTCTCCGATACCAGAAGCCATCCATCTGGAATGTTTACCAGGAAGAAACATTCCATCTGAACCGCCGTCTTTCCGGAATCTGCTCCCTTTGCTTCCGGATGCACCAGAAGGTTCATCTCCGCGGTTTCCGTTTTGAAAAGCAGAGCCGTGCTTTTATCTCCCATTCAGCTGCAGAAGCAGACCGCATTTACGGTGATTCATATACAGCCGGGAAGGATTCCATCCGCGGAATCGGTAACAATGTCACACTTTCATTTGATGAAATGGATTTTGAGGATGTGCAGGAAGCACACCTGGAAATCACCGGATATACGCCCCTTCATGTGAACACCATTACCATACGGTTCACCGTTCCTGACGGCAGTACCCATACGCAGATCGCAGATTTCCGCGGAACCGGGGACGGCATTCCGACAAGTCAGGTTTTTTCCGTCCGGACTCCGGGCGGTCCTTGCAGCGTTTCCTTTGTTTTCCTGCCGGGAAGCCAGTTTGATTTTGATTCCTTCCGTTTTTCAAAGTCCTGATTTCCCAGGTAGAATCTTCCCGAATTTTCCCTGTTGACTTCCGCAAATTAAGACGTTATAATACATCTTGATTTTGAGGTTTCAGAACCCTTGTGATCAAGTATCAATGGAGGTGCTTTATGGGAAAATACTTTGGAACGGATGGCTTCAGGGGAAAGGCCGGCGTCGTTCTGACCGCCGACCACGCATTCAAAACCGGTCGTTTTCTCGGTTGGTATTACAGCAAAAAACATCTTGACGACAAAGCCCGGATTGTGATCGGCAAGGATACGCGGCGTTCTTCCTATATGTATGAAAATGCGCTTGCAGCCGGCATTACCTCTTCCGGTGCGGATGTTTACCTCCTGCATGTGACGACCACCCCCTGCGTCAGCTATATCACACGGACTGAGGGTTTTGACTGCGGCGTTATGATTTCTGCCAGCCATAATCCTTATTATGACAACGGAATCAAGCTGATGAACAACAAGGGCGAGAAAATGGATGACGACCTGCAGGACCAGGTTGAAAAATATATCGACGGGGAGACCGAAGAACTTCCGTTCGCAAAGGAAGACCAGATCGGCTGCACGGTTGACTTCTATTCCGGACGCAACCGTTACATCGGTTACCTGACCAACCTGGCAACCCGTCCGTTTGACGACCGGAAGGTTGCGCTGGATTGTTCCAACGGTTCCAGCTGGATGATCGGTCCTGCTGTTTTCAATGCACTGGGCGCCAAGACTTATGTGATCCACAACAAACCCGACGGCGTCAATATCAACCGGGACTGCGGCAGCACGCATATTGAGAGCCTGAAGAATTATGTCCGGGAAAACAACCTGGATGTCGGTTTTGCATTTGACGGTGACGCGGACCGCTGCCTGGCCGTGGATGAAAACGGCGAAGAAGTCAACGGCGACAAAATCATGTATATCTGTGCCAAATACCTGAAGAGCCACGGCCAGCTGCCCAGCAATACCGTTGTTACCACTATCATGAGTAATTTCGGCCTGTACAAAGCGCTGGATGCCGCCGGTATCAATTATGAAAAAACCGCGGTTGGCGACCGGTATGTTTATGAAAACATGAAGGCCTATGACCATCTGATCGGCGGCGAACAAAGCGGCCACATCATTTTCCGGAAGCACGCCCGTACCGGTGACGGCCTGATTACGGCCATCATGCTGATGGGGGTCATGATTGATACCCAGCTCCCGCTTTCCGTGCTTGCCGAAGGGTGCAAGATGTATCCCCAGGTACTGAAGAATGTCGTGGTTGACGACAAGGATGAAACCCTTGCTGAACAGGCGGTAATGGATGCCGTGAACGAATGCACGGAAGCGCTCGGCGACAGCGGCCGTGTGCTGCTCCGGAAGAGCGGTACGGAACCTGTTCTGCGCGTTATGGCTGAAGCCGGAATCCGTGAAGAATGCGAAAAAAATGTTGACAAAATCATTGAATCCATGAAGGCCAGCGGCCATCTGATTGAGGTGAAGAAATAATGCTGAAAACAAAAGACCTGTATGATCTGACTCATACGCGTGCGGCCTCCATCCTGGAAGAATCCGAATATCCCTGGCAGGCTCTCGGAAAAATCAAGGAATTCATCATCCAGCTGGGAAAGACCCTGCCCGCCGATGAATTTGACGAAGTCAGCGAAAACGTCTGGATCGCGAAGGATGCCAAAATCTATCCGAACAATTATATCGGGGCACCTGCCATTATCGGTCACGAAACAGAAGTCCGTCCCGGTGCATTTATCCGTGGCAGCGCGCTGGTAGGCGATCACTGTGTGGTCGGCAACAGCACAGAACTGAAAAATGTCATTCTCTTCGACAATGTTCAGGTTCCGCACTACAATTATGTCGGGGACAGCATTCTCGGATACAAAAGCCACATGGGTGCCGGTTCCATTACATCCAATGTCAAAAGCGACAAGCTGCCGGTTGTGATCAAATGCGGAAGCGAGCGGATGGAAACCGGCATGAAGAAAATCGGCGCCATGCTGGGAGATCGTGTGGAAGTCGGCTGCAACAGCGTCCTGAATCCCGGCACCATCATCGGCCGCGATTCCAACGTTTATCCGACTTCATGCGTACGCGGCACAATTCCCGAAAAGAGCATCTGGAAAGACAACGGAACCATCGTTGCCAAGAAATAACAAGAACGGAAAGGCGGTATCTTTTATGAAGGTTATTATTGCGAAGAACTATGAAGACGGCGCACGGAAAGCCGCAGACATTATTGAAAAAATCGTCCGTGAAAACCCCACCTGCACACTCGGCCTGGCCACCGGTTCCAGCCCTGTGGGAATGTATCGTGAGCTTGCACGCCGCTGCAAGGAGGAAGGGCTTGATTTCAGCAGGATTCACAGCGTCAACCTGGATGAATATGTCGGCCTGGACGGAACGCATGACCAGAGTTACCGTTATTTTATGAACGACAATCTGTTTGACCACATCAACATTGACAAACAGAATACATATGTCGCAAAGGGAACCGGCGATGTGGCCGCCAATCTTGCCGAATTCAATGCTGTCCTGGACCGGACCGATATCGCAATCCAGGTCCTGGGTGTCGGACCGGACGGACATCTCGGTTTCAATGAGCCCGGCGATACCCTGTATGACGGCGCCCATGAAGAAACGCTGGATGATTCCACCATTGAAGCCAACAAACGGTTCTTTGCCAGCAAGGAAGAGGTTCCCACCCACGCGGTCACCATGGGCATGGGAAATATCATGCGCGCTTCCCGGCTGCTGATGATTATTTCCGGCAACAAGCAGGAAGCTGCCACCAAGCTGCTGATTGAAAACAAGATCGATCCGCACTGCCCCTGCACCTTCATGCGGCTGCACCGGGACGCCACGGTAATCATTGAGCAGGCACTGGCAGACCAGATCGGCTACAAGGGATAAGAATTCCCTGTTCAGTCAAAAAAAGATGCGGATGATGATCATCCGCATCTTTTTCCGTATATGATCAGATTCGGGGCAGCCCTTCAAAGCCTTTCTCCAGTTCCTCATCGGTCGGAATATAATCCGTCATCTCTCCGTTGTGGAATTTCTCATACGCCACCAGGTCGAAATATCCGGTTCCTGTCAGGCCGAACAGTATCGTCTTTTCCTCTCCGGTTTCCCTGCAGCGGACCGCTTCGTCAATTGCAACCCGGATTGCATGACTACTCTCAGGAGCGGGAAGGATTCCCTCGACGCGGGCAAATTCTTCAGCCGCCCTGAAAACACTGGTCTGTTCGACACTGCGGGCTTCCATCATCCCGTCATCATACAGCTGGGACAGGATGGAACTCATCCCATGGTAGCGAAGGCCGCCCGCGTGGTTCGGAGCAGGAATAAAGCTGCTGCCGAGGGTATACATCTTTGCCAGCGGGCATACCATACCGGTATCACAGTAGTCGTATGCATATTTCCCTCGTGTCAGGCTGGGGCAGGAGGCAGGTTCCACCGCAATGAACCGGTAATCTTTCTCTCCCCGGAGTTTCTCGCCCATAAACGGAGCAATCAGACCGCCCAGGTTGCTGCCGCCGCCGGCACATCCGATGATGATGTCCGGCTGGATCCCGTACTTGTCCATCGCTATTTTTGTCTCGACTCCGATCACAGACTGGTGGAGAAGCACCTGGTTCAGCACACTTCCAAGCACATAACGGTATCCCGGATTGGAAACCGCAACTTCAACTGCTTCGGAAATTGCACAGCCAAGAGATCCCGTGGTTCCCGGGAACTGTTCGAGGATTTTCCGGCCGACATTCGTTGTGTCGGAAGGGGATGGAACCACGGAAGCACCGTAGGTCCGCATCACTTCACGGCGGAAAGGTTTCTGCTCATAGGAAACTTTTACCATGAAAACCTTGCAGTCCAGGCCGAAATATGAGCATGCCATGGACAGCGCAGTGCCCCACTGCCCGGCACCGGTTTCAGTTGTCACACCCTTCAGGCCCTGCTTCTTCGCATAATATGCCTGGGCAATCGCGGAATTCAGTTTATGGCTTCCGGATGTATTGTTTCCCTCGAATTTGTAATAGATTTTAGCCGGCGTCTGCAGCTTCTTTTCCAGGCAGTATGCGCGTACCAGGGGAGCGGGACGATACATCTTGTAGAAGTCAAGGATTTCAGCCGGAATCGGATATTCCCTGGTTTCATTATCCAGTTCCTGCTTCACCAGTTCATCGCAGAAAACCGCGCTCAGTTCTTCCGCTGTCATCGGCTGATGCGTACCGGGATTCAGAAGGGGAGCCGGCTTGTTTTTCATATCCGCACGGACATTGTACCAATATGTCGGCATCTCCTTTTCTTCAAGGTAGATTTTGTAGGGAATCGTTTTTTCGTTTGCCATGGTTTTTTCTCCTTTCATTTTTTGTTCTGGCTGTGGGCTTTGCGGAACAAAAAACCTGTCCCGCTGACTTGCTGGGACAGGAATGAAAGATCATTTCTGCGGTGCCACCCGGCTTGGCGCATCATGCGCCCGCTCACTGCCGTACAATCATACAGCATCCTTTGATCACGGAGGGAGCTCCGTCTCATCTACTTGGACTGTGCCCGTTCGACTCGCCCTCGAAAGCCCATTCACCCGGTTGTGTATGCCGCTTTTCACCAGCTGCGGCTCTCTGAAAATACACGGACCGAATTACTCTTCTTTCTCATCGGTTTCCTGCAATATACCAGAATCATATCGTTTCGTCAATATCCATCCAGGAACAAAAACTAACGAAATTCATTTACCAGACACTGAAAAGCAGTTCATCATAAGTCGGGAACGGCCAGTATGTTTTATCCGTTATCTGTTCAAGAGCATCCGCATGGGTCCGGACTTCCTTCATGGCCGGAAGCACCCGGTCATGCATATACCGGGCAAATACACCCGGATCTTCGGTTCCGGGTTTCCCGCTGAGCACGCTGCTGAGACCTGCCGCAGCCGCATCCAGGCATTCAGTTTCCGCACAAAGAACAGAAAGCTGTTTCTCCCCGCTCCGAAGCGCGCAGCCGGCAGAATTGACTGCCTGGACAGACTTTGCAACATCTCCGGCAAAGCGGACCACGGACGGCATGATCTGGCGGCGAACCATCATCAGCATGGTTTCCGCTTCGATGTTGATAATTTTCGCATATGAATCCAGCCCGATATCCCGGCGGGACCGCAGTTCCGCCTCGGACAGGACTTTGTGGATCCCGAATACAGAAATATTCTTTTCCGCTGTGTAGCAGGGAAGTGCGTCCACAGTGGAGTCCAGGAACGTCAGTCCCCGTTCCGCCGCTTCCTTCCGCCACTCATCTGAATAGTTGTTCCCGTTGAAAATAATCCGCTTGTGCTGTTTGATATTCCGGACGATCAGATCATGCAGGGCGGTGCGGAAATCGTCCGCTGCTTCCAGTTCATCCGCAAACTGCCGCAGGCTTTCCGCAACGATCGTGTTCAGCACCACGTTCGCGTCGGAAATGGATGCTGAAGAGCCAAGCGAACGGAATTCAAACTTGTTTCCGGTAAAAGCAAAGGGAGATGTGCGGTTCCGGTCTGTGGTGTCCTTCGGGAATTTCGGCAGCATGTGCACGCCGATTGTCATTTCCGATTTCTCCCGGCCGCTGTAATCCGATCCCGCTTCCAGCGCTTCCAGAATCTCAGTAAGCTCATCACCGAGGAATATGGAAATGACGGAAGGAGGTGCTTCAAAACCGCCCAGGCGTTCATCATTTCCGGCAGAAGCAACAGATGCCCGCAGAAGATCCTGATACTCATCCACCGCTTTAATGACCGATGTCAGGAACAGCAGGAACTGTGCGCTTTCATGGGGGCTGTCCCCGGGATTGAGCAGATTATAGCCCGTGTTGGTGAACATGGACCAGTTGTTATGTTTGCCGCTTCCGTTCACACCGGCAAACGGCTTCTCATCCAGCAGACAGACCAGGTCATGGCGCCGGGCCACTTTTTTCATCATTTCCATGGTCAGCTGATTGTGGTCACAGGCAACATTCGCAATCGAATAGATCGGAGCCATTTCATGCTGGGCCGGGGCAGTTTCGTTATGCTCCGTCTTGGCAAGAACCCCCAGCTTCCACAGCTCTTCATTCAGCTCTGCCATGAAGGCCTGGACACGCGTCTGAATCGTACCGAAAAAATGATCGCCCAGTTCCTGTCCTTTGGGGGCTTTTGCGCCGAACAGCGTACGTCCGGCAAAAATCAGGTCGCTCCGCTGATCAAACAGGTTTTTGTCCACCAGGAAATACTCCTGTTCCGGCCCGACGGTGGGAGTCACCCGAGTCGCATCCATCCGTCCGAACAGATGCAGGATCCGCACAGCCTGGCGGTTGAGTGCCTCCATGGAACGAAGCAGCGGCGTTTTTTTGTCGAGTGCTTCTCCGCTGTAGGAGCAATAAGCTGTCGGAATGCAAAGAACACGATCCTTGATAAACGCATAGGAAGTGGGATCCCATGTTGTATATCCGCGTGCTTCAAAAGTGGAGCGCAGTCCGCCGCTGGGCAGGGAAGAAGCATCGGCCTCGCCGCGCACCAGTTCCTTGCCGGAAAACACCTGGACTACTTTCCCGCCGGAAACAGGGGAAATAAACGCATCATGCTTCTCCGCCGTCACGGAATTCAGCGGCTGGAACCAATGCGTATAATGAGTGGCGCCATGCTCCAGGGCCCAGTCCTTCATTGCGTTGGCAACCACGCTGGCCACCTGTGGATCCAGCTGCCGCCCTTCATCGATGGTTTTATGCAGCGCCCGGTAGGTTTCCTGCGGCAGCCGCTGGCGCATGACAGAATCATTGAATACATTGATTCCAAACAGTTCGTCCATCATAGCCACAGGTACATTCCCCCTTGCCGGTTAATGTATCCAATATTAGAAGAAACCCATTTGATTGTCAAGGATGATCATTGTTTTGAACAGAAAAATGTGGTAGAATATTTTCGTTCGTTAAAGTGTGAAACAGACAGGATGTGACCGGATCTTATGTTCGAACCGAAAGTAAAAAACAGGCAGACCGATATGCTGATGAACGCGGTTATCCAGCTTCATGACGTGGAAGACGCATACCGTTTTTTCGAGGATCTCTGCACGATCCCCGAAATCCGGAGTATCAGCCAGCGGCTGGAGGTTGCCGATCTGCTTCGTAAAAAGGAAACATACCAGCGGATTGCCGAGGAAACCGGAGCATCCAGCGCTACAATTTCCCGGGTCAACCGGGCATTGAATTACGGGGCCGACGGATATAACCGTGTTCTCGATGAGATGGAGAAAAGCAAGTAATGGATATCTCTGTACTTAACCGCGAACAACGGAAAGCCGCCGAAACACTTGAAGGTCCGCTGCTGATCCTGGCCGGTGCCGGAAGCGGAAAAACACGCGCACTGACCTACCGCCTGGCCAACCTGATTGATCACGGAATCCCTGCATGGTCCATTCTCGCACTGACATTCACCAACAAAGCCGCCCGGGAGATGAAGAACCGGGTTGAAGCGCTGATCGGAACCCAGGGGGCAGACGAAGCCTGGATCGGCACTTTTCATTCCGTCTGCGCACGAATTCTCCGGCGGGATATCGAAAAGCTCGGATATTCCCGCTCTTTTGTAATCTATGATGAGGATGACCAGCTTCGTGTGCTGAAAGAGATCTATAAACAGCTGAACGTGGATGACAGCTTCATCCCGCTGCGTGAAACCGCCTACAAAATCAGCGATGCCAAAAACAGGCTCCTCACGCCGGATGAGTGGTTCGCCCAGTCCGGCCGTGATTTCCGGAGCAACAGAATCCACGATATCATGATTACCTATGAGTCCCGGATGAAGGGACTGAACGCCCTGGATTTTGACGACCTGCTGATGAAGACCCTGGAGCTTCTCGCCAGCCATCCCCCTGTCCTTGATACATACCGGAAAAGGTTCCGGTATGTCATGGTGGATGAATACCAGGATACCAACCACGTCCAGTACGAGCTGGTCCGTATCCTGACAGCGGAAAGCCGGAACCTCTGTGTTGTCGGTGATGATGACCAGAGTATTTATGGGTGGCGCGGCGCCGATATCCGGAATATCCTTGATTTTGAAAAGGATTATCCGGATGCCGTGGTGATCAAGCTGGAACAGAATTACCGGTCTACAGCCACCATTCTTGATGCCGCCAACCAGGTCATTGCCCACAATGCAGACCGTAAGGACAAAAAGCTCTGGACGGAGAAGGACAGCGGAAACCGGATTACTGTTTACCGCGCTTCCGACGAACATGATGAAGCCGCCTGGATTGCCGCCCGCATCCTTGAGCTGAAAAAATCCGGAATGGGATACGGCCATGACGCGGTCCTATACCGTGCAAATTCCCAGAGCCGCGTCATTGAAGAAATGATGATCCGTTCCGGGATCCCTTATAAGGTATTCGGCGGACAGAAATTCTACGAACGAAAGGAAATCCGCGATATCCTGGCTTATCTTCGCGTGATTGTAAATCCTTCGGATGATATTTCCCTCGGACGGATCATCAATGTTCCGAAGCGGTCCATCGGAGATGCAACCGTCCAGGTGCTGACCGATTATGCCTCCGCCTCCGGCATCCCCCTGTTCAGCGCCCTGAACGACCTTCCGGAATCGCTGGGTTCCAGAGCGCGGAATGCCGTATCCGACTTTGCCACGCTGATGACTATGCTCTGCGCAATGAAGGATTCCATGCCGCTGGAGGAGTTCGTGGACTATGTAATCAGTCAGACCGGACTGGAAAAGCAGTATATCAACGAAAATACCGAAGACGCCGTCGCCCGGCTGGAGAACATCGGTGAATTCCGCGGCACACTGCATGAATTTGCGGTTTCCGCAGAAAGTGCAACCCTGGAAGCATACCTGGAAAACGTATCCCTTATGACGGACCTGGACCGGGAAACCGACCAGGAGGGGTTTGTCACCATGATGACCCTTCATTCGGCCAAAGGGCTTGAATTTGATCATGTTTTTATCCCCGGGATGGAGGAAAATGTTTTTCCCAGCTACCGGAGTGTCAATGAGGAGAACCGGCTGGAAGAAGAACGCCGGCTCATGTACGTCGGTATTACCCGTGCCAGGAACCGCCTGTTCCTGTGCCACGCGGAATCCCGCATGCTTTACAACCAGTTCAGCCATAATGCACCGAGCCGGTTCCTGGATGAGATTCCGGAACGTCTTCTGAAGCGGGAATCCTTTGACGGATTCAACGGTGCAAGGGGTTTTATGAACTATTCCCGGCAGGATCCGGCTGTTTCCCGGAAGAAGCCAGAGTTTTCAGGATGGAACCGTCCGCCGGAGACCCGGCATGAGCATCCTTCCGCCCCGGCCGCCATTGGCGGCAAACCCCGCCTGACACTGAAAGGGGTCTCCCTGGACAGTATCCCGGGTGTCAGCCGCGGATTTATGCCCAGCCCCGCCAGGGAGTTTGATTCCTCCCTCCGGAAGCTGTTCCGGGAAGGGGATTCAGTCATGCATCCCAAATTCGGAAGCGGAAAGGTCGTTCAGATCAGCGGAAGCGGTTCGGACGCGCGGATTCTGATTGATTTCGGCAATAACGGCACCCGGGAGCTTTCCCTGGCCGTTGCCCCGATTGTCAAAGTGGAGGAAGAGTCATGAATGAACAGAAATCAGCCCGGATGCATGAGCTGGTCCGAAAGCTGAATGACGCTTCTCACGCTTATTACGTGCTGGACAATCCCTACATCTCTGATATGCAGTGGGATCAGATGTATGATGAGCTTCGCGCGCTGGAGAACGAAACCGGTATCGTACTGGAGGATTCACCCAGCCGTCATGTGGGCGGCGGAGAAACGCTCCGGGGTTTTGAAGAACACCGTCATATTACCCGTCTCTGGTCCCTGGACAAAGTCCAGAGCCTTGAAGCCCTGGATGCATGGATTCTCCGGACGGAAAAGCTGGCCGGAAAAACCAATCTCCAGTACTACGTGGAATACAAGTTTGACGGCCTGACCATCAACCTGACCTATGAAGGCGGAAAACTTGTCCAGGCCGCGACACGCGGAAACGGAATCATCGGGGAAGCAATCCTTCCGCAGGCCCGGACAATTCACAGCCTGCCGAAAACCATTCCGTATACCGGAAGGATTGAAGTGCAGGGTGAGTGCATCATGCGGCTGAGTACCCTGGAAAAGTACAACGCAGCCCATCCCGATGACCGCCTGAAGAACGCACGCAATGCCGCAGCCGGCGCACTTCGCAACCTGGATCCTGCCGTTACGGCAGAGCGGCACCTGGATGCGTTTTTCTACCAGGTCGGTACAATTGACAATCCGCCATACGATTCCCAGCCTGGAATGCTCCGTTTCCTTCGTGAAAACGGATTCCAGGTCAGTCCTTTCCTCGGAAAGGGAACCGGGCGGGAAGAGCTTGAAAAGTGCATCCGGGAGATCGAATCACAGCGGAACAGCCTGGACTGGCTGATCGACGGTGTTGTGATCAAGGTCGGAGACAGCCAGCTGCGTGAACAGATGGGTTACACTGAAAAATTCCCCCGCTGGGCTGTCGCTTTCAAATTTGAAGCCGAGGAATGTGTCACCACCCTGGAAAACGTTACATGGGAGCTTGGGCGGACCGGCAAGCTGACGCCGCTTGCACATGTAAAACCGGTGGATTTTTACGGTGTCACAGTCCAGAAAGCCACACTGAACAATATGGGTGATATCCTGCGCAAGGATATCGCCATCGGGTGTGATGTCTGGATCCGCCGCAGCAATGACGTCATTCCCGAAATCATGGGCCGTGCCGGAGAAATCAGGCCGGGGGAAATCCCCATTGAAAAGCCCTCCGCCTGTCCTGCCTGCGGCGGTCCCCTGACAGAAAGGGGTGCCCATATTTTCTGTATGAACCGGATCAGCTGCAAACCGCAGGCGATTGCCCGCATCAGTCACTTTGCGAGCCGGGAAGCCATGGATATTGAAGGACTGAGTGAAAAAACCGCTGCCCAGCTGTATGACCAGGCCGGTATCCGGGAGCCCGCCGACCTTTACAGCCTGACGCCCATGGATTTCCTGATGCTTGACGGATTCAAGGAAAAGAAAGCCGCCAAGCTGTCCGAAGCCCTCGAAAAAAGCAAGCACTGTGAACTGGACGCTTTCCTGTTTGCCCTTGGCATTCCCAATGTCGGACGGAAAACGGCCCGCGATCTGGCCAATGCTTTCGGCACCCTGGACAGCCTGGCCGGCGCCGATGCGAAAGCATTGACCTCCATACCGGATATCGGCGATGTAGTTGCCGGGAGCATTGTTGAATACTTCACTTTCCCTGAGAACCGGCGGACAATCGAAAAGCTCATCCATGCCGGCGTCCATCCAAAGGAAGCCGCCGGCAAAGCAGATGGTCCCTTCAGCGGAATGTCGGTTGTCGTAACGGGAACGCTGCCCACGCTGAGCCGTAAGGAAGCCGAAGACCTGGTCCGTTCATGCGGCGGGAACGCTTCCGGCTCCGTCAGCAAAAAAACGGCATTCGTTGTTGCCGGAGAAGCCGCAGGAAGCAAGCTGTCCAAGGCACAAAGTCTTGGAATCGAAGTGATCGACGAGCCGGAGTTTCTTCGGCGGGCTGGAAAATAAGTCTGTTTGTATTACAGGAGGCGAAAAGCATCCATGCTGTTCAGCGGAATCAATTCCTTCATATCCAGCCTTCAGGCTGATCCCCTGGGAACAGTTCTGGAGTATGTGTTTTTAGGCGTCTGTATCCTTCTCAGCCTGATCCTGCATGAATGTGCGCATGGCTATGTTGCCCTGAAGTGTGGTGATCCGACCGCCTGGATGATGGGAAGGCTTTCCCTCAATCCCGCCAAGCACCTGGATCCAATCGGTACCCTGTGCATGGTTTTTCTCCGTGTCGGCTGGGCCAAGCCGGTTCCGGTCAATCCGCGGAATTTCCGCCATTACAGACGGGATTACATCCTGGTATCCATTGCCGGGATCGGAGTGACTTTTCTTCTGTTTTTGATCGGTCTGGCTGCGTACATTCTGATTTACAAGTACACTGCCGATACGGTTATATGGGAATATCTGCTTCAGTTTTTCGCAATGCTTGCCCAGATCAATATCGGTCTGGCGATCTTTAACCTGATCCCGGTACCTCCGCTCGACGGGTACCGCATCCTGAATCAGTTCGCTTTCGGCGGAAAGCTTGACCAGAGCCTGACCCCGCAGACCATGATGATTATCCGTTACGCATTCCTGATGCTTTGCATCACCGGCATACTCAGTCCGGCACTCGGCAAGGTTATCGGAAGCGTGTTCTCTTTCTTCCTGAATCTTTTCTGGAAAATTCTGTAAGGCTGGAGTTTGAAACCAAATGATTGCACGGGAATTCAGGCTGAAGGATTTTGACGGTCCGCTGGACCTGCTCCTGACGCTGGTCGGAAAAGCGCAGATTGATATCCGGGATATCTTTGTCAGCGAAATCACCGATCAGTATCTGGAAATCGTCCGGAATGCCCCTGACCTGAACATGGATGAAGCCAGTGATTTCCTGGTGATTGCCGCCACACTGCTTGAAATCAAAAGCAGGTCCATGCTGCCGCGGCCCGTTGTCCATGAGGAAGAAGAGGATCCGGAAGAAGAACTGATCCGCAGGCTGGAAGAATACCGCCGTTTCCGTGAGACCGCTGACCGGATGAAATATTTCGAAGAAGCGGCCCGGCAGGTATTCACCAAGCTTCCGGAAGAATACCCGCTTCCTCCCCAGGAGTTTGAGCTGACCGGATTATCCCTGGACGGGCTGGTCCAGGCTTTCCAGCGGATCTGGGAAAGAAAACCGGTTCTGGATACTAATCCCGAGAGCAATCATTACGCTCCCCGGAATATCCGCCGGGATGTCCACACCGTCCGTGAATGCATGCTGGATCTGATGCATACGATCAAAAGGAAAAGGAAGATCCGTTTTGAGGAAATCTTTTCAGATTCTCCCACGCGGGAAGAAGTCGTCACCATGTTCCTGGCGGTACTGGAGCTGCTCAAACTCGGCCAGATGCATGTAAAGCAGGACAGCGTATATGAGCCAATTGTCCTGTATTCGGGAAAAGGAAAGCCGGTAAAGGATTTCCAGACAGAAATGGATACCGAAACAATGAATGCCGCGGGAGGTGATGTCCTATGACGGAAGGCGGGGGAAACATTTTCGGGATGATTGAATCCATCCTGTTCGTTGCCGGTGAAGCCGTGGAATTCCGGGACCTTGCCAAAGCCCTCCGGATCGGTGAGGAGGAGCTGGAGAAAGCCCTGGAAAAGCTCTCCGATGAATATGACTTCAACCAGCGCGGTTTTTTGCTGAAGCGTTTCGGCACCAAAGTCCAGCTCGCAACCCGCCCTCTGTATGCGGACGCGGTTGTTCGCCTGCTGCAGCCCGTACAAATGCAGAGTCTCGGCCAGGCGGCCATGGAAACCCTGGCCGTCGTCGCTTACCGCCAGCCGGTCACCCGGGCGGAAGTAGAACAGATCCGGGGCGTGAAATGTGATTACAGCCTGCAGAGTTTGATGATCAAGGGACTGATCCGGGAAACCGGCAGAAAAGATACCATCGGCCGTCCGATCCTGTACGGTACGACAGATGAGTTCCTCAGTCATTTCGGAATCCGCAGCCTGGAGGATCTTCCGCCTCTTCCGGATGATACACGGACTGCAGCTATCCCCGATGTTCCGGAAGATTCCGGAGATCTGATTTCATAAATGGATTCTTGCTTCAGTTGGCAAATAAGACAGGAGGTTGAAAAAGATGGATAACCAGAAGAAACCGAGAGCCCGTGAGAAAAAAGTAGTTGGGAACGGCAAAGGGGTTGAAATCCACGGTGAAGGACTGGGAACCGGCCCGGTCAACAACATGGGCAATTATGAAGACCGGAAGCCCCATCCGTCTTCCGTGCCCCAGTCGGGGCGTCCATCCGGCTCCGGATTCGGGAGTCCTTTCGGGCAGAGTTCATCCCATCCCCCAAGACCGCAGTCCGGTCAGTCTGCCGGTTTTCAGGATCCTTTCCGCCGTCCATCCGGCACTTCCGGTTCTTCCCAGCAGCGTCCTTCCGGGACTTACAACAGTTCTTCCCATCAGCGGCCGACATCCGTTCCCGGATCCGGATACCAGCAGCCTTCCGCCTCCCAGGGCAGCCATCGTCCGACAACCCGCAGCGGCGGAACCGGTTCGGGCGGCAGCGGAAAGCTGATTATGCTGGTGCTGGTCGCCGCTGTCCTGTTCTTCTTCGGCAAAAACTTTCTCGGCGGGGATAATGAGGAAATCCTGTCCTACACCGGCAACGACAATACCGCATTGACCCAGACATCCATTGACCAGAGCAGCAGCACCGGATCCACCGGCAGCCTTTCCAACCTGCTGAGCGCTTTCATGTCCTCAGGAAGCAGTTCTGTCTATGATTTCAGCGGCGGAAACCTGCTCTCTTCTGTCACCGGAAACACCGGCAGTTCCGCTGACTACTTCACATCCACATCCAGTACCGGCAGCGGCAATACCAATTCCGGCACTCCGGACACCACTGTTGCCAGCGGCGCACGCTCCAAATTTACAAAGATCCTCGGCGGCCAGAAAGATACGGTCACACTGATGGTTTATATGTGCGGCACCGACCTGGAAAGCCAGAACGGGATGGGAACCGCCGATATCAAGGAAATGCTGAATGCAGATCTCGGCGACCGTGTGAACCTCCTGATTTATACCGGCGGATGTTCCCGCTGGCGGAATAATGTGGTATCCAATCAGTACAACCAGATTTACCTGGTCCGGGGCGGTCAGCTGACCAGGCTGGAAAACAACATGGGAACTGCCTCCATGACCAATCCAGCCACACTAACCGGTTTTATCCAGTACGGCGCTAAAAATTTTCCGGCCAACCGGATGATGCTGATCCTGTGGGACCATGGCGGCGGGTCCGTGTCCGGATACGGCTACGATGAGAAATACGGGCGCAATCAGTCCATGTCCCTGGCAGGCCTCAATACCGCGCTGAAAAACGGCGGTGTCCAGTTCGATTTTATCGGTTTTGACGCTTGCCTGATGGGTACGGTTGAGAACGGCATCATGCTCTCACAATACGCTGATTACATGATCGGCAGTGAAGAAACCGAACCGGGCGTCGGCTGGTACTATACCAACTGGCTGAACAAACTGGGAAAAAATCCCGGAATGAGCACCATCGAGATCGGAAAGACCATTGCTGACGATTTCGTTGAAGTCTGTGCGAAGCAGTGCCGCGGACAGGCAACCACTCTCAGCATTGTTGACCTCGCTGAGCTGGAAGCCACTGTTCCCGCCGAACTCAAAAACTTCAGCATCGGCACAAACCAGATGATCCAGAATAAGGAATATAAGGCAGTATCCACTGCCCGTATCAAAACAAGGGAATTCGCCCAGGCTTCCCGGATCGACCAGATCGACCTGGTTCATTTTGCCAAAAACATGGGCTCTGAAGAAGGCAAAAAGCTGGCGGAAGCCCTGCAGGGTGCGGTCAAATACAACCGGACCGGCGGCGGAATCAGCAATGCCTACGGCCTGAGCATTTATTTTCCCTACAAGCGCTCCTCTGATGTCGGTAAAGCCGTTTCCACCTATGCAGCCATCGGAATGGATGAAGAATACTCCCGCTGCATTCAGGAATTTGCCAGCCTGGAAATCAGCGGGCAGGTGGCCGGCGGTTCAAGCATTTCTTCCTACTCATCCGGTTCCCAGAGCATTGCCCTGCCCGGACTGATGGAAAGCCTGATGGGCAGCGGAAACAGTTATTCCTCTTCCGCATACGGTTCATCCTCCGGCCTGACCGACCTGCTGGGCGGTCTGTTCAGCACAGACTCTTCCTCCTACGGAGGAGGAAGTTCCCTGTTTGACCTGTTTTCCGGACGCAGCCTGACTGCGGAGCGTGCCGCAGAATACATTCTTGACAATCATTTTGACGCGACACAGCTGGTCTGGAAAAACGGCGGAATCGAACTTCCGCAAAGCCAGTGGGACCTGGTTGTCAGCCTGACGCGGAACGTATTCTTCGATAACGGATCCGGATATATCGACCTGGGAACCGACAATGATTTCACCATCACCGGAAATACCCTGGCCGGCGAATTTGACGGGACCTGGCTGTCCATCAACCGCCAGCCGGTTGCGTACTATTACCTGGATACGATTGAGGACGGAGATGACTATCTGATCTCCGGATATGTCCCCGCCATCCTGAACGGAACCCGGGTCAACCTTCTGCTGTATTTCGATTCCGAAAACCCTTACGGCTATATTGCCGGCGCCCAGATAGTCTACCCCGGTTCCGAGCCCGGTGTGGAAGCCAAAAACCTGATCCAGATCGGCAAGGGAGACCGGATCCAGTTCATCTGCGATTTCTACGATTATAACGGAAATTACCGCGACAGCTACAAAATCGGCAATCCGCTGGTTCTCGGGGATGAGGTTGAAATTGCCAATACCCCTGTCGGAACCCTGGAAAACTGCCGCGTCACTTTCTGCTTCACCGATCTGTACCAGCAGAAATACTGGACGCCCGCACTGTAAACCGCCAGCAAGAAATCTACCGGGAGTCTGAATACATGAACGAAAATGAACGCTTTGAAAAAATCCTGGAAAAAGTGCAGAAAGCGCCCCGTTATACCGGCGGAGAGATGAATACGGCCGTCAAAGGGTGGGATGACTGTCCGCTGCACTTCGGCTTCTGTTTTCCGGATACATACGAAGTAGGAATGAGCCATCTGGGGCTTAAAATCCTGTACGGCCTGATTAACCGGGAAGAATGGAGCCTGTGTGAACGGTTCTTTATGCCATGGACCGACATGATTGCCCTGATGAAGGAGGAAAACCTTCCGCTCCTGTCCACGGAAAGCCGGCATCCGATGCATGAATTTGATGTCATCGGTTTTACGCTTCAGTATGAAATGAGTTATACCAATATCCTTGCAATGCTGGATATGGGCGGAATACCGCTGGAGGGAAAGGACAGGGGAGAATCGGATCCCATCGTCGTCGCCGGCGGTCCGTGTGCCTTTAATCCGGAACCGCTGGCGGATTTCATCGATGCCTTTATGATCGGGGACGGCGAGGACGTAATGACCGAACTGAACCGGGTCATCCTGGAACGGAAAGAAAAAGGGCTTTCCCGGAAGGAATGCCTGCGAAAGCTTGCTGATCTGGAGGGCGTATACGTTCCTTCCTTCTATGATGTGGAATATGATGCCTCCGGTATTATTACCGGCATTCATCCCAATACCCCGGGCGTACCGGAAACCATCCGGAAACGCGTGGTAACCGACCTGAACCAGACATATTATCCGGAAGAAATCCCCGTTCCTTACACGGAAGTTGTTTTTGACCGGATTATGCTGGAGATCATGCGGGGCTGTACCCGCGGATGCCGTTTCTGCCAGGCCGGAATGCTCTACCGTCCTGTTCGGGAACGGAGCCTGGAAAAGCTTATTGACCTGAGTGAAAAGCTTGTTGCCTCCACCGGATATGAGGAGATCAGCCTGAGCAGCCTCTCCAGCGGTGACTACACGTGCCTGCCCGAACTGATCCGCGAACTGATGCGGAGAATGAAGGATAAACGGGTTTCTATCTCATTGCCCAGCCTCCGGATTGACAGTGTGCTGAAGGAAAGCCTGGAGGAAACCCAGCAGGTTAAAAAAACCAGCCTGACTTTTGCGCCGGAAGCCGGTACGCAAAGAATGCGCGATGTGATCAATAAGGGCGTTACCGAATCCGACCTCCTGGAGAAAGTCCGGGATGCATTTGAAGGCGGATGGAGCAGTGTCAAACTGTACTTCATGGACGGACTTCCGACAGAAACCGATGAAGACCTGGACGGGATTGCCGACCTTGCCCGAAAGGTGGTCGAAGAATACTTCCGCGTTCCCCGGGAGCGCCGGGCCAAGGGGCTGCGGGTGACCGTCAGCGCCAGCACTTTTGTACCCAAGCCTTTTACTCCATTCCAGTGGGCTGCCCAGGACACAATTCCCGAAATCATCCGGAAGCAGGATCATCTGAAAAAAGTGCTGAATATCAAGGGTGTAAACTTTAACTGGCACGAACCGTATGTCAGTTTCCTGGAAGCCTGCGTTTCCCGCGGGGACCGGCGGATCGGCCGTGTGCTCCTGACTGCTTACCGGCTTGGCTGTATTCTGGACGGCTGGACCGAAACATTCCGGTTTGATACCTGGATGGAAGCTTTCAAAGCCTGCGGCCTGGATCCGGCCTTCTATGCCAACCGCGAGCGCGGACGGGATGAAATCCTGCCATGGGATCACATTGACAGCGGAATCACCAAACAGTTCCTCTGGCATGAAAAGGAAAAGAGTGAACAGGCAGTCACCACAAAAGACTGCCGGAAGGGCTGCAACGGATGCGGCCTGCAGCGCTGGAAGGGGGTATGCGGATATGCGAATCCTCGCAGTGTTTGAGAAAAGCGAAAGAATCCGCCATATCGGCCACCTGGACATCCAGCGCAGTATGCAGCGCGGTTTGCGCCGCAGCGGTCTTCCGGTAGCCTATTCAAACGGGTTTAACCCGCATATCCTGATCACGTTCGCGTCCGCGCTGAGCACCGGTGCCTGCGGACAGCGGGAGATCATGGACGTAACCATGGCCGAACCGACGGATGCAGAAGTATTCCTTGAGAAAATGAACCGCGCCATGCCGCCGGAACTGCACCTGAAGGAGGCACGGGCTGTGGATGACCGGCATCCTGCGCTGATGGGATCCCTTCGGGCCGCTTCCTACGATCTGATGGTTTACGATCCGCAGGAGGCTGCACTGCTGAACAGCGCCATTCCGCTCATGATGAGCCAACCTTCCATTCCGGCTATGCGCAAAACAAAAACCGCACTGAAGGAATGCGATATCAAGCCGCTGATTTATTCCCTGAGCGGAAACGGCCAGCATATCCGTGCCATGCTAGCCCTGACCGAAAAGGAAGCCTGCAAGCCCGGTATGCTGATGGAAGCCCTTTCCGGAGCCGCCGGACTGAAAGAACCGGTCCGCTTCCTGACCACACGCACCGGATTATTCGGAGAAAATACGGAAGGAAACCTGGCTCCTCTGGAGCTGCTGTAACTGAATGATGAACAGAACCATCTACATTCTTCCGGATGCACGTGCGGTTGCCGAAGACAACCGGCTGGTGGAATACCTCCCGTCGGATTCGGATACGCAGTCCGGTGATATCCTGATCGCCCGGATCGGGCGGATCATGGCCGGAATGGAATGTGCATTTGCAGATATCGGCAGGAGCAAAAGCGGCTTTCTCCCCCTTGCTGAAAACAGCAGCAGTTTCCAGGGGTCCGCAGTGCGCTCAGGCGATCTGACCGTTGTTCAGATCCGGAGGGAAGAAAACGGAACCAAAGGCGCTTTCCTGAGCAGGGATCTCTCAATTCCCGGCGAAAAAGTCATTCTGATGCCTATGAACCGGTATATCGGTGTCAGCAACCGGATTACCGAACCTGAGGAGAGGGATCGGCTCCGGAAAATCGGACAGGCGGTTTCCGGCGGCGCATTCGGCCTTGTTCTCCGTACTTCCGCCGTCAACGCAGATGAATCTTCCATCCGGGAAGAAGCAGAAACGCTTTTCTTTCTCTGGCAGGATATTGAGAAAAAAATCCCCGGCGAGCATCGTCCCGGAACCGTTCTGTTTTCCGGAGACCCTGTACAGCAGCTGATGGATGATTACCGCATTCATTCCGGTGATTCTGTAGTCCGGGCCGATACACTGCCCGCTGATCTCGCGCACCAGCTTTCCTCCGCTTCCGCCCGGAAAATTCCCCTGAAAAGCGGTGGGAACATCGTGATTGATCCATGTGAGGCACTGACCGTCATTGATGTCAACTCCGCTTCATACACCGGCAGCAGCACCAAGGAAGCCAGTGTTACCGCGGCCAACCTGGAGGCCTGTGATGAAGCCGCCGTCCAGATCCGGCTTCGGAATATCACAGGAATCATCCTGATCGACTTCATTGATATGGAGAGCGAAACAGACCGAAGTCTGATACTGGAACGGCTGCAGAATCAGTTTTCCCGTGACCGCCGGAAGACCGTGATTCATGGCTGGACAAGGCTTGGAATCATGGAAATGACCCGAAAGAGAGTGTAACCGCATGAAGAAACAGGAGACCATCGTTTCCCGGGAAGAAATTGAACGCCAATACGGATTCATGCATGAAATCCGCATGCTTCCGCATCGTCCGGAAACTTATTATATTGTGACATACGGCTGCCAGATGAATGCCCATGACTCGGAAAAGCTGGCCGGCATGCTGGAAGAAATGGGGATGACTCCCGCTCCGAACCGGGAAGAATCCGATTTTGTGATCTTCAACACCTGCTGTATCCGGGATAATGCGGAACGGCGTGCCCTCGGCAATATCACCTGGCTGAAGGAGGTCCGCAAGACACGGCCGAACCTGATGATTGCTGTATGCGGATGTATGATCCAGGAACCCGGAATGGCTGAAAAGATTATGAAGCAGTACCGCTTTGTCAATCTGGCATTCGGCACTTCCAATCTGTACCGCTTTCCGGAACTGATGCTTCAGGCGCTCAACAGCATGGAAAGCACGGTTGTCGTGGATGACGGAGAGCCCGTACCGGAAGGGCTGCCCGTCCGCCGGCTGCGCCATGATGCTGCCTATCTCACCATCATGTACGGCTGTGACAACTTCTGCAGCTATTGTATTGTTCCATACGTACGCGGCCGGGAAAGAAGCCGTGATCCGGAATCCATTCTGAAAGAAGCAGAAGATCTCCTGAAAAGCGGAATACAGGAGATCATGCTGCTTGGCCAGAATGTCAACAGCTACGGAAAAGGGCTGCCCGGGAACCCGTCATTTGCCGGTCTTCTCAGCGACCTGGACCGGATGGGTATCCCCCGGATCCGGTTCATGACAAGCCATCCGAAGGATCTTTCCGATGACCTGATCGATGCGATGGCCTGCGGAAAACATATCCTGCCCCAGTTCCATCTTCCTGTTCAGAGCGGAAGCGACCGGATCCTGAAGCTGATGAACCGCCACTATACGCGTGAGAAATACCTGGAACGCGTGAAACAGCTTCGTGATGCCGTGCCCGGCATCGGCCTGAGCACAGATATCATCGTCGGTTTTCCGGGGGAAACGGATGAGGACTTCCGGGATACACTGGACCTGGTCCGCGAAGTGCGGTATGACAGTGCTTTCACTTTCATTTATTCTCCGCGTACCGGAACAAAAGCCGCCAGTTTTTCTGACCAGATTGACCCGGATGTATCCTCCCGCCGGATTGAGGAACTGATTGCCCTGCAGGAAAGCCTGCAAAAGGAAACCATGAAGCGTTTCCTCGGGCAGGAGGAGGAAATCCTGGTGGAAGGACTCAGCCGGAGAAGCAAGCATGAAATTTCCGGAAAAGGACTGCACGGGATCTCCGTTACCACCGGAGGATGCAATGAAGACATCGGCCGTATTATCCGGTGCCGGATTACCGGCCTGAAAAACAACACGCTGACTGCGGAAAGGATCTGAACCATGCGCGAAGTAATGATGAAAGCCCAGGAACTGGCGGAAGCCATCCTGAACAGTGAAACATATACCCGGATGAAAAAGCTGGAAGGCGAAGTGCGCCATGATGAAACCGCCGCCCGTCTGTTATCCGATATGATCGAAAAACGGCAGGCCGTTGAATCCATCCTGTCTTCGGCCAACATGAAACCGGAAGAGCTGTCCAGCGCCAGCCTGGAAATGGAGGCGGCGGAAAAGGCAATGAATGAAAACGAGCAGATTGCCGCCCTGAAATCCGCCCGCAAGGATTTCCAGACCATGATGGATAATGTCAACCAGATCCTCCGCCTGGTGATTACCGGCCGCGTTGATGACAATCCGTCCGGCGGGTGCTGTTCCGGCAATTGTTCTTCCTGCGGAGGATGTCAGTAAAGAGAGGTTTATACCATGGCAATTTCACCGATGATGCAGCAATATCTGCAGATTCATGACCAATATCCGGACTGCCTGCTTTTATTCCGGCTGGGCGACTTTTACGAGCTTTTTTTTGAGGATGCAAAAACCGCCTCCCGCGAGCTGGAGCTGACACTGACCGGAAAAGACTGCGGGCTCGAAGAGCGCGCACCGATGTGCGGCGTCCCGTTCCACTCTGTCAATACCTATATTGAAAAGCTGATCAGCAAAGGATACAAGGTTGCCATCTGTGAACAGATGGAGGATCCCGCCACCGCCAAAGGCCTGGTCAAACGCGATGTGGTGCGTGTCATTACCGCCGGTACCGTGACCGATCCTTCCATGCTGGAAGACAAAAGCAACAACTTCCTGGCAAGCGTCTATTTCGACGGAAAGCAGACCGGAGTTGCCTATGTGGACGTCTCCACAGGTGAATTCAATGTTTCCGAACCCGTTCCCGAGCATCTGCGGACAATGCTCCTGCGGATTGCTCCCACCGAAATCATCAGCAATGATCCGGTCCGCCTGGTTGAGAAAGCGGGCAGCGAAATCGGATATGTGACTGAGCAGAAAAAGGAATGGTACCAGCATCGGAATGCTGCCTCTGCACTGGCCGCCCATTTCCATGTGGGACAGCTGACCAGCCTCGGACTGGATGACCACCGGAAAGCGGTTTGCGCAGCCGGCGCGCTGATGAAATACCTGGAGGAAACTCAGAAGAACGACCTGGAGCACATTACCTCCGTCCGCTTTATCCGTGATGAAAACGGAATGATCCTGGATTCCAATACCCGGAGGAATCTCGAACTGACGGAAAGCCTTCGCGGCAAAGGGCGACAGGGAACCCTGCTGGGGCTTCTGGATAAAACCTGTACCGCCATGGGCGGCCGCCTGCTGCGAAGCTGGGTGGAGCAGCCCCTGATCCGACTGGACCTGATCAACAGCCGCCTGGATGCCGTGGAGGAACTCGTCAGCCGACGCATTCTCGGTATGACGCTGGCAGAAGAGCTTGAAGGTGTTTACGATATGGAGCGCCTGCTGAGCAAAGTTTCATACCGAAGCCTGAACGCAAGGGATTGTCTGGCCCTCTGTGCCAGCCTGAAACGGATTCCGGGCATCCGTTCGCTGCTCTCGGATGTGCAGAGTGAAGAGCTTTGCCGGATCCGGGAAGACCTGGATCCACTGGATGACCTATGCGCGCTGCTGGATCAGTCCATCCATCCCGATGCGCCTGTATCCATTACGGATGGCGGAATCATCCGGGATGGATATTCCCGGATCCTGGATGACTACCGGAGTGCCCAGACCGGCGGGAAGCAGTGGATTGTTGAGCTGGAGCAGCGCGAAAGGGAAGCAACCGGCATCAAGAACCTGAGGATCCAGTACAATAAGGTCTTCGGCTACTATATCGAAGTGACAAAGAGTTTCCTGTCCCAGGTTCCGGACCGGTATATCCGCAAACAAACCCTGACCGGAGCCGAGCGGTATATGACCGCTGAGCTAAAGGAGATCGAGCAGAAAATCATCGGTGCGCAGGAACAGAGCGTCCGGCTGGAGCTCCAGCTCTTCAATGAAATCCGGGACCGGATTGCCGCGGAAATCGGACGAATCCAGAAAACCAGCAGTGCCCTGAAGCACCTGGATGTTTATCAGAGCATGAGCCGGACCGCATCCGAAAACGGATACGTCCGTCCGCTTATGACGGAAGACGGTACCATTGCCATTACCGAAGGCCGGCATCCGGTGGTAGAACAGAGCATCGGCGAAAGCGGTTTTATTCCGAATGATACGCTGCTGGACCTGGATGCTAACCGCATGATGATTATTACCGGCCCGAACATGGCCGGAAAAAGCACCTACATGCGGCAGGTTGCCCTGATCTGCCTGATGGCCCAGATCGGATCTTTTGTTCCGGCAAAGGAAGCGAGGCTGTCTGTATGCGACCAGATATTCACCCGGGTCGGCGCATCCGATGATCTTGCCAGCGGACAGAGCACGTTTATGGTGGAAATGAGCGAGACTGCCTATATCCTGCGCAATGCCACGCGGAACAGCCTGATCATCCTGGATGAGATCGGCCGGGGGACCAGCACATTTGACGGTCTGGCGATTGCGTGGGCCGTTGTCGAATACATCTGCAGCAAGGAACGGATCGGAGCAAAGACGCTGTTTGCCACGCATTATCATGAACTGAGCGAGCTGGAAGGCCACCTGGACGGAATCAAGAATTACTGCATTTCCGTCAAGGAACACGGAGAGGATGTTATTTTCCTGCGGAAAATCATCCGCGGCGGCGCTGACAAAAGCTTCGGTGTCCATGTGGCCCGCCTGGCCGGTATTCCCCGGCCTGTCATTGTCCGGGCGCACGAAATCCAGGCCCGGCTTGAAGTCAGTGACATTAACCAGAATACGATCGGGCAGAATATTCTGGGGGAACAGAGCCAGCAGCGGATGAATGAGCAGCTGGACCTGTTTGACTACCGGAAAACCGAAATACTCGAAGAATTGCAGGCACTGGATGTCATGGCCCTGACACCCATGGACGCCATCAACAAGCTGTTCCTGCTCCGGGAGAAAGCCCGTAAACTGTAACCTTGAAGGGAGATTGCGACCATGAGCAAGATCCGCATGCTCAGCGAAAGCATGATCGGCAAAATTGCTGCCGGTGAAGTGGTGGAGCGCCCTGTATCTGCGATCAAGGAGCTGATTGAAAACAGCCTGGATGCCGGCGCCACTTCCGTGACAATTGAAATCCGTGAAGGCGGTCTGGAATACATCCGGGTTACGGATAACGGCAGCGGTATCGACGAAAGCGATATCCGCATGGCTTTTGAACGCCATGCCACCAGCAAAATTTCCCGGGAACAGGACCTGGATGCAATCCAGACGCTCGGGTTCCGCGGTGAAGCGCTTGCCAGTATTGCAGCTGTTTCCCGCATCACTCTGACCACCCGTACCCGGGACCGGGATACCGGCCTGAAAGTAATCAACGAAGGCGGAAAGATCACATCCGTTGAGGAAACTGCCGCTCCGGCCGGCACCACCATCATCGTTCGGGATCTTTTCTTCAATACACCCGTACGGCGTAATTTTATGAAAAAGCCTTCTGTGGAAGGCGCTGCCGTGAATGAACTGATCACCCAGCTGATCCTCAGCCGCCCGGACATCAGTTTCCGTTATCTGTCCAACAGCAAAGTCCTGTATCATTCTCCCGGCGACGGACAGCTTTCCTCCGCTGTCCATACCGTTTACGGCGGCCAGGCCCTGGGTACCATGCGGAAAGTGGACGGCCATATGAACGGCATCATTCTGAAAGGATACGTCGGAATCGGGGATAATGCCCGCGGCAACCGAAACCAGGAAATGTTCTTTATCAACCGGCGGATCATGCAGAGTCAGACGCTTTCCAATGCTCTGGAGCAGGCATGCCGGGAGCGTGTGATGATCGGGAAGTTCCCGGTCTGTGCCCTTCATATCAGCATCCCGTTTGAAAACGTCGATGTCAATGTCCACCCAAACAAGCTCCAGGTCCGTTTCCGTGATGAAGCAGCCGTCAGCGAAGCGGTCCTGACGCTTGTCCTTGAAGCGCTGAAGGACCGTGATGCTTTTGAAAGGCCTGTGGAGATGTTCCTGACGCGTGACCGTGTGCCCCAGGATCCGGTTCCTGCCACCGGAAAAAATCCTGCGTCAGCGCCGTCCGCCGTTGTCACCATGGCGAAGACTCTTCCTGCCCAGGCTTCTGTCGTTTCGCCCGCAGTTCCTCCGGAACCTGTATTCCGGGAAATCGTGAAACCTCCGGAGCAGTATTGTGCCGCTCCGGCTGCCCTCGCCGTTCAGACCGTGCCGCCTGTCATCCCGGTTTCTTCTTCCGGTATCCCGGCTCCGGCTGCTGATCCGCTTTCCCCCGCGGCAGTTGCTCCGGCACCATTCCGGGAAGAGAAAGCCGAGCAGATCAGCACGATTCTTCCGCAGGTATCCCGGCCGCTGAAAATTTTCGGTGCGGTTTTCAACACGTTTATCCTGATTGAATATGAAGATCATCTGCTGCTTGTCGATCAGCATGCGGTACACGAGCGCCTGCTCTTTGACCGCCTGATGCAGGAAAATGCTGTCCAGAATCTCGGCCAGGAGCTGCTTGTACCGATTATCATTCCTATGACCCGCAAGGAAATTTCCCTGATTGAAGACAACCGGAAAGAGCTTGAATCCATCGGTCTTGTAATCGATTCCTTCGGGGAAAAGGACGTTGCGGTCCGCACGATTCCCATGGTTCTGGGCGAAGCCGAAACCACCGGATTCGTCCGGGATATTCTGGCGGACCTGGATGAAAAGCATTCCCTGGCTTTTGACAAGAAGCGCGCCGCCCTTCTTCAGACCGCCTGCAAACATGCAGTTAAGGGTGGGGAAGAGCTTTCCGAAGACCAGCTTCGCAGCCTGGTCGAGGAAATGATTGAAAAGAAAGTAACCCCGACGTGTCCCCACGGACGCCCGTTGGTGGTTTCCATCAGCCATCGGGAACTGGACCGGAAGTTCAAACGGATCCAGAACTGAACCTGAACGGAGAGGAATCATGCCGGATCGAATCATATGCCGGGTCCTGACCGGACCGACCGCGAGCGGCAAATCCAATTTCGCCATGGAACTGGCCGCACAGATGGGATGGGATATCCTCTGCATGGACAGCATGCAGGTTTACCGGCGGATGAATATCGGCACAGCCAAACCTTCTGCCGCAGAACAGAAGCTTGTTCCGCATCATCTCCTGGACATCCGGAATCCGGAAGAATCCTTCAGTGTATCCGAGTATGTCACAGAAGCGGAGTCCCTGGTTCGGGAGCTGTATCATGCAGGGAAAAACGTCCTGTTTGTCGGCGGGACCGGGCTGTATCTGCAGGCAATGATGATGCCGATGGGAATGGGAAACGTTCCGGCCAACCCCGCTTTGCGGGAAGAACTGAACCAACTGGCACTGACCGAGGAAGGGAAGCGGATCCTGCATTCCCGCCTTGAAAAGACCGATCCCGATACTGCCGCCAAACTTCCTCTGAACGATATCCGGCGGACAATCCGTGCCATCGAGGTAACCGAAGCAACCGGAATTCCTTTTTCCCGTCAGGAAAATCGCCCTGATCATTCCCCCTTTGAATGGCGGGTTGTATCCACTGCAATGGATCGGAACATGCTTTATGACCGGATCAACCGCCGTGTGGATCAGATGTTTCATGACGGTCTTGAAGAAGAGGTTCGGGGCCTGCTTTCAGACGGTGTCCCGGAAACAGCCCAGAGCATGTGCGCCCTCGGCTATAAGGAAATGATCCCGTATATTCACGGCCTGATTACAGCCGTGCAGGCTGCTGATGCCATCCGTACAGGAAGCCGTCATTACGCCAAGCGCCAGATCACCTTCCTGAAACGGATACCGGATATCCGGTTTGTCGATGCCGGAATTCCCGGTGCCTGCAGCCGGATCGGCCGGATTCTTGCATAACAGAAAGGAACATTGCCCATATGGAAACCATTCAGAAGCTGATCCGATCCGCAGAGGAGGATCTGTCGGCCATTTTCAGGCAGATTGATGAAAACGAAGAATACCGGACCCGTGCCATCCTGGATGTTTTCCGGGATGAAGGTGTCAGCTACCGTCATTTTTCCCCGACTACCGGTTACGGATATGATGATATCGGACGTGATACCCTGGAGCGGGTTTATTCCCGTGTTTTCCATACAGAAGCAGCCCTGATGAGACCCCATGTCGCAAGCGGCACCGCGGCCCTCAGCCTGACCCTGTCCGGTCTCACTCATCCGGGGGATCACATTCTCAGTGTCACCGGGATGCCTTATGATACGCTGCAGAGTGTGATCGGGATCGGAGACCGTCCGCATCCCGGTTCCCTGAAGGAATACGGGGTTTCCTTTGACTGCCTGGAACTGAACAACGGGAAAATAGATATTTCCGCAATGGAGCAGGCAATCCAGCCGGAAACCACCCTGATCATTGCCCAGCGCAGCCGCGGGTATGCATGGCGTCCGAGCCTGCTTCCGGAGGATTTTCGTGAAGCTGCTGAAATAATCCATACCCGTTATCCCGGAATCCGTTTCATGGTTGACAACTGTTACGGTGAATTTGTAACCCGGGATGAACCCACCGATTACGGCGCAGATGTCTGTGTCGGCAGCCTGATCAAAAATCCCGGCGGCGGCCTTGCTCCGACCGGGGGATACATTGTCGGAAAAACAGAGTGTGTGGAACGGATCGCTTACCGGCTGACCGCTCCCGGACTGGGGAGGGAACTCGGTTCCTACGCAGCCTCCTACCGTCCGTTCTATCAGGGGCTTTTCATGGCACCGCATACGGTTGCCCAGGCGCTGAAAACCGCTATCCTCGCTTCCCGTGTTTTTGAAAAACTCGGCATGGTTACCACTCCTTCCTCCACTGAAAAGCGGGCTGATATTATCCAGGCAATCCAGTTCGGCTCTCCCGAGCGGCTGGTTGCCTTCTGCCAGGGGATTCAGGCCGCCAGTCCTGTCGACAGCCAGGCTGTTCCGGAACCATGGGATATGCCCGGATATGACGATCCTGTCGTGATGGCCGCCGGAACATTTGTCGCCGGTGCCAGTATTGAACTCAGCTGTGACGGCCCGATCCGTGAACCGTACACCGCCTATATGCAGGGCGGCCTGACATATGCACACGGAAAAATCGCGATTGCAGAAGCACTCAGCCGAATGGCAGGGAACGGTTCCCTGAAGCTTCTCAACCGTGATGAATAATGCGTGCCTGCAGCCGTCCGGGTTTTATACCTACCTGCTGGAATGCTCGGACGGAACCTATTACTGCGGCTGGACCAACAATCCTGCCGGGCGGCTGGCAGCCCACAACAGCGGCAGGGGAAGCAAGTATACCCGTTCCAGGAGGCCCGTCCGGATGGTATACCTGGAGTGCTGTTCATCCCGAAATGAAGCGATGCGAAGGGAAGCAGAAATCAAAAAGCTGACCCGGCAGCAGAAGGAAAAGCTGATCCTCTCCATACCGGATCCGGTTCTGTAAAACCGGCCGGTATTATTTTTGTTTTCTTTTTTGGCTTTTTTTCTTGATCTGCCCGGCTAAATATGATATATTAATCAGGTAAGCCCAACCCCTGGTCGTTAATTACGGTTCATTTCCTCCATGGTTGTTTACATGACCATTGTCTGGAACGGGGCACGATTCTTCACCAATGGAGCGGGTAAACAACATTTTTAGGAGGTATTCCCATGTACGAGGACAAGACCCTGACCTGCCGTGACTGCGGCAACGAATTCGTTTTCTCTGCCAGCGAACAGGAATTTTTCGCGCAGAAGGGTTTCCAGAATGAGCCCAGCCGCTGCCCGGCCTGCCGTGCCGCCCGCCGCGCTCAGAACGGAAACGGTGGTGCTCCCCGCCAGATGTTCACAGTGATCTGTGACGGCTGCGGCTGCGAGACGCAGGTTCCTTTCCAGCCCCGTGGAGATCGTCCCGTCTACTGCCGTGAGTGCTATGCCGCTCAGCAGCAGTCCCGTTTCTGATTCAGACAGTCAGAAAAAGACCGCCATATTCCATGGCGGTCTTTTTTTCTTTCAGTTTTATTTTCCGCAAAGCTGGCTGACAACGGCTTCCAGGTGGTCCAGTTCTTTTTCCGCAGCAGCCGGCTGATCTCCACAGGCAAAAAGATACGCTTTCAGCTTTGGCTCTGTCCCTGAAGGCCTGACAACAATTTTACGTCCCCCTGATAGGCGGAACTCCACCACATCGCTGGAGGGGAGGCCATTCACACCCTGCAGATAATCCGTACGTTCTGACTGCTCCAGTTCCGCCTGGCCGATCCGGTTCAAAGGCTGGCGCAGATTCTCCATAATCCGGTTCATCCGGTTCAGTCCGTCTTCTCCTTCATACTGGAAAGTCAGCAGCCGCTGTGCATAACAGCCGAAATCCCTCTGCAGCTCTTCCAGCCTGTCTGCAAGGGATTTCCCTTCAGCCTTCAGCTGAGAAGCCATCTCACAAAGAAGCAGGGCTGCATTGACCGCATCCTTATCCCGGACATCTGTCCCGGAAAGATATCCATAGCTTTCCTCGAAGCCAAACAGGAAACGGTCTGCCTGTCCTTCTTTTTCCAGGAGCCCGATCTGCTCACCGATAAATTTGAATCCGGTCAGCACATTGCGCAGCTCCACGCCGTAACGGCGGCAGACCGGTTCCGCCATTTCCGTGGATACAATGGTCTTGACCACTACTCTGGGCAAAGTACCGGCCGATGTGTTCCGGCACAGATAGTCCAGCATCAGAATCCCCATTTCATTCCCGGTAATAAGGCGTGCGTCGTCTCCGTTCCGCACTGCTGCACCCATCCGGTCACAGTCCGGATCCGTTGCAAAGCAAAGATCTGCACCGGTTTCCAGCATCTTTCGGATTGCAAGCTGCATCGCTTCCCGGATTTCCGGATTCGGATACGGACATGTCGGGAAATTCCCGTCCGGCAATTCCTGCTCACTCACAATATCCACTGTGATATTTCCAAGCCGTTTCATGATTTCCCGAACCGGAATATTGCCGGTACCGTTCAGCGGGGAATAAACCAGATGCAGCGGTTCTGAAACCGGATGAATCTGGAGCCTGAGCACAGCCTGATAATAGGCTTCCACAGTTTCCGCAGAGATATACCGGATCATCCCGGAGCGAAGGCCCTCCTCAAAATCCGGTACCGAATCCGCCAGTGCAGGCTGCAGGTTAATCTGTTCCTGAATTGCCCGGGCGGCGTCCAGTGTAATCTGGCAGCCATCCGGCCCATATACCTTATATCCGTTAAAGGCGGCTGGATTATGGGAAGCAGTGATCATGACACCCGCTGAAGCCTTCAGATGCCGGACCGCAAAAGAGAGCATCGGTGTCGGCTCCAGTACCGGGTAAATATATGCTTTGATTCCCATGGCTGCCAGCGATGCCGCAGTGATCTCCGCGAAATCCCGGCTGTGAATCCGGCTGTCAAAGCTGACCGCACAGGACGGCTGCACGAACTGTTCCTTCAGATAAGCTCCAAGTCCTCTTGTTGCCCGGATTACCGTGAAAATATTCATTCGGTTCGTTCCGGCTCCCAGAACACCGCGAAGTCCGCCTGTTCCGAACGCAAGATCCCGATAAAAGCTGTCATTCATTTCCGCATCATTCATCGAATGCAGTTCCTGCATCAGCTCATCGGTCATGATCGGGCATTCTTTCCATGCCCGGGCTTTTTCCTGAATTGTCATTCTTTTTCCTCCCTGATGAAAAAAACGCCTGAACGGCGTTTATGTTTTATCAACTGCAAATCAGACAACTCCAAGCCGGCCGGAGTAATTCATCTGGTTCTTCCTGAATGGACGAACCATCTGCGTATCCCATGTAAAACCGTCCAGCATCAGGCGAATTCCGTTCTCAGCAAAAAGATTGGCAATATCCTCGAACAGAACATAAATGTGCCGTGTAAAGAATCCGGCTTCAGATCCTGCCGGCTGTGCCAGCAGGTCATTGATCCCCCAGACACGGACAGGATCATAACCATCAAACGCAAATGAGGAAGCATACGGTGTCAGATTTGCCGCACGCAGGTCACAGGGGCAGGCCCCCAGCCAGCTCCCGGCATTCCGGAGCAGGCTGTAGAAGCAGGGCATAATCCGCAGCGGAAGAGAAAAGCACAACTCATCCAGGAAAGCACCATTTACATCATAGGTGCTGAATGACAGGATGCTGTTCTCGTACAGGATAATGCAAAAGCCGCCGTCGGCTGCTCTGTGATCCTTCATCAGGGGACGGAACTGATACTGAAAGACCGGTCTGCACTGATAACCGGCAATCATATATTTTCACCTCCGTCAACTGTCATCACTTATCATATATTATCTAAATATGCGAATTCAGTCAACGGATTCATACTACATCTTGTGGTCAAAAATGTTAACTTTTTGTAATAAATTCCATCAGCGCGTCACGATTCTCCCTTGGGGTCGTTGTGGGACGTCCCAGATCGTTCCGGGCTCCGCATGCGCATCGCACTTCCAGCAGCACCGGCCCGCCTGTTTCTATATTGTAAATGCTTTTCAGTGCTTCCACCAGCGTATCCTCCGAGTCGGCCGAGAGGACCTTTGCATAACCGGCTGCCTCCGCTTCCTTTTCCAGATTCAGGCAGCCGGAACAGACCGGCATACCGCCCACCGTTTCATGCGCCCCGTTATTGATCACCACATGAATCAGACGGGCAGGGGAGCGCTTTCCGATCACCGGCATGGCTCCCATATGCATCAGTGCCGCACCGTCGCCATCCAGGCACCAGATTCTTCTGTCCGGCAGAGCCTCCGCCATCCCGAGCGCGATCATGGAAGCATGGCCCATTGATCCGACCGTCAGGAAATCGTGATCATGTGAACGGCCGCTTCTTTCCCGTATTTCAAATATCTCCCGGGACAGCTTCCCGGTTGTGGATACCACCACATCCCGGTCATCCATCGAGGAAAGCAGGATTTCCGCTGCCCGTTCGCGCTTCATCGTAAATCCGTTGCTGTAATCCGGTCTGTATGCGGAAACGAGCGCTCCTTTCTTCACTACAAGCGCCGCAGATTTTCCATCACAAAGGAATTTATTCAGTTCTGTAAAAATAACGCGGAATTGCTCTTCACTTGTATCGGCCGTCAGGATTCTCCACGGTATTCCGAGAAGGTCCAGCTGTCCCAGTGTAATTTCGCCCTGTTTCACATGCTGCGGTTCATCCTTTAGCCCCGGCTCACCCCGCCAGCCGACCACCAGCAGACAGGGAAGCCCATATACGCGGGGATCCATCAGAGAAGCCAGCGGGTTCACGGCATTTCCCAGGCCGCTGTTCTGCATATAGCATAGAGCCGGACGGCCTGTTGCAAGATAATGGCCTGCACAAAGGCCGATTGCTCCGCCCTCATTATGCGCCACAATATGATGAACGCTTTCGGTTCCGAAGCGGCCGTAAAGCTCATCACACAGCCCTTTCAGGAATGAATCCGGCACACCGGTAAAAAAGTCAATGCCGGCTTCCTGCAGCACATCCAGCAAAAAGGAAGCATTCATGTTTTATCCTCCGCACAAACAGAGACTGCGGTCATTCAAATTCCATCGGAAACTCCATAACCGCGTAATCCAGGCCTTTCGTATTGTAATTGCTTCGCATCGTACTGAAAATGGAATCCGATTCCGCACCGGGTTTGAAGGGAGTCGGAATAAAATCGTTAATTTTCTGTTTGGATGAGATACGGATCGGAATTACACGGAAATCCTTGTATGAAACCGTCCCGTTTTTAATCTTGTACCGGATCTGGAACATGATGGAAGTCATGTCTCTCGGGCTTTTATGGCCGGCAAAGCAGAAATTGCCGAGTGAATAGCAGATATATACCCCGTTATAGCATTCAATCGGCTGAACCCTGTGGGAATGATGCCCGACAACCAGGTCCGCGCCGCTGTCCACTGCCAGACGGCCAAGCCTTATCTGGTTATCTGTCGGTTTATATCCGCGGTTGGGCTGGGATGAAGTGGGTTCCAGCCCCCAGTGGAATGATACAATGACGAGCGGATAATACTGCTTGGCACTGGCAATATCCGCCGCAACTTTTTCCTCAAAGGTCGGATATCCGCCAAATGGTTTTCCGTACCGGTCAATGCAGAGGTAGGACAGCATGGCCACCTGGATTCCTTCGAATTCAAAGATGCCCATTTCTTCCGAATTGGAGTAGATGACCCCCGCATCCCGCAGGGTGTTTTTCGTATCCTCATACCCCTCATCGCCATGGTCCATCACATGGTTGTTCTCCAGGGACACCGCTTCAATCCCGTTATCTGTCAGAACGGAAACATAGGACGGGGAGATGTTGAAAAGGAATTCATTTTCCTTTTTGTTGGAAGGCACATAGGTTGTATCCGTAAATGTCCCTTCGAAATTGACAATGGTCAGTTCATCGTTCACCAGAATATCGCGGACGTTGGACATGGTGAAATTGATATCCCCGTCATGGGCATTCAGTTCAGGGGTGAAAATATCCTTTTTGTGGTAATTGTCGCCGCCGATTGTGAAATCACCCGTGCATGTAATCGTCATGATGACGGCATCGTCACTGTCCCGCGTCAGTTTCTTTCCCGGTTCTTCCGGAAGAAACTCCAGAATTTCCGTTATTTCCAGTTCATCGTCAAACCCTTCCGCCAGTCCCGCCGGAATCAGCATAATCAGGCAGAGCAGCAGCGAAATCATTCTCCGGTTCATTGTTCCCGTTCCTCCATATCCTGTCAGCACGAATGAATAAACTCCGAAATGCGTTCCATTGCCACCGTAATCTTTTCGATGGATGTGGCATAGCAGCACCGGATATTTCCTTCACCGGAAGGCCCGAAAGCCGTTCCCGGAACAGCCGCCACATTCTTTTCCCGCAGAAGTCTTGCACAGAATTCCTCGCTGGTCATACCGGTCGTACGGATCGACGGAAACGCATAGAACGCGCCATAGGGCTCAAAGCATGCCAGGCCCATTTCCCGGAACGCATTTACCATATAACGACGCCGGCGGTCATAACTGTCCCGCATTCTGCTGATTTCCTCGTACCCGTTCTCCCGGCCGTTCCGCAGGGCAGCCGCAGCAGCAATCTGTCCCTGGCGCGGAGCGCACATAATGCTGTACTGATGGATTTTGTTCATTACACCGATAATTTCCGCCGGTCCGCAGGCATAGCCCACCCTCCAGCCAGTCATGGCAAAGGATTTACTGAATCCGTTGATGGTCAGCGTACGGTCCGCCATTCCTTCCAATGCTGCAAAGGAGAAATGCTTTTTCCCGTCATATACCAGTTCTGAATAGATTTCATCTGAAATGACCATCAGGTCATGCTTCCGGACAAATTCTGCAACTTCCCCCAGATCCTGCTGTTCCATGATTCCGCCTGTCGGATTGTTGGGGTAGGGCAGAATCAGAACCTTTGTGCGGGGCGTAACTGCTTCCTCCAGGCATTTGGCTTTCAGGCGGAAATCGTCTTCTTCCTTTGTGATCACACCAACGGGATTCCCTCCAGCGAAGATCACCCCCGGGGAATAAGAAACATAGCTCGGTTCCGGAACCAGGACCTCATCCCCCGGCTCGATCAGGGCACGAAGCGCAACGTCGATCGCCTCAGAGGCGCCGATGGTCACGAGAATATCCGTTTCCGGATCATAGCTGAGTCCATAGCGTCCCTGCAGGTACAGTGAAATCTCATTCCGGAGCACAGGCAGGCCCCGGTTCGCCGTATACTGGGTTTCCCCGTCCACCAGGGAATCAATCGCCGCATTGCGGATGCTGTACGGCGTTTTGAAATCCGGTTCACCTACGCCCAGGGATATTGTATCCTTCATACCGGCGGCAATATCGAAAAACCGGCGGATCCCGCTTGGCGGAACCGCTGCAATCCGGGCATTCAGAAATCTTTCATAATTCACGGGCTGATCACCAGCCTGCGATCAGTTTCCCCGTTATCGAAGATAACGCCTTCTTCCTTGTAACGCTTCAGAACAAAGCTGGTGGCTGTTCCGGTTACAGTTTCCAGCGGGGACAGCTTTCCCGAAACGAAGGCCGCCAGTTCCTTCAGGGTGCGCGCTTCCACCAGCACCAGCAGATCATAGGATCCGGACATCAGGAAAACACTTTTTACCTCGTCAAAGCAGTAGATCCTCCGTGCAATCGCGTCAAAACCCATATCCCGCTGAGGCGTAACACGGACTTCGATCATCGCCTCCACGCGTTCGCGGTCAGTCAGATCCCAATTGATCATCGGCGCATAACGCAGGATAATTCTCCTCTTCTCGAGGTCCTCAATGGTTGAAGCAACTTCCTCAAGCGGTGCGCCTGTCATAATGGCAATCTTTTCCAGCGGCAGGCGGCAGTCTTCCTTCAGAAGGTCCAGAACAGCTGTTTCCAATTTCGTCATGGTCCGCACATCCTTCCAAAACATTCAAATTATTTTACATCAACCAGGCATGAAAGGCAAGATTGGTCATCCGGTATCCCCCCTGTCTTCCGCCCTGCCGCAAGATGCACAGAACAAACAGGAATTCTTATTGATTTCAGCCGCTTCCGTCTGTTATAATTTTTATTAGTCACAAATCAAAAAACAGGAGGGTTTCATCATGAGCCAGAACAAATATGCCGGTACGCAGACTGAAAAAAACCTTCTTTCCGCCTTTGCGGGAGAATCACAGGCCAGAAACAAATACACCTATTTCGCTTCCCGGGCCAAAAAAGACGGCTTCGAGCAGATTGCCGCGCTGTTTCTCAAAACAGCTGACAATGAGAAGGAGCATGCCAAGCTGTGGCTGAAGGAACTCAACGGAATCGGCAGCACTTCCGAGAATCTCAGAGAAGCCGCTGACGGCGAAAACTATGAATGGACGGATATGTACGAGGGCTTTGCGCGGACCGCAGAGGCTGAAGGATTTCCTGAACTCGCTGCCAAATTCCGCGGGGTCGCTGCAATTGAAAAGCACCATGAGGAACGCTACCGGGCTCTTCTCCGGAATGTGGAAACAGCCGAAGTATTCAAAAAAAGCAGTGTCAAAATCTGGGAATGCCGTAACTGCGGACACATTGTTGTCGGCACGGAAGCGCCGGAAATCTGCCCCGTCTGCGCCCATCCGCAGAGTTACTTCGAAGTCAATGCTGAAAATTACTGATCTGCCGGGCATCCGATTGACTTTTGTATACCAAAATCCTATAATTCCTGATTGGAAAATGTGAATCCGGGGAGGTAAAAGAATGGATATTCAGGCATTGGAAAAACAGGCACGCCAGGTACGGCGGGATATTATTACCATGATTTCAAAAGCAGGAGCCGGTCATCCGGGCGGGTCTCTTTCCTGCACCGATGCCCTGGTTGCCCTCTATTTCGAAATCATGAATGTGGATCCCGCAAATGACAAGGATCCCAACCGTGACCGGTTTGTCCTTTCCAAGGGACATGCCGCACCTGCCCTTTACGGTACCCTGTGCGAACGCGGTTATTTCGGTCGTGAGGAATTTGACCGGTTCCGCCAGCTTCACGGTATTCTGCAGGGGCATCCGGATACAAAGAAGTGCCCCGGCGTGGATGCCTCCACCGGATCGCTCGGCCAGGGCATATCGATCGCAGTCGGTATGGCGCTGGGCGCCAAGCACACCGGCAACCCCTGCCATGTGTACACGGTCGTCGGCGACGGGGAAAGCCAGGAGGGCATTGTATGGGAAGCCAGCATGGCTGCCGCCCATTATCACCTGGATAACCTGACCGTCATCCTGGATCATAACGGAATGCAGATTGACGGAACCAATGACGAAGTCATGAGCCTTGGCGATATCAAGGCGAAGGCGCTTTCCTTCGGCTACGACGTCATCGAGGTGGCTGACGGAAATGATATGCAGCAGGTTGTGGATGCGCTTCGTGTTCCTGCCTGTCCCGGCAAGCCGCGCTATATTATCCTGAACACCGTAAAGGGGAAGGGCGTCAGCTTCATGGAAGGCCAGGTCGGCTGGCACGGAAAGGCGCCGAATGCTGAACAGGCCGCTCAGGCTTTGAAAGATTTGGAGGACTGAAACAATGGAAAAGAAAGCAGTTCGTGCCGCATATGGTGAAGCCCTGGTCAAGCTGGGCGAAAAAAACGACCGCGTCGTGGTACTGGATGCCGACCTGGCTTCCGCAACGATGACCGGCACCTTCAAAAAAGCATTCCCGGAACGTTTCTACGACTGCGGCATTGCCGAAGCCAACATGGTGGATATGGCAGCCGGTATCAGCACGATGGGCCTGATTCCGTTCTGCTCCACGTTTGCCGTGTTTGCCGGGCGGAACTATGACCAGATCCGGAACGGTGTATGCTATCCCAAATTCAATGTCAAATTCGGTTTCAGCCATGCCGGTATTACCCTCGGCGAAGACGGCGGCAGCCACCAGGCGATTGAAGATATCGCCCTGATGCGCGTTCTTCCGAACATGACGGTCCTTGTTCCTTCCGACGCAAATGAATGCTATCAGTGCGTGGAAGCAGCCGCACAGATTGAAGGCCCGGTTTATATCCGTACCTCCCGTCTGGCCACTCCGGTTTATGATCCCCGTCCTTTTACAGTCGGAAAGGGAACCGTAATCCGGGATGGTAAGGACTGTGCCATTTTTACCTGCGGCATCATGCTTGAGCATGTCCTGGAAGCCGCCGAGCTGCTGGCAGCCCGCGGAATTGACGCCGCCATCGTCTCATTCCATACGCTGAAGCCGTTTGATGAGGAACTGGCGCGTGCCTACACTGCCCGCTGCGGAAAAGTATTCACCGTTGAAGAACATTCCGTCATCGGCGGCCTGGGCGACACAGTCGCCTCTGCCATTATCGGAAACGGCGTAAAGCATTTTGAAAAGATCGGCATCAATGATATCTTCGGCCAGAGCGGAAAGCCGGCCGATCTTCTGGCAGAATACGGCCTGACCGGTCAGCAGATTGCGGACAGAATCGCCGGTGCTTTCTGAGCCCCGGCCCGGAGATAAAAGTCCATGCGGTATGAATTCATTCTCAATCCGGTTGCCGGAAACGGCTATTCCCTGCAGGCTATGAAGAAGGTGGAGGGTATTCTGAATACCCTGGGAGCTGAGTATCAGATCCATGAAACTTCTTTCCCGGGGCAGGCAACGGATATTGCCCATTCGCTGAGCGGTAATCCCGATATTTCCGCTGTCATTGCTGTCGGAGGAGACGGCACAGTGACGGAAGTGGCCGCCGGCCTTTCCGGCGGTTCCACTCCGATGGGAATTATCCCGGCCGGAACCGGGAATGATTTCATCAAGTCTGTCCGTATTCCGAAAGATCCTGAGACCGCAATGCGTTTTATGCTGGACCGTCCTGCCAGGCCGGTGGATACCGGTACCCTGAATGACGAATTCTTTCTGAATGTCTGCGGTACCGGGTTTGACGTAACCGTTCTGGAGTGCGCGGATGACAAAAAGAAAAAGTACCGGGGTCTGACACCGTATTTTCTCGGGCTTCTGCAGGCAATCCGGATTTTTGACCCGGTCAACCTGCAGATTTCCTACGACGGCATCCGTGCAGACGGTGAATACCTGATCTGTTCTGTTGCCAATGGCCGCTACATCGGCGGCGGGATCCCCATCTGTCCGGATGCGGATCCCGCGGACGGGAAGCTGAATCTGGTTATGATCCGAAAGCTTCCCCGATGGAAGATTCCGTTTTACCTTCCCGGACTGATGCTGTCCCGCGCATTGAAATTCAGGATTACCAATCATCAGCTCGCGGAATCGGTAACCATTCGCGGAAAAGGCCTCCGGTTCAATATCGACGGTGAAATCCGCCGCATGGATGAAGCGTGTTTTATGATCCATCCCAGATCACTGCTGCTGATCTGCTGATGAATCCCGGAAAGGAGAAACCCATGAGTGATTTCGGACTGAACCTCAGAGAACTGGTTTCAAAAGGAATGGAAGCCATCGGCAATACCGCGAGCAATATCGCGACATCAACCCGCCAGAAGGTGAATGAACTGAATACCGGTGCCCGGAAAAAAGAGCTCTATGAAGCGCTGGGGGAGCAGGTATATATCGCCTGGCTGAACGGCGAAGAATTCCCGGACACCATGACCGAAGCGCTGCGTGAACTGCTTCAGCTTGATCAGCATGACAGCAACGGCAGCCCGGCCGCGGAGAAAGAGCCGCAGGAGCCGGAAGTGCCCGAAGAAGAAGCAGAGCCGGCAGAACCCGTGGAATCGGTTGACTCTCCCGAACCGGAAGAGCCTGTTTCCATCCCTGCTGAAGAAAATCATTCCAATATTCCCGTGATCGAAATTCCGGAAACAGAGAAACCTGAAAAGGTGAATGAACCGCTGAGTTCTGCGATCAATTCACTGTTTGAACAGATACCGCCGGTCGACCAGCTCGCTGATAAGGTCAATGCGTCGCTGGATGAGATGGGGGAACAGCTGAAAAAGTTTTCTGATACTTTCGGAAAGCAGCTGAATGATATGACGGATGAACTGCTTGGAAAAAACGATCACCGGGATGAATAAGCCATCTGCTGCACACCGGCATCAGCATGCCGGCTGAGTTCCACGTAAAAACGCCTCTTCTTCGGAAGAGGCTTTTCCATTGAAATCCAGCCCTTATTTTGATATAATCCAGTAAGATTTTGAACGGAGGTGAACCCGTATGAAAGAGCGATGTTGCGCGCGATGTTTCATATTGCTGCTCCCTCTGCTGCTTTTCCTGATTTCATGTGCCTGCGCAGCCGGTATTACTTGTGAAATAAACCCGGCAGGCAGCTCCTGGATTCCCGGGGAATCCGCATTGTTTGAAGGCTGTATTTCCGCGGATGGAACCGTTTCGTCGGACAGCGCCACGATGAAGCTTTCCATCCGGACGGATCCTGTTCTTTCCGATCCCGGCACCATCGTTTTCTCGGAAGTGAACGGAAAGAAGCTCTCCATCCGAAACCAGAAGGATGAATACACGGTTTCCCTGCAGGCCGGCAGCGAGATCCGTTTTTCCGGAAGCTGGCTTATCCCGGAAAACATTCATGTTTCAGATATTGCGCTCGTCCTGACCGTTCTGGGCCCGGACGGCAGCATCCTGGATGAAGTGTCCGCACCCGTTTCCGGAAACGTGTCCGGTTCCGGCCCCTCCGGTACGATGTTTCCCGACTTGGCAGCCCCGATCCGATATGTATTGCTTGCCGCAGCAGCGGTCTGGATCCTGGCTGCCGTCCGAATTCTCATTCATCAAAAAAGGAGTAAACAAAAATGAATATATTCAACAGCATGTCCCGAAAGAAAGAAGAATTTATCCCGGTCCATGAAGGAAAAGTCGGTATCTACGCATGCGGTCCGACCGTTTATGACTATTTCCATATCGGAAACGCCCGTCCTTTCATCACTTTTGATGTGCTCCGCCGCCAGTTGGAGCGGGAAGGATATGATGTTACTTTCGTTCAGAATTTTACCGATATCGATGACAAGATGATCCGCCGCGCCAATGAGGAGGGCATCACCGTCAAAGAACTGGCTGACCGGTTTATCGGTGAATATTACACAGATGCCAGGGCGCTCGGCATCCATCCGGCTACCGTCCATCCCCGTGCCACGGAGCATATTTCCGAAATTATCACCCTGATCAGCCGGCTGATCGAGAACGGGCATGCTTACGCTGTTCCGTCCGGCGACGTCTATTACCGTGTTTCCGCTTTTCCCGGATATGGAAAACTTTCCGGACAAAACATCGAGGATCGTGAGATGGGCGCCAGCGAGCGCCTGAACGTGGAAACAGACAAGGAAAACCCGGCCGACTTTGCCCTCTGGAAGGCGCAGAAGCCGGGCGAGCCCGCCTGGGACAGTCCCTGGGGAAAAGGCCGTCCGGGATGGCATATTGAATGCTCTGCCATGAGCATGAAATACCTGGGAGAAACTTTTGATATCCATTGCGGCGGAAAGGATCTGCTTTTCCCGCATCATGAAAACGAAATCGCCCAGAGCGAAGGTGCTACCGGAAAGCCTTATGTCAAATACTGGATGCACAACGGATTCATCAACATCGATAATCAGAAGATGAGCAAGAGCCTGGGGAATTTCTTTACGATCCGCGATATTGCGAAGGAATACGATCTGGAAGCGGTACGCCTTTTCATGCTGAGCGCGCATTACCGCAGCCCGATCAATTTCAGCCGCGACCAGATCGAAGCCGCCAATGCCAGCCTCAACCGGCTTTACACTGCCCGTGACCATCTGCTTTTCCAGAAGGAAAACGGGGAGGACCGCCCGCTGAACGATGCGGAAAATGATTTCCTGGTTCGCGTTAAATCCTATGAGGACCGTTTTGACGCTGCTATGGATGACGATCTGAACACAGCCGATGCACTGGGTGCAGTATTTGAACTCGTCAAGGATGCAAATGTTTCCATCGGGGAAGGATCCTCCCGTCATGCCGCGGAAGCCGCACTGAAGAGCCTGAATGCCCTGTGCGGTGTACTCGGTTTCCTGACAAAGGAAAACAACGCGCTGCCGGATGAAATTGTCCGGATGGTCAGCGAACGGGAAGAAGCCCGGAAAAACAGGGACTGGAAGCGCAGCGATGAACTGCGGGACGCAATCCGCGCAGCCGGGTACATCATTGAAGACACCAAACAGGGGCAGAAGGTCCGGAAAGATGTCTGACCGTTTTCAGAAAGCCGCGTGTATCCTGCTGCTTGTTTTTGCAGGCTGTTTATGTTTCATTCCCGGAATCATGCAGCCCGTTCCTGATTCCGGTTCTGTTTATGCTGCATCCGGCCGTGATCTGTGGCCGCCTGTCCTTTCGCTGCCTTCGGGGACTGTTTCCGTGAATTCCGGAAGTGCGGAAGAGCTGCAGGCACTTCCCGGAATCGGCGAAACACTGTCGCAGCTGATCATATCCGAACGGGAAAACAACGGGAATTTCTACTACCCGGAAGACCTGACTGCCGTAAAAGGAATCGGAATAAAAAAGCTGGAACAGTTCCGTGAACTGCTGGACCTCAGCCAGGGAGGAGACTGAATCATGCCGTACCGTGCTTTATACCGCCAGTGGAGGCCGAAGGACTTCTCGCATGTGGTCGGCCAGAAAGCGATTATTGAAACCCTGCGGAATCAGGTAATCCATGATCGCATTGCCCATGCATACCTGTTCTGCGGCTCCCGCGGAACAGGTAAAACATCCACTGCCAAAATTCTTGCGAAAGCGATCAACTGCGAGCACCCCGTCAACGGCGATCCGTGCGGTGAGTGCAGCAACTGCCAGCGGATGGATCACGAGGAAAGCCTTGATATCATTGAAATTGACGCCGCCAGCAACAACGGCGTGGACGAAATGCGCGACCTGCGCGATACCGTTAAATATCCTCCCCAGTTCGGCCGGTACAAAGTATATATCGTGGACGAAGTCCATATGCTGTCTTCCTCCGCATTCAATGCCCTTCTGAAAACACTTGAAGAGCCGCCGGCCCATGTGGTTTTTATCCTGGCAACCACCGAACCGCAGAAGTTACCGGAAACCATTCTGAGCCGCTGCCAGCGCTTTGACTTCGGCCGTCTTTCCACTGCTGAAATCACTGGCCGCCTGAAGGAAGCATCCGAGCAGAGCGGCGCGGTTGTTTCCGACGGGGCACTGATGATGATTGCCCGTGCTGCCGAAGGCGGGATGCGGGATGCCCTGAGCATTCTCGATATGTGTCTGGGATACGGTGACCATATCGATGAACCCATGGTCCGAAGCATACTGGGAACCAGCGATCAGTCTTTCCTTTTTGATTTCGGAAAAGCACTGATTGATGAGAATCCCCCGGATGCTTTCCGGATGATTGATGAAATGATCCGGGACGGACGGGATCCTTCTGTATTCGCCCGTGAAGTCAGCCGTCATTTCCGCTGCCTGCTCCTGGCAAAAAGCTGTCCGGGGGATATCACCTCCATGCTGGATATTACCGAGGATGATGCCCGGGAATACGCCGGACAGGCATCCGGCTGCACCATGACCCGGCTGATGAAAATCCTGGACCTGTTTATGTCCCTGGAAACAGAAATGCGTTTCTCCGCCTCACCGCGCCTTGCGCTGGAAAACGCTTCCCTCAAATGCTGCATCCGGACTACCGAAGCTGATATGCAGGCGCTGACGGACCGGATTGCAGAACTGGAACAGAAAATCGCACAGCTTTCTGAGCAGGTCCGTTCCGGTATTTCCATGCCTGCCTCCAGCCCGGCTGAGAAGCCCCGCTCAGCTGTCGCCGCCGTCAAGGCTCCCGTACCTGCGGCATCCGTTTCCGGTTCTGTTCCTGCTGCCCCTGTTCCGGATTCCGGGCTGGCCGCCGTATGGAACCAGCTGATGGAATCCTACAAGAAGAATGATCCGGGAATCTGGAGCATGCTGAATCACGGAAAAATCATGGATGTCAGGGACAATGTCTTCCGCTGGCAGCCGAATTCAGAAAAGGACAGTTTCTTCCGAACCGCGCTTTCGGGTGAAGAGAAAAAGGCGCGGATCAGCAATGCCCTGACTGAGCTGGCCGGCAGGCCGTGTGTTTTTGAAACTGCCGAGCTGAACAACACTCCTTCTTCCACCGGTGACCCGGACCAGTCCTACATCGATTCTCTTTACCAGACATTCGGCAGGGAACCGGTAGACATTGTAGACTGAAAACAGCACAAAAAAAGCAGCCGAACGGCTGCTTTTTCAATTCCGTGGAACGCAATCAGTTCAGTTCCTGCGCGTCGTTTTCCACCATGACTTCTTCCACACCGCGGATTGCCCAGCGTGCAACCACCATGGACATATTGTCACGGCCGACTGACAGGGTCACATGATCATCCTTCAGTCCGGTAATCGTTCCGTAAATACCTCCGATTGTACAGATCCGGTCTCCGGCTTTGAGGTTGTTCAGCATTTCCTTGACCTGTTTGTCTTTCTTCCGCTGCGGGCGGATCATCATAAACCAGAAGATCACGAAGATCAGGATAATCGGTGCAAAGGTGAAAAGGTACTGCAGAGCGATCTGGCCGGGTTCCAGCTCAGCAGCAGCTTCCCCGGCGGCTGCGGCTTCCGTCGTTCCTTCCGCAATCGCAGCGCAGATTCCAAAGAGTTTGTCCAGCATGTCTTGAATTCTCCTTTCAAATCAGTAAATCGAGTATAACAAAAAAAACAGGCCTTATCAAGAACAAATCAGCAGCGGAAAGTGAATTTCAGGTGAATCTTCCATGAAAACACCCTTTACGGCAGATCCCGCGTCGCAATGATATCCGATCCGGTCTGAAGAATGTCCGGAACGATCACCTGTCCGGCACTCACCGGAAGCGTTATCTGAACATTGCCGAGGATATCCATCACCTGACGGATCATCGCCTTCGGAACCGGACGGGATGTCTTGACCGACAGCGGAACCGGCGAGCCTACTGCCGGGATCACCGCAGTGATCATACGGACCGGCAGTGTGCATTCCTGAACTGCATATTTTTCCCCGCGGGGACACGTATTTCCGCTTACGGAAAGCACATTCCCGTCCGGGGATAATTTTACTGTCATCCGGCATCCCATCGGGCAGTTGATACAGGTAATGTTCTGTTCCATTTTATCAGTTCCTTTCAATCCGGACCGTAATCCGGTTCCCGGGCAGCGTCCGGATCAGGTCCTTCTTCAGTACAACCGTCGCCATTTCGCCGGGGGTGAATACCAGGGCTTTCCGGGAGCATACCGTCTGTCCGCCGCATTCCACAACCGCTGTACTGTTCCTGAATACTGCAGAGGGTCGGAACATCAGACTTACGTCTTCATCTGTATTCCTGCGGATCAGCTGGGGAACCGTGCCGCGCACGCCGTCACCGTCCGCCACTTCAATCCGGCCACCTTCCTGTTTTCCGGAACGTACAAAAGCGGCAGCTGCTTTTCCGGCGCGGAAACTCTCGGCGGAAACATGATCCACCAGGTCATGCACATGCAGAACATTTCCGCATGCGAAAATACCCGGAACCGAAGTTTCCAGCGAATCATCCACCACCGCGCCGGATGTGGCTCCGGAAAGACATACGCCGGCTCCGAGGCTCAGTTCATTTTCCGGAATCAGGCCGCACGAAAGGAGAAGCGTATCACATTCAAAATCGATCTCCGTTCCGGGAACCGGATTCCTTCGTTCATCCACCCGGGATACCGTGACCCCCTCAAGCCGTTCGCGGCCGCGAATATCCGTTACCGTATGGCTGAGATACAGGGGAATCCCATAATCTTCCAGGCACTGAACAATGTTCCGGTTCAGCCCGGAAGAGTAGGGCATGATTTCCACACATGCCAGGACCTTTGCGCCCTGCAGCGTCATCCTGCGCGCCATAATCAGCCCGATGTCCCCGGAACCGAGGATTACCACCCGCCGGCCCGGCATCCATCCTTCCAGGTTTACAAACCGCTGGGCAGTACCGGCCGAATAGATTCCCGCGCACCGCGTGCCGGGTGTGCAAAGTGCACCGCGCGGCCTTTCGCGGCATCCCATCGCCAGAATCACCGCTTTCGCGTGAATCGTCTGAAACCCGGTGGCAGGGGAGACACACGTCACAACGTGATCCGGGGATACGGACAGAACCGTGGTGCCGCATTCCACCGGAATTCCCAGTTCCCGGACCCTGGCGATATCCCTGGCCGCATACTCCGGTCCGGTCAGCTCTTCCTGAAACCGGTGAAGCCCGAATCCGTTGTGAATGCACTGACGCAGGATGCCGCCGGGCGCATTCTCCCGCTCCAGAACCAGAATGGAGCTGATCCCGCTTTCCCGGGCAGCAATTGCCGCGGCCAGGCCGGCAGGGCCGGCACCGATAATCAGAATATCCACCTGTCTGTTACTCACGGTCTCCGCCTCCCTTCAGAAAAGAATCCAGCGGATCCGCGAGAATCCGGCTGCAGCCACCGTCCTTCGTCACTTCCGCCAGAGAACAGCCTGTTTCCTCTGCAATGATCGCAGCAACCCGGGGCAGACAGAAACCACCCTGACAACGTCCCATGCCGGCCCGGGTCCGGCGTTTTACACCATCAATCGTCCGGGCGCCGACCGGTCTCCGGACTGCCTGCCGGATCTCCGCTTCCGTCACCGTTTCACACCTGCAGACAATATTTCCGTAGAGCGGGTCTTTCCGAACCATTTCCGCGCGTTCTTCCGCCGTCATCGACGCGAATGCCTTCTCCCTTTTCAAGGCCGGACGAATCCCAATATCCGCTTTCCTGTTCCATTTCAGGTCTTCCGCAATCATTCGGCACAGATCCGCCGCGATTGCAGGTGCCGAGGACAGCCCGGGACTTTCAATTCCGACAGCCTCATACGCGTTTTTACACCCGCTGACCGGACCGACCATAAAATCATCCGTCGTCAGATGGGCACGGATCCCGCTGAAGTTCGTAATATTCGTCCGTGTGGAGATTCCGGGCCATGTTTTCCCGGCTTTCTGCAGTATTTCCGCCAGCCCTCCGGCCGTGGTTGCCGTATCCAGCGGATCATCAATATCCTCCGCCGTCGGTCCGAGCAGCAGATTGCCATGTACCGTCGGGCTGACCAGTACGCCTTTACCCATCCGGGAAGGGCACTGGAACACCGTCATGGCAAACGGCTGCTGTTCCGCCCGGTCCAGCAGGTAGTACTGGCCCCGGCGATGAATCATTTTCAGTTGAATATCCGAAATCATATTGTGCAGTTCCGCACCGGAAGCACCGGCACAGTTGACCACTGCCATGCATTCGTAGGTGTCTGTATCTGTACGGACATGCCAGCGGCCGTCTTCCGTTCTCCCGATGGACCGTACCGGCTGGCTGAACCGGAAATCAACACCGTTCAGCGCCGCATCATCCGCCAGAGCAAACGCCATTTCATACGGACTGACAATTGCGCTTGTCGGCACATAGAGGGCCGAACGGATATCCGGATTCAGGTTCGGTTCCATCTCCAGCGCCGCATTCCTGTCCAGAATCCGGAGTCCTTCCACGCCGTTTTGTATACCGCGGTCCAGGAGGTTCCGGAGTGTTTTCTCATCCGCCTCGTCAAAGCCGATCACCAGCGCACCGCAGCGTTTGTACGGAACGCCCAGTTCCCGGCAGAGCCCGGGATACGCTGCTGCACCGGCCACATTGTATTTTGCCTTGAGCGTTCCCGGAACCGCATCATAGCCCGCGTGTACGATTCCGCTGTTCGCCTTTGTCGCGCCTTCCGCCACATCGCAGGCGCGGTCAATTACCACACATGAAACATCATACCGGCTGATTTCCCGCGCAAGAGCGGTCCCGGTAATTCCGGCACCGATAATCAGGATATCCGTTGTCATATAACGAACCGACCCTTCGCTTTTCTTTACCGCCAATATACCATATTTCAAGCTTCCTGCGCAATGATAATATTGAAATAGGGCCTGTTGAATGGTATAATTGACAGGAATTTCACAAGGGGGTGGACCTGCGTGATTACCACCATCTGCATGAATCCTTGTTTTGACAGAACAGTCGAGGTGGACACACTTCAGATCAGCCGTGTCAACCGGATCCGGAATGCGCGTGACGACCTTGGCGGAAAAGGGATCAATGTCGCTGTGGTTGCCGGAAGGCTCGGCCTCGATGTCCAGTGCATCGGGATCATGGGGACTGACGGTTCTTCTGAACTCTGCGGCCTGATGGACCGTGAAGGACTTCAGCACCGTTTTCTGACTGTCCCCGGCCGCGTCCGTACGAACATGAAAATCTACAGCCGGGACGGACAGGGCGTTACTGAACTGAATGAGCCCGGCGCTGCTGTGGATGATTCCATTCTCCGTGAATTCTTTGAACTGACCCGTCAGGAAACAGCCGCCAGTGAAATTGTTGTGATGACCGGCAGCCTGCCGCCCGGATGCCCGGAAGGGACATACCGTGACCTGATGAACGCCCTGGACGGGAAAAAGTGCATCCTGGATACCGAAGGCAAAGAGCTTGAACTTGCTGCCAAAGGGGCAAAGCCTTATCTGATCAAGCCCAATCTGCGGGAACTGGAAACAACGCTCGGCATTGAGCTCCGCACAATCCGTGCGATCCGGGACGCCGCACTGCTGTTTATCCGTCTCGGCGTGGAACACGCCGTTGTTTCCATGGGCGAGATGGGTGCCATGTATGTATCCGAAAAGAAAACACTTTTTGCCCCCGCACTCCGGATTGAAGCCAAATCTACCGTCGGTGCCGGCGATGCGATGATCGGCGGTATGCTGATGGGATATGAAAAGACCGGCGACATGGCGAAGGCTTTCCGCTATGGAATTGCCGCAGGAGCCGCAAGCGTCATGACAGAAGGCACCCAGCTGATTGTCCGGTCCGATTTTGAAAAACTGCTTGCGCAGGTGAAAGTACAGGAAGTGTAAACGCTTGTTTTTTCGCAGAAACAGGGCGGAGTACTCTGACGGAATTATCGACCTGATTCCGCTCCAGGTCGCACCGCCTGATTCGGGACTGCAGTTCGGGCAAGAACGGGTCTGGAGAATTGCCGTCCACAACAGACGGAAGGAAATCGGCCAGCTCAGTTACCGCGACGGAGAGAGCCGGTGTGTCTATTATTTCGGCCATATCGGCTACCATATTGATCCACCGTACCGGGGTCATCACTATGCATGGCGGGCCTGCAGGCTGATCCGGGATGAAATCCTGATGAGCGGCAAGACCTCCGTTATCATCACCTGCGACCCGGATAACGAAGCAAGCCGAAAGACCTGTGAGCGGCTGAACTGTCTCCTGGAAGGGATTTCATCCGTTCCCCGGGATCTGCAGGAGAAATATGATCTCAGCAGCATGAAATGCCGGTATATCTGGCAGATCACAGCCTGACAGAAGGAACTTATGATAAAAGAAATTGACGGCGTCAAAATCCACTACGAAACTTCCGGGGACAGCGGAAGCCGTATCCTGCTCCTGCATGGATGGGGCTGCAGCATCCAGCTGATGAAGCCGGTTGCCGACCGGATCACCGGAAACCATCGTTTCATGATCATCGATTTTCCCGGGCACGGGGAGAGCAGCCGGCCTCCTGAACCATGGGGAGTTCCTGAATACAGCGAATGCCTGCTCCGTTTCCTCCGGGAAACCGGGTTTTATCCATGCCATATTATCGCGCACAGCTTCGGTGCCCGTATTGCCGCCTGGATTGCCTCCACACATCCGGAAATGGTGAACCGGATCATCCTGACCGGGGCTGCGGGCATCCGTCCGAAGCAGACGGAAGCCGCACGGAAACGCTCCGCGCAGTACACCAGGCTGAAGCATATCGCCGCCGCAGCCGGAAGGATTCCGTTCCTCCGCGGGATTTCCCGCAATATGGAGGAAGCACTCCGCCGGAAATACGGCAGCAAGGACTATAACAGCCTCGATGCGGAAATGCGGAAAACCTTTGTACGGATCGTCAGCCAGGACCTTACGGATCTTTACGGATCATTTCGCTCCGGCACACTGCTTCTGTGGGGCGACCGGGATACAGAGACACCGCTCTGGATGGGCCGTGAAATGGAAAAGCGGATCCCGGACAGCGCACTGATCATTCTGGAAGGCGGCACGCATTTTGCCTATCTGGAACAGGTGGACAGATTCTGCGCCATTGCTTCCGAATTCCTGAAGGAGGACTGATGCATGACCCCCCTGTCCCTGATCCTGATCCTGTCCCTCTCGGCCGGATGTGTCCTGGCCGGAAGAATTCTCTTTCATTATTTCCAGCTGGAGAGCTACCAGCACCCCGGGTATTTCCGGACAATCCGCCGCAATGCCCTGAAGGCGTTCCTGCCAGGCCTGATTGAAGCGCTGGCCTGGGCACTCTCCCTGCTGCTTTTCGCGGCTGTCATTCCGGAAGACAACGACTGGCTTCCGGTCGTCTGTGTTTCCGTTGTTGTCCTGGCCTGCGGCGTACTGCTTTACCGCCTGTCCCGGGATCAGAAAGCCAAGAAGCCGTTCCGGTTCACCCCGCGGATGAAACGGCTGTATGTCGTCTCATTTGTGGTTTTTGCCGGGATCCTGATTGCTTTCCGTTTCTGCACACCGCCGGCTGAAGCCGCCGCTGTCCTGCTGATGCTGTTCCCCCTGTTCCTCCCGGTATGGGTCGCGCTGGCCGGCCTGATTGCCTGGCCGATCGAGAAAGCAATCAGCGAGATGTATTTCCGTGACGCGCAGCGGATTCTCCGCGAACGGAAGGATCTGATCCGGATCGGCATTACCGGTTCCTGGGGAAAGACCAGCGTCAAATTTATCCTGGGAACAATCCTCAGCGAGAAATACAATACACTTGTCACACCGTCCAGCTTCAACACCCCGATGGGAGTCACCCGGGTAATCCGCTCTTCCCTGGAACCCGGTCACCGCGTTTTCATCGCGGAGATGGGTGCGCGGCATGTGGGGGACATTAAGGAGATGTGCCGCCTGGTCCATCCTGAAATCGGCATTCTGACTTCCATCGGACCACAGCACCTGGATACGTTCAAAACACTGGAACGTGTGACAAAAACCAAGTATGAGCTGATTGATGCCCTGCCGGACAACGGGCGGTGCTTTTTCCCGGATGACCAGGGGATCTGCCTGGAACTGTACCGGAAGACCGAAAAGCCGAAATGCCTGTCCGGCCTGGACAGCCAGGCAGATGACGTCTGGGCAGAAGATATCACCGTGTCACCCGAGGGGAGCCGCTTTACCCTTTGCACGCACGATTTCCGCATTCCCTGCCGGACCGCGCTGCTTGGTGAACTGAATATCCGGAATATTCTCCTGTGCGCATCTGTTGCTGTCAGCCTGGGACTCACCGGAGAGCAGATTGCCCGCGGGATCAGCCGGCTGACCCCTGTGGAACACCGGCTCCAGCTGATTCCCAATTCCGGCGGCATCACCATTATTGACGACGCATTCAACAGCAACATCCGGGGTGCGGAGCAGGCTTTCCACGTTCTGAAAGAATTCCCGCCGCAGCGCATCATCATTACTCCGGGCATGGTCGAGCTTGGCAAACTGGAGTATGAGATGAACCGTGAATTCGGGGAAAAGATGGCTGCCGGCTGCGATACTGCAATCCTGGTCGGCAAAAAGCGCAGCGCAGCCATTCGCGAAGGCCTGGCCGGATCCGGGTTTCCGGAAGAAAAGATCCGGATTGCCGAATCGCTGGACGAAGCCGTACGGATCATGCACGATATTGCCCGTTCCGGGGATACTGTGCTGTTTGAGAATGACCTTCCCGACAATTACAGTGAATAACTGTCCTGGGCCACCTGCCGGATACATCCGCTTTTCCGGTATATGAAACGGAGGAATCAGAATTGAAAAAGCAAATCGGCGTTATATTCGGAAGCCGCAGCTGTGAAAGGGAAGTCGCCATCATAAGCGCCATTCAGCTGATGCGCCATGCCGACACGGAGCAGTATGACGTGATTCCGGTTTATATTGATGAGCGCGGAAACTGGTATACCGGTGAAAAGCTGAAGGAGATTGATACCTTCCGGCCGTTCAAAGGCGAAACTGCCGGTATTGTCCGCGTATTTCCGGACCTGAGTTCCGGATCCGGCGCGCTGCTCCGCCTGGAAAAAGGCAAGGGGCTTTTCGGCCGGGAAAGGCTTGAGATCATTGCCAGGATTGATGTGTATATCGTTGTAATGCACGGTCTGAACGGCGAGGACGGCACCCTGCAGGGACTGCTGGAGCTGGCCAATATCCCGTATACATCCACCGGGGTTCCCGGCAGCGCAATCGGAATGGACAAAATCATCATGAAGCAGTTCTTCCGCGGCGCCGGTCTCCCGGTTCTTCCCGGAGTGGCTGTGACGCGGCATGAGTTTGAAAGCAGTGCCGATGATGTTGCCGCAAAGATCCGGAGTGAACTGGGATTCCCGGTATTTGTAAAACCAGCCAACCTGGGAAGCAGCATCGGCGTCAGCCGGGCTGATGATGAAGGCGGCCTGAAGGACAGCCTGTCCCTTGCATTTGAATATGACCGGAGGGTCCTGGTTGAAAAAGGACTGAACCAGCCCATTGAACTGAACTGCAGCGTGCTCGGCTATGACGATGAAGTGATGGCTTCCTCCATTGAAATGCCGCTGAACAGCACCGAATTCCTGACTTTCGGCGAGAAGTATCTTGCATCCGGCGGAAGCAAGGGAATGGCCAGCCTTCACCGCGTCCTTCCGGCTCCGATCGATGACGGGCTGAAAACGGAAATCCAGAACATGAGCAAGGATATCTTCCGGATGATGGACGGGAAAGGTGTGGTCCGGATTGACTACATGTTTGACCGCGACAGCGAAAAGCTGTATATCACTGAAATCAACACGATTCCCGGAAGCCTTGCATTCTATCTGTGGGAATATGACGGAATCCGGTACCGTGAGCTGATTGACCGGATGATCCGGTTTGCAGAAAAAGCGCATGAAGACCGTAACCATGCCAATTATGCCTATACCAGCGACATCCTGAAGAGCGTCGGATCAGGTGCCAAAGGCAGCAAGGGAGCCAAGGGCAGCAAAGGCGGAACAAAGCTGTAATCCGGATGAATAAGGCAGAGAGAGGCGGAAGCAGCATGCTGGAGAAAATCAATTCCCCTGCGGATCTGGCCCGTCTGAGTGAAAAAGAAATACAGGAACTGGCCGGAGAAATCAGGGCCGAACTGATCCGAACCGTTTCCGAAAACGGCGGACATCTGGCATCCAACCTGGGGGTTGTGGAACTGACGCTTGCAATCCACCGTGTGTTTCATCTGCCGGAGGACAAGGTCGTGTTTGACGTCGGCCATCAGTCCTACGTTCACAAGCTGATCACCGGCCGGTACAGCCGGTTCAGGACGCTCCGGGAATACGGCGGGATTTCCGGCTTCCCGAAGCGGGATGAAAGTGAATACGACTGTTTTGAAACCGGACATGCCAGTACTTCCATTTCCGCCGCCCTGGGACTGGCGCGTGCGCGGGATTACCGGAATGAACACCATCATGTAATCGCGCTGGTAGGAGACGGAGCCATGACCGGCGGTATGTGCTATGAAGCGCTGAACGATGCCGGTCACAGCCATACACGCCTGATTGTGATCCTGAATGATAATGAGATGAGCATTGCGCCGAACGTCGGCGCCCTCAGTTCCTACCTGACAGACCTGAGAATCAGTGCCGGGTGGCAGAGTGCCAAACAGCGGGTCCGTCGCCTGAACCGTTTTCCGGTTTTCGGAAAACTGATCTACCGGGCAATGCATGGAACCAAGAAGCTGGTAAAATCCATGCTTCTCCGCAGCGGAGACCTGGGTTTCTTCGAAGCGCTCGGCTTTCAGTATTTCGGACCCATCAACGGACATGACCTGTCCAGCCTGGAAAAAACACTGAAAAAAGCCGGCGAATGCACCGGCCCCTGCGTCATTCATGTGCTGACCAAAAAAGGGTACGGATATGAGCAGGCGGAAGCCCGTCCGGAAGCCTTCCACGGAACACCGCCCTTCTACATCGAATCCGGAAACCGGATCCGGAAACCGGATTATCCTTCTGCCGGTCATGTCATGGCGGATACCCTGGCCGGGATGCGTTCCTCTGACAGCCGGATTGTAGCGATTACCGCAGCGATGAAACTCGGAACCGGCCTGGATCATTTCGCGGAAAAATACCCGGATTCCGTCATTGATACCGGAATCACCGAAGAGCATGCCGCCACACTGGCTGCCGGCCTTGCTGCCGGCGGAATGCGTCCCTATTACGCCGTTTATTCCACTTTTTTCCAGCGTTGTTATGATCAGATGATCCACGATGTCTGCATGCAGAACCTCCCGGTCGTTTTCCTGCTGGACCGGAGCGGGCTCGGCGGGGAAGACGGCCGGACCCATCACGGCCTGTTTGATCTTGCGGAAGTTCTGCCGGTTCCCGGTATGACCGTTCTGGCCCCCTGTGACGCACTGGAGCTCAGCGAGATGATCCGCTGGACGCTGACACAGGACGGTCCATGCACAATCCGTTACCAGAAGGACGGAACACCTGTTCCGTTCTGTCATCCGGAAGGCCGTCACTTTGTTCCCGGAAAATGGTATACCATTTTTGAGGGATGCGATCTGATGATCCTTGCTGCCGGCAATATGGTCCAGCAGGCGGTATCTGTCCGCTCCCTGCTCGAAAAAGAAGGGGTTTCCGCCGCGGTAATCCAGTGTACCTCCCTTAAGCCGGCGGACGAGGAATTCCTTTCCCGCATAAGTCCTGATACTCCTTATTTCACGCTGGAGGAGCACATGGAAACCGGCGGATTCGGGGCCTATATTTCCGGACTCTGCCGGAAAAAAGGGTTCCCGCAGCCGGCCGACTGCATCGGCGTTCCGGACTGTTGGATTGAACATGGGAACCATCAGCTGCTGATGAAAGATGCCGGACTCTGCCCGGATCAGATTGCCGGCAGGATCCTGCGCAAACTCGGGAGGGCTGAGCAGTGACGGAAAAAACACGCGCGGATGTCGCGCTGGTAGACCGCGGTCTTGCGGAAAGCCGTGAAAAAGCACAGGCTGCCATTATGGCCGGGCAGGTTTTTATCGGTGAACGCCGTGTGATGAAAGCATCCGAAGCAGTCCGGCCGGAAGATCCTCTGCTGATCAGGCAGCCGGAAAAAACCTATGTCAGCCGGGGAGCTCTGAAGCTTGAAAAGGCAGTCCGCGTTTTCAGCGCCAGCCTGAAGGACCGGGTGATTCTGGACGCCGGTGCCAGCACCGGCGGTTTCACCGATGTCTGCCTTCACAGCGGCGCACGGCATGTATACGCAGTGGATGTCGGATACGGCCAGCTGGACTGGAAGCTCCGGAATGATCCAAGGGTTACGGTTATGGAACGGACCAATGCCCGTTTCCTGACGGCAGACATGTTTCCGGAAAGGCCGGAAATAGCCGTGATGGATGTCAGTTTTATTTCCATCCGGCTGATCCTGCCGGCTCTGATCAGCGTTATCGGGGACCAGGGGGTCATCTATTCCCTGATCAAACCGCAGTTTGAGGCCGGCCGGGACAAGGTCGGAAAAAAAGGGGTGGTCCGTGACCCCAAAACCCATGAGGATGTAATCCGGACCATTTCCGAATTTGCCCGGTCTGTCGGATGGAATGTCCGCCGGCTGGATTATTCTCCGATCACCGGTCCCGAAGGAAATATCGAATTCCTGTCCGAAATCCGGAAATCGGATGATTCCTCTGCCGGAATCACAGACGCCGATATCCGTTCCGTTGTGGCGGAAGCCCATCGTAAACTGACGAATGAACAGGGAGATGGTCATCTTTGATTCGCTGTATCTGTCTTCTGGCAAATCCGGACCGACCGGATGCCATCAGCCTGGCTTCCACGGCTGAATCCTACCTGAAAGTGCATGGGATTGAATGTATTTCCCCGGAATCCGGCAATGAAACGCTTCCGGGCTGTGCAGGAATTATCCTGACGTTCGGCGGCGACGGAACGCTCCTGATCGGTGCCCGGTATGCGATGAAATATCACATTCCCCTGATGGGATTCAATCTCGGAACCACCGGATTCCTGACCGAGGAAGAACCGGAGCGCCTTCAGGAAGCCCTGGATGCAATCCTGGCCGGCCGCTACGAGACAGAAGAGCGGATGCTGCTGGATGTGACCAACGTCAAAACCGGCGAGCATTTCAGTGCACTGAATGACGCCGTAATCACCCGCGGCGGGTATGCCCGCCTGATCCGGGTGGATTGTACGGTGAGCGGGGAGGCTTTCGGTACATTCACATCCGACGGAATGATTGCCGCAACACCCACCGGATCTACCGGTTACTCTCTCTCTGCCGGGGGACCGATTGTGGAACCGTCCATGCGGTGTATCGTACTGACACCCGTATGCGCCCACAGCCTGCAGCAATGTCCGTGCGTTGTCTCAGAGGGATCAGAAATCCGTTTCCGCCTGCAGAAAGAGCGGAATCAGACTGCAGAACTCCAGATCGACGGCATGAACCGCGGAACCCTGGAGGCGGGGGATGAGATTATTGTGACCGGTTCCCCCGATACCGTACGGCTTCTTCGGCTGCACCCGTATCATTTTTACAGCCTGCTGCATATGAAGCTGCGGGAATGGGGTTCCAACCACGAGTAATGACGGAGGTGCAATGATGAAATCCACCCGCCAGAATGATATCATCCGGATCATCTCGGACAAGGAAATCGAGAAACAGGAAGAGCTCGCCGGCGAACTGCGCGCGCTCGGTTACCAGGTTACCCAGGCAACCATTTCAAGGGATATCAAGGATCTCCACCTGATCAAAGTCATCGGGGAAAGCGGCAAGTACAAATATGCCCAGCCGGACCGCAACCGTTCAGCCGTGAATGTCCGGCTGACGCGGATCCTGTCTGATTCCCTGGTCAGCGTGGAGCAGGCCGGCTATATGATTGTGGTCAAAACGCTGAGCGGATCAGCCGGCGTTGCCGGCGAAGCAATTGACACCATGCAGTGGTCCGGAATACTCGGGACTATTGCCGGAGACAATACCATTTTCATCGTCGCACGAAATGAAAAGGATGCCGATGAGATCACCGCGCGCCTCCGGAAGCTGTCCAGCGATGAATAACATGCGGGAGGAAAGCACGGTATGATTCAATCGATATCCATCCGGAATATTGCATTGATCGATCGCCTGACCATCTGTTTCCATTCCGGGCTGCAGGTGCTTTCCGGAGAAACCGGGGCCGGAAAAAGCATTGTTGTGGATGCCATGAAGCTGATCCTCGGCGGGCGGGCCGACCGTACACTGATCCGCTCCGGATGTGAAAAAGGATCGGTTGAAGCCGTTTTTGACATACCCGGCTCCGATACCGCAGCCCGGCTTCTGGAGCGGGAATCCCTTGAGTTTGATGGTTCTTCCATTACAGTTTACCGGGAAATATCTGCCACCGGAAAAAACATCTGCCGGGTCAACGGCGTAATGATGCCGCTGTCGTTCCTGAAGGAACTTTCACCGCTGCTCATGAATCTCCACGGGCAGAGTGAGCACCAGTTCCTTGCAGATCCGGAAACCCACCTGGCCTATCTCGATCATCTCGGAGACCAAGCCCATATGCTGCTTCTCGGAGATGTCCGCGATGCCTGTATGCGGTTTATGGCCAATCATCGTGAATATGCCCGCCTGGTCAGAATCAGCCGGGATAAGGAGCCCCGGATCCGGCAGATTACCCGGGAGCTGGAAGAACTCCGCAGTGCTGCGCTGCAGCCGGGTGAAGAGGAATCCCTTCGGGACAGTCTCCGTGGATTGGAAAAAGCCGGCCGGATCTCCGGCTCCCTGAAAAACGCATACGGCCATCTGGTACACGGAGAGGCATCGGAAGACGGCGCACTATCCGCTGTCCGGGAAGCCGGAAACGCGCTGAAATCGATCACAGAAGAGGATGATCTCATCCACGGACTTTCCGCCCGTTGTGAGAACCTTTATTATGAGCTGGAAGACATTGCGTTTCAGCTCTCCGGCCTGATCGAAAAGAATGATTTTGATCCCGTGCGGCTTGAACAGACGGAAAACCGCCTGGACCAGATCCGCCGGATTGAAAAAAAATACGGAACATCTGCGGATGAAGTCCTGCAGACAGAAGACAACCTGGCCGCCGAGCTGGAAGACCTGAACCGGCTGGACGACCGTCTGGAACAGATGGGTGCTGAACACCGGAAACTCCTGGCTGAATACCGGGAAGCCGCACGCAGGCTGACCGCTTCCAGAAAAGCACTGGCCGAAGTTTTCAGCATGCATATGATGCAGGAACTTCAGCAGCTTGGCATGGCCCAGACCGTTTTCAGTGTGCATTTTGAGGAAAATTCGGATGGTAAGCCGAAAATGCCGACGGAAACCGGCGATGACCGCGGCGAATTCCTGATATGCCCCAATCCGGGAGAACCCCTGATGCCGCTGAAGGATATTGCTTCCGGCGGCGAACTGTCCCGCCTGATGCTGGCCATGAAAACCCTGGAAGCCGGACACACCGGTGTTGACTGCATGATCTTTGATGAAATCGATACGGGTATCAGCGGTAAGATGGCACAGACAGTTGCTGAAAAGATGATCGCGATTTCCAGGCATCACCAGGTGATCTGCGTCAGCCATCTGCCTCAGCTGGCTGCTGCCGGGGACTATCAGTACCTGGTCAGCAAAGGTGTTGTCAACGACCGGACAGAGACCAATGTCTCCGAGCTGGACAGGGAAGGACGGATCCGGGAAATCGCCCGGATCATCAGCGGTGCCGACGGAATCTCCCCGGATGCAGTCACTTACGCCGAGCAGCTTCTTTCGGCAGCGGATCATAAAAAACAGTGCCTTCCGTAATATGCGGAACGCCTGCACAGTATACAAAAAGCTTGCCAAGTGACTGTTCAGGCAGTATAATCATTTGTTGTACGGTATTGTGGACGTTGCACTGTTCTGACAAACTGTTACACGCGAATTGAACGAGGAGGAATTTTGTATGTCCAAAAAGTATGTGTACCTCTTCAGCGAAGGGAATGCCACCATGCGTGAACTTCTGGGCGGAAAAGGCGCCAACCTGGCTGAGATGACCAACATCGGCCTGCCTGTTCCCCAGGGATTCACGATTTCTACCGAGGCCTGTACCCAGTATTATGAAGACGGACGCCAGATCAATGATGAAATCCAGGCGCAGATCATGGAGTATATTGCGCGGATGGAAGAAATCAACGGCAAGAAGTTTGGGGACCTGAAAAACCCCCTGCTTGTTTCCGTCCGTTCCGGTGCCCGTGCTTCCATGCCCGGTATGATGGACACCATCCTCAATCTGGGCTTGAATGACGACGTGGTTGCCGCCATGATTGCCGGAAACGACGACCCCAAATTCGCGCGTTTCGTATATGACAGTTACCGCCGTTTTATCCAGATGTACTCCGATGTCGTTATGGAAGTCGGCAAGAAATACTTTGAACAGCTCATCGATGAGATGAAGCAGAAAAAGGGTGTCACATACGACGTGGATCTGACTGCCGATGACCTTAAAGAGCTGGCCGCCGCTTTCAAGGCGGAATACAAGGCCAAGATCGGTGATGACTTCCCCTACGATCCGAAGGATCAGCTGATGGGAGCCATCAAGGCTGTTTTCCGTTCCTGGGACAATCCCCGTGCCAATGTCTACCGCCGCGACAATGACATTCCGTACAGCTGGGGAACCGCTGTCAATGTCATGCCCATGGTATTCGGAAACCTGAACAACAACTCCGGTACCGGCGTTGCCTTCACCCGCGACCCCGCAACCGGCGAAAACAAGCTGATGGGTGAGTTCCTTGTCAATGCCCAGGGCGAAGACGTGGTCGCCGGCGTCCGTACGCCGATGCCGATTTCCCAGATGGCCGAACAGTTCCCCGCAGCCTATGATGAATTCGTCAAGGTTTGCGGAACCCTGGAAAAGCACTACCGTGACATGCAGGATATGGAATTCACCGTGGAAAACGGAAAGCTGTATATGCTGCAGTGCCGCAGCGGCAAACGTACTGCGCAGGCCGCACTGAAGATTGCATGCGACCTCGTGGACGAAGGAATGCGTTCTGAAGAGGAAGCCGTTGCGATGATCGATCCCCGTAACCTGGACACCCTGCTTCATCCGCAGTTTGACGCCACAGCCCTGAAAAAGGCTGCTCCGATCGGCCGCGGCCTGGGTGCTTCTCCCGGCGCCGCCTGCGGTAAAATCGTGTTCACCGCTGAAGACGCCGAAGCATGGGCCGCCCGGGGCGAGAAAGTCGTCCTGGTCCGTCTGGAGACCTCTCCTGAGGACATCACCGGTATGAAGAGCGCCCAGGGCATCCTGACCGTCCGCGGCGGTATGACCAGCCACGCAGCCGTCGTTGCCCGCGGAATGGGAACCTGCTGCGTTTCCGGATGCGGCGACATTGCCATGGATGAAGAAAACAAGAAATTCACGCTTGCCGGGAAAACCTTCCATGAAGGTGATTTCCTCTCCATCGACGGAACGACCGGCAATATCTATGACGGCCTGATCCCGACTGTGGATGCCAAGATTGCCGGAGAGTTCGGCCGGATCATGGCATGGGCGGACAAATACCGCCGGCTCCGCGTGCGGACCAACGCCGATACGCCCGCCGATGCAAAGAAAGCCCGTGAGCTCGGCGCGGAAGGTATCGGCCTGTGCCGTACCGAGCATATGTTCTTTGAGCCGGAACGCATCGCTGCTTTCCGCGAGATGATCTGCTCCGACACGGTGGAAGAACGCGAAGCTGCGCTGGATAAAATCCTGCCGTATCAGCAGGGCGACTTTGAAAAGCTCTATGAAGCGCTGGAAGGCTGCCCGGTCTGCATCCGGTTCCTGGATCCGCCGCTGCATGAGTTCGTTCCCACCACGGAGGAAGAGATTGCACTGCTGGCCAAAACCCAGGGCAAGAGTGTAGAAACCATCAAGAACATCATCGCTTCCCTGCATGAATTCAATCCCATGATGGGCCACCGCGGCTGCCGCCTGGCTGTCACTTATCCGGAAATCGCAAAGATGCAGACCCGGGCCGTTATCCGCGCTGCCATCAACACGCAGAAAGCGCATCCCGACTGGACGGTTCGTCCCGAAATCATGATTCCGCTGGTCTGCGAGGAAAAGGAACTGAAGTTCGTCAAGAAGATCGTTGTGGAAACGGCCGATGCTGAAATCGCCGCCAGCGATGTGAAGATCGAGTATGAAGTCGGTACGATGATCGAAATCCCGCGTGCCGCCCTGACCGCGGATGAAATCGCCAAGGATGCTGATTTCTTCTGCTTCGGCACCAACGACCTCACGCAGATGACCTTCGGGTTCAGCCGCGACGACGCGGGCAAGTTCCTTTCCGCGTACTATGACACCAAGATCTTCGAGAGCGATCCGTTCGCCCGCCTGGACCAGAACGGCGTCGGCAAGCTGATGGATCTTGCCATCAAGCTGGGACGTCCGGTCAATCCGAAGCTGCACATCGGTATCTGCGGCGAGCATGGCGGTGATCCGACCTCTGTGGAATTCTGCCATAAGATCGGCCTGGATTATGTGAGCTGCTCTCCCTTCCGTGTGCCGATTGCCCGGCTCGCTGCCGCACAGGCTGCCATTGCCGCGAAGAAGTAATTTCTCCTGGTATACCGGGAACTGTTCCTCCGGGAACAGTTCCTTTTTCTTCCGGTTTCCGTGTATCATGCAGAAAAATAATGTTTGCAATTTGTTTTTCTTTATGATATTATGTCTGGTGTTATGCGGGCGGTCCTCTGTCCGGGCTGAAACGGCGAATCGTTCGGTTCGCTGACCGGGTCATGAACGTCTATGAGGGAAGGAGGAACCTGTCATGAATGAAATCATTCGTTCCATTGAAGCCAAGCAGATCCGCAGTGATATGCCCCAGTTCAACGTCGGCGATACCGTCCGGGTCTGGGTGAAGGTTGTTGAAGGCAACCGCGAACGTCTGCAGGCTTTTGAAGGAACTGTTATTGCAAAGCGGAACGGCGGAGTCCGGGAAACATTTACCGTGCGTCGTGTGTCCTACGGCATCGGCGTAGAGCGTACTTTCCCGATCCATTCCCCCCGTGTTGACCACGTGGATATGATCCGCCGCGGTAAAGTCCGCCGCGCCAAGCTGTACTATCTGCGTGAGCGCCAGGGCAAAGCTGCCAAGATCAAGGAGATCAAGCGCATCTGATTTTCCGCTTAAAACCGGCTTCAGAATTTATTCTGAAGCCGGTTTTTTGTTTCCCATGAGCAGGAAAAAACCACCGGAATGTATAATTTTTTAAGGTAAGAATCAATCATTCAAACTGAATTCACGATCGGAGAAGCACTATGAGAGACAGGGCAGAAGCAACGGCTCAGGCCAAAGAACTGGTATCACGGATGACACTGGAGGAAAAAGCATCCCAGCTCAGATATGATGCACCGGCAATTCCCCGCCTGGGCATTCCTGCATACAACTGGTGGAATGAAGCTCTCCACGGCGTGGCCCGGGCAGGTACCGCCACCGTTTTCCCGCAGGCAATCGGCCTGGCTGCAATGTTTGATGAAGATCTTCAGGAGGAAATCGCTTCTGTCGTTTCTGATGAGGCCCGCGCGAAATACAACGGGCAAAGCCGTTTCGGCGACCGGGATATTTATAAGGGGCTGACCGTATGGAGCCCGAATATCAATATTTTCCGGGATCCCAGATGGGGCCGCGGACATGAAACCTACGGTGAAGATCCGTATCTGACCAGCCGGCTCGGAATCCGATATATTGAAGGCCTGCAGGGACACGGAAAATACCTGAAGACTGCCGCCTGCAGCAAGCATTTCGCTGTTCATTCCGGTCCGGAAGCCCTACGCCATGAATTCGATGCGAAAGCCAATCCTAAGGATATGGCCGAAACCTATCTGGCCGCCTTTGAAGCCACCGTAAAGGAAGCGGATGTGGAATCCGTCATGGGCGCCTACAACCGTGTCAACGGAGAACCGGCCTGCGGCAGCAAAGCGCTGCTGAAGGATACCCTGCGCGGAAAATGGGGATTCCGGGGGCATGTAGTCAGCGACTGCTGGGCCATCCGGGATTTCCATGTCAATCACAAGGTAACCGCTACAGCCCCCGAAAGCGCAGCCCTGGCCATCCGGAACGGGTGTGATCTGAACTGCGGCAATACGTATCTCCATATGATGCAGGCATACCAGGAGGGGCTGGTTACTGAAGAGCAGATTACCACCGCCTGTGTGCGTCTCTTTACCACCCGTTTCCTGCTGGGGCTTTTTGCCGATGACTGTGAATATGACGGTATTCCGGTAACCGATACCGATACGGACGCTCACGACGCACTTGCCCTGAAGGCAGCGGAAAACAGCATGGTGCTGCTGGAAAATGACGGAACCCTTCCGCTGTGTGCGGACCGGATCCGGACCGTTGCCGTGATCGGTCCGAACGCCGACAGCATTCCGGCCCTGGAAGGCAACTACAACGGTACCAGCAGCCGATATGTCACCTTCCTGGAAGGAATCCGTTCCTATTGTGCTGCCCACGGAATTCGTGTCCTTTACAGTCTCGGAAGCCACCTGTACAAGGACCGGACGTCCGGCCTTTCCAAACCCGATGACCGGCTGGCTGAAGCGGCCATGTACTCCGAGGCTGCCGATGTGACGATTGCCTGTATCGGTCTTGACGCCACCCTTGAAGGGGAAGAAGGGGATACCGGCAATGAATATTTCAGCGGTGACAAGAAAGACCTGCTGATTCCGGAATCCCAGCGGCGGCTGATGGAAATCCTCTGCCGGCACTCCCGGAAACTCATCACCGTCATTGCGGCCGGTTCCGCCCTGAATGTCAGCGGCGGCAACGCCAAGCTTTTGTCCTGGTATCCCGGACAGGCCGGCGGAAAAGCGCTTGCCGAGCTGCTGTTCGGCGAGAAAAACCCCAGCGGCCACCTGCCGGTAACCTTCTACAAAAGTGTGGATGATCTTCCTGCTTTTGAAGACTACAGCATGGAAAACCGGACCTACCGTTATTTCACCGGTGAACCGCTCTATCCGTTCGGGCATGGACTCAGCTACACCTGCTGGGAGCTGTCGGATGCATCCCTGGAAGACGGCCGGATCCGGGTCAGTGTCCGCAATACCGGCAGTATGGACGGCGATGCTGTGGTACAGGTATATGCCGAAGCCGACAGTCCGTATGCACCAACCCACCCCCGGCTCTGCGGTTTCTGCCGGATTCCGGTAAGAGCCGGCGAAACCGTTTCGGCTGTGGTCCGGCTGGATCCGCTGACCCGGACCGTAATTGATCCGGATGGGAACCGTATTCCTGTTGAGCACCTGACATTCCATATCGGTATGAGCCAGCCTGATCCGCAAAGCGTCCGGCTTTCCGGTGTCACGCCTGTCCGGCTTTCCGTCTGAAAGGGAGGCACCGTATGTTCACCGGTTTCAGTGAGGATACTATTTCCTTCTTCCTGGATCTGAAGTTTCACAACAATGCCGCCTACTTCCATGAAAACCATGACCGGTATGTGGAGGTTGTCCAGCGTCCGTTCTATGAATTCATCGAAGATCTCGGACCTGCAATGAGGAAAATTGACCCGCGGATGGAAATCCGTCCGCACAGGTGTCTTTCCCGGATTCACCGGGATACCCGCTTTTCCCGGGATAAAAGCCCGTACCGGGATCATCTGTGGCTGCTGTTCCGTCGTGAAGGAGAGCCCCGGGAGCAAAGCCTGATGTACTGGTTTGAACTCGGACCGTCCCGCCTGGACTGGGGGATGGGATTCTGGGGTGAAAACAGGGAAGCGCTGGACCTTTTCCGGAAAAGGATGCGTGCCAATCCGGACGGTACACTGGCGATACTGGATGACCTGGATCTGGCCGGCCGGGGCCTGCTTCTGAACGGAAGTATCCATAAAAGGATGGAAGTGCCGCCGGAAATACCGGACCGTCTGCGGCGATGGTACTGTACCAAGGAGATGTATATCAACAAGATTTCCCCCGATTTCAGGAAGGTTTTCTCTGAGCGCATCCTGACCGAGGTCCGGAAGGATTTCCAGCAGCTTGCGCCATTGTATCATATTCTTCGCGGGTACTGTGACGAACTTGACGCATAGCAAACGGAGGCGATTGTTATGACAGACTGGTTGTCTTTGAAAAGCGGTTCTGATGTCCGGGGAACAGCCGTGGGCGACAACGCCGCACTGACCACGGATATCGCACAGGCACTGGGTATGGCATTTGCTCAATGGGTGGCTGCCAAAAAAAGCAAACCTGCTTCGGCACTGAAAATCGCCGTCGGCCGGGACAGCCGCATCACCGGCCCCGCCCTCCTGCAGGCCGTTTCAGACGGCATCTGCCGTTCCGGTGCTTCCGTAGCCGACTTCGGTATGTGCACCACTCCGGCCATGTATATGTCCACCATTACCCCGGGATTTGAAGCAGACGGCGCAGTGATGATTACTGCCAGCCACCATCCCTGGGATAAAAACGGGCTGAAGTTCTTCACATCTGAAGGCGGACTGGAAAGCAAGGATGTGGAATCTCTGCTTCGGGTTGCCCGGGACCTGCGGCCGGAGGATGCCGAACCTGCCGGTTCGGTCCAGCCGGAGGAATTCCTTCCTGTGTACCAGCGCCAGCTGGCAGACCGGATCCGAAGCGGGCTGGGCACTGATGCGGACAAACCGCTTGCCGGGCTTCATGTGGTGGTGGATGCCGGAAACGGAGCCGGCGGCTTTTATGCAGACATGCTCCAGTCCCTGGGCGCCAATACCGCCGGAAGCCAGTTCCTGAATCCGGATGGGATTTTCCCGAACCATATTCCAAATCCGGAAAATGCTCAGGCAATTGCTTCACTCCGTTCTGCCGTACTCCGCGCCGGCGCAGATCTCGGTGTAATCTTTGATACCGACTGCGACCGGGCTGCGGTTGTGGACGCCGACGGAAAAGAAATCAACCGGAACCGCCTGATCGCGCTGATCAGCGCCATCCTGCTGGAGCAGAATCCCCGCCAGGTGATCGTGACGGACTCGGTCACATCGTCCGGCCTCAGTCTCTTTATCCGCCGGAAGGGCGGGGAACACTACCGCTTCAAGCGCGGTTACCGGAATGTGATTGATGAAGCGATCCGGCTGAACCGGGAAGGTTCCGACTGTCCTCTGGCCATTGAGACCAGCGGTCACGCTGCCCTGCGGGAAAACCATTTCCTGGATGACGGAATGTACCTGGTGACGGTTCTTATCGTGACCGCCATGCAGATGAAGCAGCAGGGGAAAAACCTCGGCAGCCTGATTGCAGACCTGAAAGAACCGGCAGAAAGCACCGAGATCCGGCTCAATATTACGGATCCGGACTTCCGCCCGCGCGGCCAGGAGGCCATTCAGCGAATCCTCGACCATGCTGAAATTACGGACGGGTGGCATATCGCACCGGATAACCGGGAAGGGGTCCGGATCAGTTTTGATCTGGGCGGTGTTCCGGATTCTGCCTGGTTCCTGCTCCGGCTGAGCGTTCATGACCCGGTGCTTCCGCTGAATGCGGAAAGTGATATCCCGGGAGGTATCAAGACCATGCTGGCTGCTCTTGCCGAGGTACTGGACGGAACACCGGGAATTGATATGACCCCTCTCTATGCTGTTATCCGTTAACCGGATGCTGCCTTTCAGCGGCGGAAAGCTTACGCTTTCCGCCGCTTTTTTCCTTCTATGTTCGCTTGACGCAATATTGTTCATGGGATAATATAATGAAGGAATTTTTTCGGAGAAGGGCAGGCACCCGTTTTTTATGAGTATTTCTGAGCAACCAATTAACTGGTACCCGGGGCACATGGCCAAAACCAGGCGTCTTCTGCAGGATCAGCTGAAACGGGTCGACCTGGTGATTGAAGTCTGTGATGCCCGTCTTCCTTTTTCCAGCCGGAATCCGGAGCTGCTCCGTATGACAGCCGGAAAGCGGCGGATTCTGCTGCTGAACAAGGCAGATCTGGCTGATCCGGAAGCGACCCGCAGATGGGTTCGTTTTTTCCAGGCCCGGGGCGAAACCGCCTATCCCGTCCACGCCATTTCCCTGAAGTCCAAGGAGCTTCTCGGTACCATTGACCGTTCTGTACGCGACGTTGTTGAAACCGCAGAAGAAAAGGGGATCCGGAAAACAATTCGCGTGATGGTGATCGGCGTTCCGAACGTCGGCAAAAGCACGCTCATCAACCGGCTCCGCGGAACCAGTATCGCAAAAACCGGCGACCGTCCCGGCGTGACCAAAGGCAACCAATGGATTCATGTAGCACCCTACCTGGACCTGATGGACACTCCCGGTATGCTGTGGCCCCGGCTGGATGATCAGCTCGCTGCCCGCAGGCTTTGCTATATCGGTTCCGTAAAGGACGATGTCGTTGATATTTACGCGCTGGCCATCTCGCTGCTGGAGGACCTGAAAGCCAGCTGTCCGGAAACATTATCCGTCCGGTTCCACGTGGAAGACCTGAACGTGGAAAATGTGGAACTCCTCGATGCCGTCTGCCGCGGAAGGGGATGGCTGCTCCGGGGCGGCCGTTTTGACTATGACCGCTGCTGCAATGTGGTACTCGATGAGTTCCGCAGCGGAAAGCTCGGCAAAATCACCCTTGAACTTCCCGATGCACAGACAGGAGAAGCTTTATGATCGACAGGAAAGCACACGCACTGGAACTGCAGGCCTTTGATTCACAATACCGTTCCGGTAGCCTGGTCATCGCCGGAATGGATGAAGTCGGGCGCGGACCGCTGGCCGGAAATGTTGTGACCGCCTGTGTGGTGATTCCGGAAAGCCCGCTGATTGAGTGGATTGATGACAGCAAAAAGCTGAGTGAAAGCCGGCGGGAAAAAGTTTACGACCAGATTATGGCCAATGCCCTGTATGTCGGTATCGGCCAGGTCAGTCCGGAGGAAATCGACCGGATCAACATCCTGCAGGCCACAAAAAAAGCCATGCGTATGGCCGCGGACTCCGTTCCCGCTGATATTTTCCTGATCGACGCGGTCACCGGACTGGGGCTGAAGGGCAGGGAAGTCGCCGTAATTCATGGGGATGCCTTCTCATACAGTATTGCTGCCGCAAGCATTGTCGCCAAGGTGGTCCGGGACCGGCAGCTGCAGGAGCTGGATGCCCTGTATCCCGAGTACGGATTCGCCCGCAACAAGGGATACGGCACCCGGGAGCATATCGAAGCGCTCCGGAAGTACGGTCCATGCCCGGAGCACAGAAGAAGCTTTATCGGTAATTTTGTATGAAGCAAACCTATGAAACCGGCCTGCAGGGTGAAAATACCGCCGAGGCCTATCTTCATGACCGGCTGGGGATGATTTGCCTCGAACGCCGGTACAGAACCCATTGCGGCGAAATCGACCTGATTATGCTCGACCGGGATACAGTCGTTTTCGTTGAAGTCAAAACCCGACTGACCGGACCGCCCGGCCAGGGACTGATGTCCGTTACGGAAGATAAACAAAAGCGGATATCCCGGGCGGCTGTCCTCTATCTTCAGAAAAACCGCCGTCTGAACAGTCCCGTCCGGTTTGATGTGATTGAGATTCGTCCGGATTCCGTCCGGCACATTCCGAACGCATTCCAGCCGGGCAGTATGTTTTACCGCTAAAGAGGAAAGGAATGTCCTGTCCATGAAATATACCCGCATCCCGAAGCGCCTGCTCATTCTGCTGGTTCTGATTCTTGCCGGCGTTTTTGCCGTCTGCATCTCTGCGTCCGGTGAGGAAAACCCGGATGACAGCAATCTGATCTGGAACAGCGGTTTTGAACTGCTGGAGGATGAGAACCTTCCGGATGGCTGGTATACCGATGCCTGGTACAGTCAGATCGGTTATACTGAATATCGTGTCATCCAGGATGAAGACCCGGAACGCGGCCAGGTTTTCGAAATCCGGAATAACGCCCCGAATGATGCCCGGATTGCACAGGTTGTCGATGTGGATCCCGATACCGTATACTGCCTGAGCGGCTATATCCGCGCCCAGGGTATTGAAGGCGGACGCGGTGCGAACCTGAGCATCGAGGGACTTTATGCTTTTTCGGAAGACTTTGCTGACACCGAAGGCGAATGGCGTTATGTGGAATACTACGGCGAAACCGGTCCCGACCAGACCTGGGTCACGATCTATGCCCGGGTCGGCGGCTACGGGGACCTCGGTACCGGCACTGCATGCTTTGATGATATCCGCCTGACCGCCGTGGATTCCATCCCGGATGACGTTATTGCCGACCGCTGGTATTCTGTTCAGGATACCGGCCGGGAGACTGCTGATGATGAGGAGCCCGAATCCCGGAAAGCCTGGCCTCTGCTGACAGCCGGCGGCCTGCTGTGGTGTATCCTGCTCATCTGCGCGGTAATGCTGTATGCAATGCGTCCGCATTCTCTCCAGGGAACCGCCGGACTGCAGAAACGGACCGATTCATGGAGTTTGGGGCTGATCCTGCTGATATCCCTGGCACTTCGGTTGTTCATCAGCGCCAGTGTTGAGGGGTATCAGGTGGATGTCAACTGCTTCCTCAGCTGGGGCGGAACCATGGCTGCCCATGGTCCTTTGGATTTTTACCGGGTGACCGGTTTCTGCGATTACCCGCCGCTGTACACCTATATCCTTGGGCTGAATTCATGGATTTCCACCCAGACAGGAGCATCCTCCGCCTGGACGAATGTTATTTTCCGGCTTATTCCGAACCTGTGCGATCTTGCGCTCTGCTGGCTGCTCTTTGCTTACATGCGCTGCCAGCATCCGGAACACAGCCGCTTCTTCATTGTGCTTTTCGCGCTGCTGGCCTTCAATCCGCTCCTGATTCTGAACAGCGCCGCCTGGGGCCAGATGGACAGTGTCCTGTGCCTGATGATGGTGCTGGTTGTCCTGTGCGCAGTTAAAAACAAATGGACGGCAGCACTTCCGATATACGCGCTCAGCGTACTTGTCAAACCCCAGGCGCTGATGCTCGGCTTTCTCGGACTGGCAGCAATCATTTTCACCTGGATCCGGCAGAAGGAGACCCGGAAGTCCATCCTTGCCGGAATCCTGATCTCCATTGCCGTTCTCATTGCCGGAATCCTCCCGTTTGGGCTCCGCCAGCCCTTCGGATGGCTGTTCAACCAGTACCGTGAGACCTTGGCATCCTACCCCTATGCCACACTGAACACCGCGAATATCTATTATCTTTTCGGTGCCAACTGGACCCGGCTGGAAAACACCGCCCATATTGCCGTTCCGCTTCTTTTCGCTTTCTCTTCCCTTGTTTTTGCAGTCCTGTGGACATGGAAACACCGGGATGTCCGTTTCTGGGGAATCGAGGCCACAGCCGCCGGATGCCTGTCGGTCGGATTTATTGTATGCGCAGTCTGCGGCGCCCCATGGACTTATCCCGGTATCGGTGCCATGGCGTTCGCTTTCCTGATCACCATTTCCCTGTTTATCCGCAAATCGGATATCCGTTTCCTTCCGTATCTGGGCGCCCTGCTGTTTATCCTGCTCTATGTATTCGGCATCAAGATGCATGAACGGTATCTGCTTCCCGCAGTTTTCCTGCTGGCCTGCGCCTATGCGGTCCAGAGGGACCGCCGGATCCTCTGGGTTCTGGCGTTGTTCACCTTCACTGTTTTTATCAACGAAGGAATCGTTCTGGACAACAGCATTCGTCTCGGATCAGAATCCGGCCATCTGCTTTCGGATACCACCGCACTGGCAGACGGGCTCAGTATCCTGAATATTCTCGGATCCGTCTATGCCGTCCTGCTCGGTTACCGGATGCTTCAGGGATCTGATGCAGACTGGTCTGCTGCTGAGCCGTCCATCCTTCCGGATACCCATCCGGTTCCTTCCAGGACCCCGCTGGATTACCATCCGGACCGGAAGCTGCACTGGAACCGGAAAGATACCATCATTCTCACTGTGGTTACACTTCTTTACAGCCTGGTCAGCCTGACAACGCTCGGAAGTACAAAAGCCCCGCAGAACGGATGGTCCTCCTCCGGCATCAACGAGGAAATCGTCTTTGACCTCGGGCAGCCCCATGATGATATTCGGGTCCTCTATTTCGGCCAGGTCAGTATGTTTGATTTTTCCCTGTCTGACAGCACGGACGGAGAGACATGGTCCGAAGACCGTCCCGCCTTTATGGCCGAGGGAGAGTGCTGGAAATGGAAGTATGCGATCCGCCCGTTTGAGGATGCGGACGGAAATCTGAAATACTATAACAACGAATCCAATATCGTCCATTTCCGGGGCCGTTATATCCGCCTGAAGGCTGAACAGATCGGCCTGAAACTGAACGAAATCATCTTCCGTGACCCGGAAGGGAATGCCATTCCGGCTACGGTCGCTTCCCATACCGGAGCTGAACCGGAATCCATGCTGTATTCCGATCCCTCCGCCCTGCTGGATGAGCCGGACACCCTGGAAGCGACACCTGTCCTGTTCGGAAGCAGCACGGGCGAACCCCAGCCGTCCTGGTGGAACAGCACCTATTTTGATGAGATCTACCATGCACGTACCGGATTTGAATTCACACAGGGAACTGTTCCCTATGAAACGAGCCATCCGCCTCTCGGGAAAGTATTTATCAGCTGGTGTATCACCCTGTTCGGCATGACGCCGTTCGGATGGCGCTTTGCCGGTGCGCTGGCGGGAATCCTGATGCTGCCGGGAATCTATCTGCTGACAAAGCAGCTGACCAAAAAAACACTTCCGGCTGCCGTTGTATGCGTCCTGATGTCCCTGGACTGTATGCACCTGACCCAGACCCAGATTGCGACAATCGACAGTTATCCGGTCCTGTTTATCATTTTTGCCTATTTCTTTATGCTGCGTTATATGCAGACGGATCTTGCCAGGGAACCGTTCCGCCATGCATTGGTTCCGCTGGCGTTCAGCGGCCTTTTCATGGGGCTGTCCATCGCCAGCAAATGGATCGGAATCTATGCCGGCGCCGGCCTGGCTGTGCTGTATGCCTGGCACGGAATCCGCCATATCCGGCTGCGCGCTGAGGCGGACCGCCTCCTTCAGTCCGCCGGTCTTTCTGAAGAACAGGCTGCGGAACTGCTTCCGTACAGCAGTTCCCGCAACCGGATTGTTTCCCGCCTGATCCGTATTTCCCTGTGGTGTGTTCTGTTCTTCATTGCTGTTCCGATTGCCATCTATCTGCTCAGCTATATTCCGTATATGGCATACAATACGCGGATCCACTCCCTGTGGGACTATCTTTCCGCTGTATGGCAGTCCCAGGTGGGAATGTTCCGGTATCACAGCAAACCCGGACTGGGCATGGATCATTATTACTACTCTCCCTGGTATGAATGGCCTGTTATCTATAGGCCGATGTATTATGCGATGGAGGAGTTTGTACCTTATTCATCGCCAGTCCATCACAGCATTTTCAGTTTCGGCAACCCCGCCGTCTGGTTTGGCGGGCTGTTCACCCTGCTGGTATGCCTGCTCTGCTGGCTGTCCCGCAGACGGTATATCCGTTCCGATGCGGATTACCTTTCCGGACTTCCTGTCATCCGCTGGCACTTTACTGCTCCGACATATGATGTCCGGTACGGGTTCCTGTTCATCGGGCTCCTGGCCCAGTATCTTCCATGGGTGCTGGTACCAAGAGGCACATATATCTATCATTACTTTGCCAGCATTCCGTTCCTTCTGGTTTCCATCGGGCTCTGCCTGGCTGCCATTCCCGGCCGGATGAAAGCATTCCGGGGGATTGCCGCAGTCCTGTCCTGTGTCCTGGCGGCCGCCGGCTTTATCATTTTCTTCCCGTACGCGAGCGGGATTATGGTTCCGCGGGAATGGCTGGATATCGGCGGAAAGATCCTGACCGTCAGCTATCCGGGTATGTAACGGAGGAACGAAGATGAGTAAACAGGCAATGGCGAAAACCCTGAGCTTCGGCGTCAGCGGTGTCAACGGGTTTCCCGTGCAGGTAGAAGTCTTCTGTGTGGACGGTATGCCGATGATGGAGATCATCGGCCTTCCGGATACGGCTGTCCGTGAAAGCAAGAACCGGATCAATGCCGCAATCATCAGCAGCGGCGTGGAGCTTCCTGTCAACCGAGTCACCTTTAACCTTGCACCTGCGGATATCCGGAAAGAGGGGCCATCCTTCGATCTCCCCATGGCCGTCGGTTTACTGATCGCTTCCGGAAACCTGTTCCCCCGGGATGATTTTGATCCGGACAGCACTGCGTTCTTCGGGGAGCTCGGCCTGGATGGCTGTATCCGCCGTGTGAACGGCGTGCTTCCCATGGTAATCAGTGCGAAAGAGAATGGGGTAAAAGAGGTCATCCTGCCCGCCGGGAATGCCCGGGAAGCTGCCTGCATTGAAGGTCTTCGGGTTATTCCGGTTTCCCATCTTTGTGAAGTCATCCACTATCTGGACGGAACAGAGGACATTACCCCGGAGACCCCGGTTGCCTTTGAGCAGCTGAAGCGCGAGGCGGTATGTGCAGTCGATATGGCCCAGATCCGCGGGCAGTCCGCTGCCCGCAGAGCCCTTGAGGTTGCCGCCGCAGGCGGCCATAACCTGATTATGATCGGTGTTCCCGGGAGCGGAAAAACCATGCTGGCACGGTGTGTTCCCGGGATTCTGCCCCCGATGACTTTTGAGGAATCCCTGGAAACCACACGGATCCATTCCATCAGCGGACGCCTGCCGGCCGGCAGCGGCCTGATGGTCACCCGGCCATTCTGCGCCCCGCATCACAGCGCGTCTGTTGCCTCGCTGATCGGCGGGGGACAGGATGCGCGCCCCGGGGAAGTTTCCCTGGCGCATAACGGCGTCCTGTTTCTGGATGAACTCCCTGAATTCAGCCGGAGCGCGCTGGAAGCCCTCCGCCAGCCTCTTGAAGACGGCATTGTCTCGGTTTCACGGGTGAAACGCCAGGCTCAGTATCAGTCCTCCTTCATGCTGATCGCTGCAATGAATCCATGCCCCTGCGGCTATTACGGCAGCTCCCAGCGTGCATGCCGTTGCACACCTCCGGAAATCCGACGGTATCTCGACCGGGTTTCCGGTCCGCTCCTGGATCGGATCGATATTCAGATTGAGGTGGATTCTGTTCCGGTCAGCGCTATCACCGGCAGCACGGCTGCTGAATCATCTGCCGCAGTTGCCGCAAGGGTGGCGGCTGCCCGTTCAATGCAGTATGAACGTTACAGAGGAACCTCCCTTTTCTGCAATGCCCAGCTGGACAGCAGTTCCGTCCGCAGGTTCTGCGTTCCGGACGCAGAAGGCTCCCGTCTTCTGCACGCTGCGGCTGATTCCATGCACATGAGCATGCGGGCTTATCACCGGATTCTGAAGGTTGCCCGAACAATTGCGGACCTGGCCGGTGAGGGAACAATCTCCTCCGCCCATATTGCCGAAGCCGTTCAGTACCGGGAACTGGACCAGAAATACTGGAGATAACGACAGATGATGAATGATGCCGCCATTGAAACCGCATACCTGGCATGGATTGCGGACCAGCAGATTCCGGCAGATGTGCTGCTGGCGGTTATCCGGGAGTACCGGACCGGAGAGGCTGTTTTCCATGCAGTCACAGAAGGCGACCCGCATCTCGATGAAATGATCCGTCCCGATGTGATCAGCCGGATGAGAGCTTCCGGAACCCGTGAGAACCTCCGCCGGCTGTATGACCTGACCGTTCAGCACCGGATCCTGTCCGTAACCGCCGTGAATGACTCTTTTCCGGCTGTTCTGTCCGAAATTCCGGATCCTGTTTCCATTCTTTTCTACCGGGGAGATCTTTCCTGCCTGCAAAAGCGGAAAATCGCGATGGTCGGATCCCGGCATGCTTCCTATGCGGGGCTGAAGGCAGCAGAGACCATTGCCCGGGAACTGAGCAGCAGCGGGATTGCCGTCATCAGCGGATTCGCAAACGGGATTGATACGGCCTGCCATGAAGGCTGCCTGAAAGGCGGGGCGCCGACCATTGCCGTTCTCGGCTGCGGACTGGATCAGTCTTACCCGGCTGCCAACAGCGGTCTCCGGAAGCGGCTGCTGGAAAACGGCGGACTGCTGATCAGCGAGTTTTCTCCCGGCCAGCCGCCCCTGTCATACCATTTCCCATACCGCAACCGGATCATCTCCGGGCTGGGGGATGCGGTCATCCTGATGGAGGCCCGGATCAGGAGCGGAAGCCTGGTAACCGTCAGCCATGCGCTGAACCAGGGAAAGGAAGTTTTTGTCTATCCGGGCGACCCCTCATCCCCGTATTCGGAAGGAAACCGACAGCTTCTGAGGGAGGGCGCCACCTATTTCACCACTGCCCGCGATATCCTGGCCGATATGAATTGGCTTGACAATCCGCCGGATGAAGTGCACAATAGCGATTGCTCCGTACTCTCAAAGGCGCGGACAGGAACGGAGACAGCCGTGCTGAACTGCCTTCTGCCCGGTCCCCGGAGTTTTGACCAGCTTTCTGACGCATGCGGGCTTCCGCCCGCCGAACTGCTCAGTGTTCTGACAATGCTGCAGATCCGCGGAATGGTTGAATCCGTTCCCGGAAAAAAATATCAGATCATTCAATAAAACCTATTTGATTCGGAGGAATCACGGATGGCAACGGCAAAACAGAAACTGATTATTGTGGAATCTCCCGCCAAGGCAAAGACAATCGGGCGGTACCTGGGAAAGGGATATAAAGTGGAAGCCTCCCAGGGGCATGTATGCGACCTGCCCAAAAGCCAGCTGGGTGTGGATCCCGATCATGACTTTGATCTGAAATATATCACAATCCGCGGCCGCGGAGATATCCTGAGCCGTATCCGCAAGGAAGCCAAAAACGCTTCCCAGATCTATTTCGCGACAGACCCTGACCGCGAAGGGGAAGCCATCAGCTGGCACCTTTACCATGTCCTGGGTGTCGATGAAAACAAGGCCTGCCGGATTGAATTCAATGAAGTGACAAAGAAAGCCGTCCAGGCTGCCATCAAGCATCCCCGCCAGCTGGATATGGGACGCATTGACGCCCAGCAGGCCCGCCGGGCTCTGGACCGGCTGGTCGGTTACAAAATCAGCCCGCTTCTCTGGGCAAAAGTCAAAAAGGGATTGTCTGCCGGCCGTGTACAGAGTGTCGCGACGCGGATGGTTGTGGACCGTGAAAATGAGATCAACGCTTTCATTCCCGAGGAATACTGGGATATTTCCGCAAAATGCGCCATCCGCACCGGAAAGAAAGACCAGCTGTTCACCGCACGCCTTGCGACCGTGGACGGGAGCAAAGTCCAGGTCCACAATGAGGAACAGGCTTCCGAAATCAGAAAGCTGATTGAGAAGGACAGCTTTATCATTTCCGATGTAAAAACCAAGGAAAAGAAAAGAATGCCGGCGCCGCCGTTCACCACTTCCAGCCTGCAGCAGGAAGCCGGCCGCAAGCTGAGCTTCACCACTTCCAGAACCATGCAGGTTGTACAGCAGCTGTATGAGGGCATTGACCTGGAAGGCGAGGGAACCCAGGGCCTTGTAACCTACATTCGTACCGACAGCGTCCGTATCAGCGATGACGCCCTGGATGCCGTCCGTGCCTTTATCCCGGTGAAGTATGGGCCTGAATACCTTCCGGAAGAAAAGAATGAATTCAAAGGCCGTAAAAATGCGCAGGATGCCCATGAGGCCATCCGGCCGACCGATGTGACCCGGACACCGGAATCCATCAAGGCATCCCTGAACCGGGAACAATTCATGCTGTACCGGCTGATTTACAACCGTTTTGTTGCCAGCCAGATGGCGCCAGCGGCCTATCAGACCATGACTGCCGAGATTTCCGGCAAGCGGATCGGCCTGCGCTTCTATGGCGAGCATAAAACATTTGCCGGTTTCACTGCCCTTTACGAAGAAGGAACCGACGATGCCGTCAATTCCGTGGAAATGACTCTTCCGGTGCTGGAAAGCGGCCTGAAAGTCACAATCCAGGATATCATCAGCGACCAGCACTTTACCCAGCCGCCGAGCCGCTATACGGAAGCCAGCCTGGTCCGGACGCTGGAAGAGAATGGAATCGGCCGTCCGTCCACATATGCGCCGACGATCTCCACCATCATCTCCCGCGGCTATGTTTCCCGGGAGAAAAAGCGCCTGTATCCGACTGAGCTTGGCATCATGGTTACCGATATGATGGAAAAGTATTTTGCCGAGATCGTGGATACGGAATTTACCGCCAATATGGAGACCCGGCTGGACCAGGTCGAAGAGGGAAATGCCGACTGGAAACAGATTCTTCGTGAATTCTATCCGGGTTTCCAGAAAACGCTGGCGGTCGCCGAAAAGGAAATTGAAAAGATTGAAGTCAAGGACGAAGTCAGCGATGTCCCCTGTGACCAGTGCGGTGCAATGATGGTCTACAAGATGGGGCGTTTCGGGAAATTCCTGGCCTGCCCGAATTTCCCGGACTGCCGGAATACCAAACCCCTGCTGACATATATTGATGCCTCCTGCCCGAAGTGCGGGAAACGCCTGCTGGAAAAAATCAGCCGAAAAAGCCGCAAGTTCTATGGCTGCGAAGGATATCCGGAATGCGATTTTGTCAGCTGGGACAAACCGGTTTCCGAGAAATGCCCGCAATGCGGATCCTATATGGTGGAAAAGCGAAATAACCGCGGGGAACTGATTCATCTTTGTTCCAATGAGAACTGCCGCTTCAAAACAGTGGTCAGTGAAGCAGAGGGCGATCTGAATGAGTGAGCTTCATGCCACGGTGATCGGCGCCGGGCTTGCCGGCAGTGAAGCAGCCTGGCAGCTTGTCCGGAAAGGGATTCCGGTTACAATTGTTGAAATGAAGCCGGTGCAGCAAACCCCGGCGCACCATACGGAATACTTTGCGGAACTGGTATGTTCCAACAGTTTCCGCGGAAGCCGCCTGTCCAGTGCCGTCGGTCTCCTCAAAGAGGAAATGCGGTGCATGGGCTCCCTGATCATGCAGTGCGCGGATGACAACCAGGTACCGGCCGGTGACGCGCTGGCTGTGGACCGGGAAGGTTTTTCCCGCCAGGTAACAGAAACCCTTCTCCGTCATCCGCTTGTCACCCTGGAGAAGCGGGAAGCATCTGAAATTCCGGACGGTCCTGTCATCATTGCCACCGGTCCACTGACCAGTCCGGTTATGGCGGATGCCATCCAGTCCCTCCCGGGCCTGGATACCCTGAATTTCTACGATGCTGCCGCTCCGATCGTCCTTCGGGAATCCCTGGATGAAAGCAGGATGTTCCGTCTCAGCCGCTACGGGCGGGGAGACGATTACCTGAACTGTCCGTTTACCGAAGAGGAATACAACCGGTTTATTGACGCGCTGCTGACAGCCGAAACAGCGGAAGTCCACGGTTTTGAGGAAACCCGGGTATTTGAAGGCTGTATGCCGATTGAAAGCATGGCCCGCCGCGGACGAATGGTACCGGCCTTCGGACCGATGAAGCCCGTCGGCCTCCGGGATCCGCGGACCGGAAAAGAACCTTTTGCCGTGGTTCAGCTCCGGCAGGATGACGCCGGGGAAACCATGTACAATATTGTCGGATTCCAGACACGCCTGAAATTCGGGGAACAGAAGCGGGTATTCGGCCTGATTCCCGGACTGGAAAACGCGGTGTTCTCCCGTTACGGTGTCATGCACCGGAATACTTTCCTGAAAAGCCCCGGATTCCTGAACAGCCGTTTTGAAATGATCCACCGGCCGATGTGCTATTTTGCCGGCCAGATGACCGGTGTGGAAGGATATGTGGAAAGCGCCGCCAGCGGGCTTGTTGCCGGCCGCTCCCTTGCCGACCAGCTGCTGGGCCGGGAACCGCTTGAACTGCCCGGATTCACCGCTCTCGGCGCCATGGGACGATATGTTTCCACACCGAATTCCAGCTTCCAGCCGATGAACTGTACATTCGGCCTGATTGATCCGCTTCCCGTGATCCCCGGGGCAAAGAAAATCCGCGACAAAAAAGAACGATACGAAGCCATTTCCGACAGAGCGCTCCGGTATATCCGGAGTATTGACCAGTAAACGGAGGAATAAAATGAGCAGCGTTTTCAAGGGAACTACCATCTGTGCCGTCCGCAAAAACGGGCAGATCGCCATCGCAGGCGACGGTCAGGTCACCATGGGGGAGAATACAATCTTTAAAACCTCCGCCAAAAAAGTCCGCCGCTTGTTCAATGGACAGGTTGTTGCCGGATTTGCCGGCAGCGTAGCCGATGCTTTCACGCTTTGTGAAAAATTCGAGGAAAAGCTGCAGCAGTGCAGCGGCAACCTGGAAAAGGCAGCTGTCCAGCTGGCTCAGACCTGGCGCGGCGATCAGGCTATGCGCCATCTTGAATCCATGCTGATCGTGGCAGATCATGACCATCTGCTGATCCTCAGCGGTACCGGTGAGGTGATTGATCCGGATGAGGGCATTGCCGCGATCGGATCCGGCGGAAATTACGCCCTGGCTGCTGCCCGGGCGCTGGTGCAGAACACTGATCTTTCCGCCGCTGAAATTGCGGAAAAATCGCTCCGGATCGCAGCCAGCATCTGTGTCTTTACAAATGACCATATCATTGTCGAAACGCTGTAAAAGCGAAGGAGGCAGTATGAACCAGCAGCTTACCCCCCGCCAGATTGTCCATGAGCTGGACCGTTTTATTGTCGGCCAGGATGAAGCCAAGAAGGCGGTCGCAATCGCCCTGCGGAACAGATACCGCAGAAGCCGTGTGGAAGAATCCCTCCGGGATGAAATCATACCGAAGAATATCCTGATGATCGGCCCGACAGGCGTCGGCAAAACCGAAATTGCCCGCCGGCTTGCCAAGCTGGTTAACGCGCCGTTTATCAAAGTGGAAGCAACCAAGTTTACCGAAGTCGGCTATGTCGGCCGTGATGTGGAAAGCATTATCCGCGATCTGACGGAGAATGCCGTACGCCTCGTGCAGAAGGAGCATAAGGAACGCGTCCTCCCGAGAGCCCGTGTGCTGGCTGAAGAACGCCTTTCCGAACTGCTTGCCCATCCGCCGAAAAAAAGCAATGCAGGCAATCCGCTTGATTTCCTGCTTGGCCGTCAGAAGGAATCCCAGCCGACTGACGAGGAAGCGGTTGCGCTGGCCCGAAAAAAAGAGGAAATCCGCCAGCAGCTGATGCGGGGAGAAATCGAAGACCTGGAACTGGACCTTGAGGTGGAGGAGGAAGCCCCGACGCTGGAAGTCGGCGGCAGCAGCATCAGCCTTGGAGACATGATGGGGAATATGATGCCCAAGCGCACCCGCATCCGCCATGTGAAGGTCCGTGAAGCCCGCAAGATCATCACCGACCAGGAAGCCTCCCGCCTGATTGACAATGACGCTGTACAGGAAGAGGCAATCTCCCGGACGGAACAGAACGGTATCGTCTTTATTGATGAAATTGACAAGATCGCCGGCAGCAATGGCGGACACGGCCCGGATGTCAGCCGGGAAGGCGTACAGCGGGATATCCTGCCGATCGTTGAAGGCTGTACCGTCAACACCAAATACGGCGCTGTCAAAACCGATTTCATGCTGTTTATCGCCGCCGGCGCCTTCCATGTCAGCAAGGTGTCCGACCTGATTCCCGAACTGCAGGGACGTTTCCCGGTGCATGTCCATCTCCAGAGTCTCTCAAAGGAAGACTTCCGCCAGATCCTGACCACACCGGAAAACGCGCTGACAAAGCAGTACAAAGCGCTGCTGGAAGTGGACCGTGTGCTGCTGACATTTGACGAATCCGCGATTGATGCGATCGCAACCGCTGCCTGCAACGCCAATGACAACTCCGAGGATATCGGCGCCCGCCGGCTGCATGCGATCTTCGAGCAGCTCCTGGAGGATGTCTCCTTCAATGCCGGGGATGAAAACATGCCGCCCTTTGAGCTGAAAATCGACGGCGATTATGTCAACGCCCACCTGAAGGGTGAAAACAAACCAATGGATATCAAAAAATACATTCTTTAAATCCTGAAAACACTGTCCGGAGCTTTCCAGACAGTGTTTCTCATGTTATAATGGACCATCAGAAGCCGGGAGACCGTTCCCGGCACGGGAGGAAAGTCACATGATTCAGCAAATCGGCATGATCGGTACGGGCAATATGGGCTCCGCCATTCTCCGCGGCATTGTGGAAGCAAGATATATCCGTTCATCCATGATCACCGCATTTGACGCGAGCAGCAAGCGGATGCGTGAACTGGAAGAAGATATTCCGGGCGTCTGCCTGGCCGCCGACTGCCGGGAGGTTGCTGAGAAATCCGACCTGATTATCCTGGCGGTCAAACCGATCTACGTCCAGGAAGTCATTGATGAAATCCATCCGTACGTCAACGGAAAATCTGTGCTGAGTATTGCGGCCGGCTGGACAGTCAGCATGCTTTCCAAGGCCCTGGAAAACTCCGGAGCGGCTTACATGCGCGTGATGCCGAACACACCGGCCCTGGTGGGGGAAGGCATGACCGCCCTCTGTGATGATTCCACTTTCTCCCGCGAAGACTTTGATTACGTCAAGGGCATTTTTGATTCCATCGGCAAGACGAGAATCCTGCCCGAACGCCTGTTTGACGGTGTGACCGCCATCAGCGGCAGCAGTCCCGCCTATGTATATATGATGATTGAAGCCATGGCAGATGCGGGCGTGCGGGAAGGCCTTCCGCGCGTTTATGCATACGAAATGGCCGCACAAAGCGTACTGGGAAGCGCCCTGATGGTATTGTCTTCCGGCACCCATCCCGCCGCGCTGAAGGATGCTGTCTGCTCTCCCGGCGGAACGACAATCGAAGCCGTGGAGGAACTGGAGCGCAAGGGATTCCGCGCGGCCATCATGGACGCCATGAAAGCATGTGCCGAAAAAAGCCGGGAATTGTCCAAATCGTAACGGCAGGGAAGGATTATCCGCATTCTTATGGATACATCAATGAAGAAGGTTAACATATATACAGACGGTGCCTGCAGCGGCAATCCCGGCCCCGGCGGCTGGGCTGCCATTCTGGAATTCGGCCCGCACCGGAAGGAAATCAGCGGTTATATGGCCGGAACCACCAATAACCGGATGGAACTGTTCGCCGCTATCAGCGGCCTCGGTGCGCTCAAGGAGCCCTGTGAGGTAACCCTGTATTCCGATAGCAACTATCTTGTACAGGCCTTCAATGACCACTGGATTGAAGGCTGGAAAAGCCGGGGCTGGAAAACCAGCAACGGGACTGCAGTGGAAAACCAGGACCTCTGGTTTATCCTGATGGCCCAGACAAAAAAACATCATGTTACGTTTGTCAAAGTCAAGGGTCACTCGGATCATCCGGAAAACAACCGCTGTGATGAGCTGGCCCGTGCTGCGATTGACGAATACCGGAAAACCTATCCGGAGCCCGAGCAAACCGCTGCCGAAAACAAATGATCCGGATTTTAAAAAAGCACGCCTGAAGACGTGCTTTTTCCCATTTTCAGACCCATTCCTCCGGTTTCCCGGTATCCCTGATCCCATAATTCTGACAGATGATATCCCGGGCTTTCATAACCTGTGCGGTCCCGACATCGCCCCAGTCCAGCAGTTCCGCCGCTCTTTCTGCGGACACCATCAGGCGGTCATAGATCCTGCCATTATCCGGATCCGGCTTTTTGATACCGATTTTCCGGATCAGCGCCGCCATCCGGATCTGGGCATAAGCCGGTGTGCCGTCTTCCTTATCAACCTGCTGGTAACCAATATAGACCGGAGTCTCTATTTCCGTATTGACCTCTTCCAGCAGCTCCCGGCGGCATGTATCCTCCATTCCACTGTCAAAAGGCTCCGGACGTCCGCCGGCCAGCGAATACCGCGTCCTGCCGTCCGGTGTTTTCTCCACCCGGAGCATGACCCGGCCGTCCCGGTCCAGTGTGACTGCATAAACCTGGGTGATTTTCATTCCTGCCGGAACCGGCGCATCAACCCATCGGAATTCTGCCATATAAGCAACCTGCCTTCTGATCATTCTGGAAAGCATTGTATCATAATTCGCCGGGTGGAAGAAGGGGAGAGAAGAATAACCGCATGGTTCAAATTCAAGCGGAATGACAATTAAATGATTTACTTTCGAATATATTTTTTTCCCGGTTTATAACAAACATTCTTCGCAATACTGATTTGATGGTTTGTGAAGAATGAGTTAAGTTTCATCACAGGGAAGTAAGTATATCGCTGAATCCCTGGGAAGGCAATTATCCGGACCTGGAAACTTGACATAAACGGAAGGGTATGGTAATATCTAACTATTCGCTAAACCACAGTTTTACGAATAGTTATGCATATTTCAAACGGTTTCCCGAGCATCCTGGCAGAAAGGTCGGATTCATGATGACAGAACACCATCCGCACGCTGCTCCTTCCTTCAAGGAACAATCCGATGCAAAGCGGATTCTCCAGATTCGCGAAATCATCCGTGAGCTTCCTCAGGCTTGCTCTGATTTCATCCGTTCGATTGCTGTAACGACCGGAACATTTACCCGCCTCGCTTATGCGATCGATCTGCGCACGTTTTTCAACTTCCTGCACACCGAACGCGTCGCGTTTGCTGATAAACCAATCCGGCTTCTGGAAGACTCAGATCTTGAAAAACTGACCCGGAACGATATCACCGCCTACACCGAGTACCTGACCTACTACCTGAAAGATACAGACGATGATTCGGTACCTAATAAAGCATTCGTCAATCATGATCTGTCCATCAAGCGGAAACTTTGCTCCATCCGTTCCTTTTATGATTACCTTTTCAAGAACCAGCGGATTTCTTCCAATGTCACGGAGCTCGTTCCCCTGCCGAAAATCCATGAAAAACCGATTATCCGCCTTTCCCGGGATGAGATGAGCCGGATCCTGTCAGTTTCCCAGACCGGTGAAGCCCTGAGCAAAGGACAGCAGAAATTCCAGAAAATCACGGCCAAACGCGATTTTGCCATGCTTTCCCTTTTCCTGGGCACCGGAATCCGTGTCAGTGAATGTGTCGGAATCGACCTGAACGACCTGGATATGGAAAACAACGCTTTCCTGGTCACACGGAAAGGCGGCAATCAGGTGGTGCTTTACTTCCCTCCTGAAGTCGCTGATGCTCTCGGCGAATACTTGGATGAACGGATGCAGATTGAACCGCTGCCGGGCCATGAAAATGCGCTGTTCCTCAGCCTGCAGCGGAAAAGAATCACCCAGCGTGCTGTTCAGAACCTGGTGAAAAAATATGCCGCTGTCGCGGCGCCGCTGAAACAGAAGATCAGTCCGCACAAGCTTCGCAGCACATATGCCACCAATCTGTACCAGGAAACCAGCGATATCTATCTGGTTGCGGATGTGCTGGGCCACACCTCCGTGGATACCACCCGGAAGCATTACGCAGATATGACAGACGCGCGGCGCAGAATGGCCGCACGTCATGTTCACCTGCCCGGAGATCCGGAGTTCTCCACCCGCAAAGACGATGACGAATAAACCTGATTCCTCAGATAAATACAGCAGACAAAATACACTCCCCCTCATCTGCTTTGGTTGGTGCAAAGAAGTGAGTGCATTTTTAATAAAGGCCTTGAAACTACTGCTGTCAGTTTAACTTCCGAGATAATTGACTATGTCCCGCCCCGACAAGCTGGGATTCGCAAATCTCTTAAACAGAATATCCCAAATTAATATCAAAAGGTGCAATCAGCATCTTTTGCAAATCTTTATTGTATTGATCAAAATAAGTTTTTATGGCCTTGCCATAGTTTTCTTTTGTGTCAAACTCCCAGTATGAAAAATATTTAACGCACTTTACGATTTTGGTTAACTCCCTTGGCGGCTCACCAAGTTCTATTCCATCTATGGTGTAAAATCTCTTGAAATACTTCAGGGATATGCAGCCTTCACATTTGCGCTGATTTGCTGACATTTCCTCAATCTTTGCCTCAAATTGCTCGAGTCTGTCGGGCTTTACCTGAAAGAGTTTCATCTCAATAAAGGTTTTTTCCATTATGCGTCCCCCAAAAGTTTCTTCGTTTCTCTGCAGGCTCTGATTTGTCGATCATAAACAAAATCAAAAGATAATCGTACTATTTCATCAGCGTACGGATTTTTCCTGTCAGCGACTTGATCTCAGCGTTGGAATGCCCCTCCAGATCCCGGATCTTCTGCATCAGGCTTTCGCCTGCCTGCAGCAGTTCGCGGTACAGCTGTTCCTTTTTCACTGCCGGAGCGGTATTTCCGCTCTTTTTCTTTTCTTCCTTTTTGTATACAGGATCCGTCAGCCGGACCCATTCACCTGCAGCCAGGTCATAGCATGATCCGGAAAAGGGCGCATATGCCGGTATGCCGAACCGTTCGGTAATCGCGGCCGCCAGGCCGGTACATGATTCATCATCCCCGTGGTTGACAAATACGGCCGCAGGTTTCCGGGTAAAGGAATCCACCCAGGCCAGCAGTCCGTTCCGGTCCGCATGCCCGGAAATCCCGCTCAGCAGCGTAATCTCTGCTTTGACATCGATTGTTTCACCGAGGATTTTGACTTCCCTGGCTCCGTCATAGATAATACGGCCGAGTGTACCGACTGCCTGATACCCGGCAAACATCACGGTGTTCCGCTCATCCCAGAGGTTGTGCTTCAGGTGATGGCGGATCCGTCCGCCTTCGCACATTCCGCCGGAAGCAATGATTACCTTGGCTGTATCATCCGTGTTCAGTGCTTTGGATTCATCAGAAGACACCACGGTATGCAGTCCGTCAAACCAGATCGGGTTTTCACCGGAAATCATGACGGCCTTTGCGTCGTCATCCAGGCAGGCTGTATCGCACTGGAGAAAAATCGCGGTCGCTTCATTGGCCAGCGGACTGTCCACGTATACCGGAAAGTCCGGAAATTCCGGAAGCAGTTGCTTCTGCTTGATTTCCCGGAAGAAATACAGCAGTTCCTGCGTCCGGCCGACTGCAAAGGACGGGATAATCAGGGTTCCGCCCCGGCTGAATGTCCGCCGGAGAATATCCGTCAGTACCGGAATCGGATCTTTCCCGCCCTCATGAGTCCGTGTACCGTATGTGGATTCAATCAGCAGGTAATCTGCTTCCGCAATGGTCTGCGGATCCCGGATGATCGGCTGGTTGGTGTTTCCGACGTCGCCGGAGCACACGAGCTTGACCTTTTTCCCTTCATCCTCCAGGAAAAGCTCAGCAAAAGCCGACCCAAGCAGGTGCCCCGCATCCTGGAAGCGAACCGAAAGGCCCTCGTCAATCCGGATCAGGTCATCATATGCGCACGGCCGGAACATCCGCATGACGTTTGCCGCATCCTCCGCAGTAAATGCCGGTTTCACCTCCGGAAGTCCGGTCCGCAGGTTTTTCTTTGTCTGATAGGCCGCGTCCGTCTCCTGGATGTGTGCGCTGTCCGCCAGCATGATATTGCAGAGATTCTCCGTTTCAGGCGTTGAATAGATCTTTCCCCGGAATCCCTGCTGGTAAAGCAGCGGAAGATTGCCGGAATGATCAATATGGGCATGCGTCAGGATTACATATTCAATCTGGCCGGGCTGCACAGGCAGTTCCTGCATCTGATAGCAGTTTTCTCCCTGTTCCATCCCGTAATCCACAATCAGATACCGGCCGGATTTCCATTCGATCAGCGTACAGCTGCCGGTTACCTGGTGAGCTGCTCCGAGCAATGTCATCTTCATGGGTCAACCGCCCTTTCATGATGTTTTTATTTGATTTTGCCGCAGACTGCGAATATAATACAATTCGCCGGAAGGAACAGGCGTCAGGTCTGTTCGCCGGAAGGAATCTCCCCTTCCAGAATCACCCGGTCAATGGATACAGCACGGTATTCTGCGTCCCCGTTCACACATTTCATGCAGTTGTCGCAGATTTTCTCCGGATCCAGGTCGCACCGGTCGCATTCTCCGCATCCGATACACTCCCGGTCATACAATACACACTGGCGATGGACAGCCATCCCGGAATCACCTCCGTTTAGTTTATTATACCCCTGTGGGAAAAGAAAGGTCAAGAAAGCATATGGCGTCTAAGGTTTATCTGATTCCCGGCAAGGAAAAGCGCGTATACAGCCGGCATCCCTGGGTTTTCCGCAGCGATATCCATCATACGGAAGGTCCGTGCGCTCCCGGAGATGTGGTAAGTATCTATTCCGACAAGGGGCGTTTCCTGGCAAAGGCGTTCTACAACCCCAACAGCCAGATCGCGCTTCGTATTCTCACCTGGCAGGATGAGGAAATTGACCGCGCCTTTATCTTCCGGCGTGTTCACGATGCTGTTGAATACCGCCGGTCTTTCGCCGATCTCCGCAGCTGCCGGCTGATCTTTGCGGAAAGTGACCGCCTTCCAGCTCTGATTGCCGACGTGTTTGGCAGCACGGTGGTTATCCAGTGCATGTCGCTGGGAATGGAGCGTTTCAAGCAGGACGTAATCGATGCAATCGTTGAGGAAATCCATCCCGACGGCATCTGGGAACGGGATGACATTCCCGTCCGGAAGCTTGAAGGAATGGAAATGAGGACCGGTCTGCTGTATGGAAACGTTCCGGACCGGGTGGAAATGACGGAAAACGGAATTCGTTTCCTGGTGGATGTCAAGGAAGGACAAAAAACCGGTTTCTTCCTCGATCAGAAAGAAAACCGGGCTGCGATTGCTCCGTTTGTAAAGAATAAAAAAGTCCTGGACTGTTTCACGCACACCGGCTCTTTCGCGCTCCATGCCGCACATTACGGCGCCGCGGATGTCACCGGTGTTGATATCAGTGATTACGCCTGTGAGTTTGCCACCGAAAATGCCCGCCTCAACGGGTTCGGGGACAATGTCCGCTTCATCGCGGCAAACGCATTTGACCTGCTCTCCGAGCAGAGCAAGGCCGGTCAGAAATATGATGTGATTGTCCTGGATCCGCCGGCATTTACCAAAACACGCTCCGCTGTGGAAAGCGCCCTGCGCGGATATAAGGAAATCAACCTGCGCGCCATGAAGATGGTGGTTCCGGGTGGATATCTGATTTCCTGCTCCTGCAGCCAGCACGTGACGCCGGATCTTTTCAAAAAAATGATCCAGGATGCCGCGTATGATGCCCGGGTTTCCCTCCGGCAGGTGGAATTCCGCAGTCAGGGAAAAGATCATCCGATCCTCCCCGCCGCTCCGGAAACCGAATACCTGAAATGCGGTATCTACCAGGTGTTCCCCGTCTGATAAAGGCAGGCGTTATTTGTCCTCATAGCCGAGTGTTTTCAGGTCCGACGCGTTGTTCCGCCAGTCGGGCCTGATTTTTACCCAAAGCTTCAGATTGATATGGGTATCCAGGAGCCGCTCAATATCCAGCCGGGCTTCGGTGCCGATTGTCTGCAGCATGGCTCCGTGTTTCCCGATAATGATGCCTTTGTGGGCATCTCTTTCACAATAGATCGTTGCGTTGATCTCCGTCAGGTCGTCCCGGATCTTCTCGATTCCGAGGATTTCAACCCCGATTCCGTGCGGCACTTCATCCCGCAGATGACAGAGTGCCTTTTCGCGGATGATTTCCGCGCAGAGGACCCGTTCGGGCTGATCGGTCATCATATCGTCCGGGAAGTACTTCGGTCCTTCCGGCAGATATTTCCGCAGGTTGGCATTCAGCTCCTCGAGCCCGGCGCCGGTCTTTGCGCTGACGGGGATAATTTCGTCAAACGCATATTCAGCAAAACGTGCTGTCGCTTCCAGAACAGCATCCGGCCGGATCAGGTCAATCTTGTTCAGTGCCAGGATCTTCGGTACCTTCCGGGATACCACATCCGCCGCGATCGCCATGTCCCTGTCCGTGATATGGGACGCGTCGGCGATCATCAGCACGCAGTCCATCCCGTCCATTGCGGTATGAACGGACTGCATCATATATTCCCCGAGGCGGGTCCGCGGCTGGTGAATACCGGGCGTATCCAGGAATACCATCTGGTCATGCTCATGCGTCACTACACCCATAATCCGGTTCCGGGTCGTCTGCGGGCGGTTGGATACAATCGCTACCTTTTCACCGATCATGGCATTCATCAGCGAAGATTTTCCGACATTCGGAAGGCCGACAATGGTAATAAACCCGGAATAAAAAGCATTCTCTGCAGGCTTCATTTCTCTGACTCCTTTGTTTCCAGTTCGATGCTGAATGGCAGCAGCTCGGAAAGATTCTTCTCAATCACCTGTCCGTTCGAGCACAGCAGGATCCGGATGGCCGGTGCGAATTCAGCCAGCACCTGGCGGCATGCGCCGCAAGGCCAGGGGGTCTGGTTCGCGGCAATTGCAATTGCGTCAAACGACCGCGTTCCCTCGCTGACTGCTTTGAATACCGCCGTTCTTTCCGCGCAGTTTGTCAGTCCGAATGAAACGTTCTCAATATTGCACCCGGTAAAAACACGTCCGTCTGTACCCCGGATTGCAGCGCCGACCGGAAACCCGGAATAAGGAGAATAGCTCTTTTCCATTGCTTTTACCGCTGCCTGAACCAGTTCCCTGTCAGCATCCGTTATCCCCGTTTCCCGGAGAACCGATACTTCAGAAAGGACTTTTTCTTCCATCCTGCGCATTTTTGCCTTGTCCCCCTCTTCCATATGGTCATACCCCATCAGGTGGCAGATTCCATGAACCAGCAGATAGGCCGCTTCCCTCTCCGGTGAATGGCCGTATTCCGCTGCCTGGGCAAAGATATGCGGTACCGCAATCACAATATCTCCCAGGAAGCATGCATTCAGTTCATCGTCATATTCCTGCTGCAGCAGTTTTCCGCACTGTCCTGCTGTCATGCCGGCAGGATAATCAACCGTCGGAAAGGACAGCACATCCGTGCTCCGGCTGATACCGCGAAATTCGGAGTTGATTTCCGATATGGCATTGTCATCGCACAGCCGGACAGAAATCGCGACAGGCACTTCAATCCCTTCGGATACTGGACACTGGTCCGCTGCTTCCTGCATCTTTTTCCGGATCGAAGGATCAAGCTCCTGCTCACCGGTCCATTCAATTCTCATCATTCGGTTCCTCTGCCGTTTTTTCAGCGGCTGTTGTATCTTCGGATGCCGCTGCCGTCCGGGCGGGCGCTTCCGGTGCCTGAACGGTTTTTTCCACCGTGGGAGCCGGTGCTGCCTTTTCCGGACCAGCTGCTGCCGGCTGAGGCTCTGCCTTAGGCACCGCAATATCCTGAACCGTGCCGTTCGCGTTCACATAATGGCGGACGGTCGGATATTCAATCCGCTCATGGTACACACCCCGCAGGATTCCGGAAAATGCCTTACAGATATCATCAATATCCGACAGGGACAGCGGGCTTTCGCTCAGCTGGCCGTCCTCCAGTTTCGACCGGACCAGACGTTCAATAAACTGGTCGATTTCCTTCGGGGTCGGATCCTTCATGGAGCGGACCGCCGCTTCAATCGTATCGGCCAGCATGACAACGGCCGCTTCTTTGGTATTGGGTTTCGGGCCGGCATACCGGAACTCATTGATGTCCACATGATTTCCGTCGGACATCTGCAGTGCCTTGTGATAGAAGAACATTACGGGAGTATCGCCATGATGCTGCAGGATAATGTTCTGGACCTCCTCCGGAATATGTTCTTTCTGGGCCAGCAGCGCACCATCCATCGTATGGCTTGTAACGATTGCAGCGGAAATATACGGATCCGTCCGTTCATGCGGATTGTCGCCGGTCTGGTTTTCCTTGAAATATCCGGGCCGCTTCAGTTTTCCGATATCATGGTAATAGGCGCCGGCCCGCGCAAGATACGGATTGGCCTGGATTTTGTCAGCAGCCGCTTCCGCCAGATTGGCCACGATAATGGAATGATGATAGGTGCCGGCAGCTTCAATCATCAGCCGCTTCATCAGCGGCTGATTCGGGTTGGTCAGCTCCAGCAGGCGGCTGGGTGTTGCCAGCCGGAATACGACTTCAAACGCAGGCTGCAGTGCAACCGCAAACAACCCGCTCAGCATCCCGCCGCCAAGTGTCCAGGCTCCATCCGTCAGAATGCTCAGCGATTCCACAGATGTGAGCCACTTGACAATCACCAGCAGCAGGATCCCCGCAATGCCGGACAGCAGTCCGGCGATCAGAACCCGTACACGCTGCGGACGTCCTTTCAGGAACCAGATCGACAGCGTGCCTTCTGTCAGCGTCATCGCCATCAGGAGTACCACTTCATGGAATGTACTGCTGCTCCTTCCTGCAGTCAGGAATGAAATCAGCAGTGTAAGTGCCAGCGTCAGGCAGATACCGGCCCGGTATCCGATCAGCATCGTCCCCAGGATGGATCCGAGGGCAAGCGGAATCAGGAATGAACTGGGGAGCAGCTGGAAAACCGCTGCCAGGATCATGCACAGAATCAGGATCAGCAGTACCACAGACAGCTTCCGGACATCGGTCAGGATATCCCGGTTCAGAAGCTTCAGGCACATGATCAGGATCACCATGGACAGGATTACCGCGGCCAGGGATCCGCCATAGGCAGAGTAATCATAGGTACCGTCCTTGAGCAGGTTCAGCGACCTGAGCACCTGGATCTGCGCGTATGTAATTGTATTTCCCTCAACGATAACCGGTTCGCCCTGCAGGATGGTCACCGGATCAACAGAATCCATAGCCTCGCTGCGGGCTCTTTCCGTTGCTTCCGTATCGATGATGTAATTCGGCCGGATGCACTCCCGCAGGATAGTGGGAATGATATCATTCATGCGCATTTCAATATCCAGTTCCGGATAATACGCATTGAAGTCCTCCACCATCACTTTGATGAGATCTTCCGTCTGTCCTTCGTACAGATTGGAGTTCATTTTGATGGAAACGGCTTTGGTCACGATGGAAACCATGGTCTCAAAGTCGGTATAGTTTGTTTTCATCAGAATCCGGATCTGGTTCCCGGACAGCGGAACGGAATTGAGGTACTCAATTGTAGCGTATTCTATTTCGTCTTCGGTAAAGCGGTCGCCCCGTCCGGGCTCGCTTGTGCGCAGCTGTTCACCGTAGCGCTGGATGGACCGGAGTTCATCGAAAGCGGATTCCAGGGAAGCCATCACATCCTGCTTGACGTTGGAGTAGACATACTGGATTTCCGTCTTGGCTGCTGCCGTTTCCCGCCTTTCCTGGGTCCGGACCTCATCCACCACATCACGGGTCGCCCAGATCGTCTCATGGGCTACCGCGCCTTCCTTCAGGTCATACTTTTTGGGTGTGCAGACAAAAAAGAACAGCACAAAAATGATCAGTGCGGATGCAATCACCAGTAAAGTACACCTGCATGCGGGGGAGCCAAACCATTTCCTGAGCTTTTCGCCGGCTATCCGGCTGTTCCGCGCCTTTCCGGCTTCCGCATGGTTTTCCTGGGCGTTTGTCATAAAGTTTTTCACTCCCGTCTGCATCCATTCCAATCCGTTATGCCGGAATGGCGTTATGCCGGATCGTGCTTCTTTTCGTATGCTTCCACGATTCTCTGCACCAGTTCATGGCGGACAATGTCTTTCCCCGTCATCTCCACAATACCGATTCCGGGGATTCCCTTCAGCAGGGAGATCGCTTCCGCCAGTCCGGACTGCTTGCCCTGCGGCAGGTCCGTCTGGGTGATGTCCCCGGTCACGATCACCCGGGAGTTGAAGCCCATCCGCGTCAGGAACATTTTCATCTGTTCCGATGTGGTGTTCTGGGCTTCATCCAGGATAATAAAGGCATCGGACAGCGTACGTCCACGCATATAAGCCAGCGGTGCAACCTCCACCGTTCCCCTTTCCATCAGGCGGGTATACGAATCGGCGCCCATAAAATCATACATGGCATCGTACAGCGGGCGGAGGTACGGATCCACCTTCTGGGTCAGGTCGCCCGGAAGGAAGCCGAGCTTTTCGCCGGCTTCCACAGCCGGCCGGGTCAGGATGATCCGTTCAACTTCCTTGTTTTTCAGCGCCATAACCGCCAGGGCCATCGCCAGGTATGTTTTTCCGGTTCCGGCCGGGCCGATCGCAAAGGTGAGCATGTTCTGCCGGATTGCATTCACATACTGCTGCTGTCCGATCGTCTTGCAGGTAATCTGCTTTCCCCGGTGGGTTACCGCAATCACATTTTTGAATGTTTCTTCGATCTGCTCTTTTTTGCCTTCCCGGATCATGGCAATTACATACCGGATCCGGACACGGTCCACATATTCATGCCTTCTGATCATGGAAAGCAGGGTTTCGATCACCTGTTCCGGCAGATCCAGGCGGTCTTCCTCGCCCTGGATCACCAGCTTGTTTCCCCTCAGCGCAGTTGTAACGCCGCATTCCTGTTCAATCAGTGCGATATTCTGGTCATTCAGACCGAACAGGGATACATATGCATCCATGGAATCGGCGGACAGGATCATTTCCCGGCTCGTCATCAATCCATATGACTTCCCTTCACCAAAACTTCCATTATATGATACTATTTTTATCACTTTTGTCAAATAGGATCCTGGCCGGTTTTCCGTTGTCCCGAACAGAAAAAAAACACCTGCTTCTCCTTGTCATTCCGTTGACACAATGCCCCATTTATGATACGATTCCGCTTGAATTTAACATGAATGACGATGAAGGAAATGAAGCTTCCCGCGTTGATTTCAGAGAGCCGTCGGTCGCTGCGAGACGGTACAAAGACGGAAAGTCACTGCTTCCTGAGTTGGTTCTGTGAACATGCGGATGCATCAGTAATGGAACCCGGCCGCCCCGTAATCGGCTTTGGACTTGTTGGAGTCCGAGAGTGACTGCCTTACGGCAGTAAAATGGGTGGTACCGCGGATTGATTTCGTCCCTGATGCATATTTGCTTCAGGGTTTTTATTTTTCAGGAGGATATCGGATATGGAAAAACAGATCATGACTATCACAGACTGCACGCTTCGGCAGAAGAACAGCCTTCCCGATCTCAGCTTTCGCGAAAAGCTGGAGCTGTGCCGCCTGATTGACCGCCTGAATGTGGACCTGATTGAAATGGAGGAAATCCGGCAGGTCAAGATTGACAGCCTGCTGATCAAATCCGTCTGCACGGCCGTTTCCAGTTCCAGGATTGCCGTCCCTGTGGCATTGAATGAGGAGAGCGTCCGGATCGCCCGGGAAGCGCTCAGAAACGCGGTCCATCCGCGCCTTCAGGTGCCGGCTCCGGTCAGTTCGGTCCAGATGGAATATCTCTCCCATATGAAACCGAAAGCCATGATTGCCGCGGTCGCCGATACCATCCGGAAATGCCGGGAATTCACAGATGACGTGGAATTCATCGCGGAAGACGCCACTCGCAGCGATGCTGCTTTCCTGCGCAGCATCATCACCGAAGCCGTCAGCGCCGGTGCCCGGACGGTTACGCTGTGCGATACGGCGGGAGCCATGCTCCCGGATGAAACCGCGGCCTTTATCTCTTCCCTGTACCAGGATATTGAATGTCTGAGCGGGGTTACTGTCGGTTTTTCCTGTACGGACCAGATGAATATGGCAGACGCATGTGCTGTCTCCGCCGTCCGTTCCGGAATCCGGGAAATCAAAGCCGCTTCCTTCCGGACCAACGCAATTTCCCTGATGAATATCGTGCGGATCCTGGACATCAAAGCCAACCAGTTTGACGTGCGCTGCCGGATTGGTACGGAACAGATCCGGAACCTCACCAGCAAAATTGAGATGCTGTGCCGCACCGGCCTCAGCCGGTCTGTCAGTGCCGGCACGGGTACGGATGACCATGATTCCGGTGTCATGCTGAGTACTCATGACTCCCGTGAATCCGTGATGAAGGCGGTCGACAAGCTTGGATATGACCTGACGGCGGAGGATATGGAAAAGGTCTGGCAGTGTTTCTCCGAAATTGCGGAGAAGAAGGACCTGATTTCCCTTCGGGAACTGGATGCGATCGTGGCGACCGAAGCCATGCAGGTTCCACCGGTATACCATGATATCCAGTATGTCATCAATACCGGCAATACCATCAATGCCATGGCGCATATGAAGCTCATGTACCATGACCGGGCAATTGAGGGAATGGCCGTCGGGGACGGTTCCATTGCGGCGGCGTTCAACTCCATCGAAAAGGCAACCGGACGCCACTTCGAGCTGGAGGACTTCCAGATTCAGGCCATTACCGAAGGACGGGAAGCCGTCGGAGAAACCATCGTCAAGCTCCGCCATGAAGGCAAACTGTATTCCGGGCGCGGTATTTCGACGGATATCGTGGGTGCCGGGATCCTGGCCTATATGAATGCCCTGAACAAGATTGTTTACGAGGAGGAAGAAGCATGAAGCTCTCTTTTTCAACCCGCGGATGGAAAGAGCTCCCCTGGCCGGAGCAGGTGAAAGATGCCTCCGAACTCCGTTTTCAGGGAATTGAGGTCTATAATCTTCATAAATGTCCTTCCCTGACAGACCGGAGCGGTGTCTTCCACAAGTTCCACCGGAATGAGACCCTGCGGGAACTGCGGGAGCACCATCTGACGATCCCGTGCCTGGATACCTGCATTGACCTCGGCGCAGAAGAGGATGAAACCGGCTTCATCCCCGATCTGATCGATACGGCTGCTACCATGAAAATCCCGTATGTCGCCGTTTGTGCCCTGCATGACGATGATGAACGGATCCGGGAACGCATTGACCGGCTGATTCCGCAGTTCTCCGAAAAGGGAATCTGCATGCTGATTAAGACTGTCGGCATTTTCGCGGATACCGGAAAGCTCCGGAAACTGATGGATGAATATGCCTGTGACGAACTGGGCGCACTGTGGGATATGCACCATCCATACCGGGATTTCCACGAAACGCCGGATACCACCATCCGCAACCTCGGCGGATACGTCCACCATGTCCACCTTCGTGATTCGGATGATGACCTGAATTACAATCTGATCGGTGAAGGCACCATTCCCATACAGGACATGATGAACGCGCTGTCTTCGATTGACTACAACGGCTTCATTTCCCTGGAGTGGAAAACGGAATGGATGGAAGATATTCCGGACCGTGAAATCATTTTTGCGCATTTCCTCAACTATATGGGCCGTTTTGACAATCCGAAGGGCAAAAAGAAATCCCTCTATTTCAATCACGACGGCACCGGCAAATATGTCTGGAAAAAGGACGAGCTGATCGACCTGACATTCGGGCAGGTCCTGGACCGCATGGCGGAAGAGTTCCCGGATCAGTACGCATTCAAGTACACAACGCTGGATTACATCCGTACCTATACCGAATTCCGCGATGATGTCAACCGCTTTGCCAAAGCCCTGATTTCCCTGGGAGTCAAAGCCGGCACCAAGGTGGCTGTATGGGCCACGAATGTCCCCGCATGGTATATCGCTTTCTGGGCATCCGCCCGAATCGGCGCCGTACTTGTAACCGTCAATACCGCCTATAAAATCCATGAGGCCGATTACCTGCTCCGCCAGAGCGATACACATACGCTGGTCATGATTGAAAGTGCGCTGGACAGCAATTACCGCGCAATTATCAATGAGCTCTGCCCTGAGATTGCGGTATCGAAGCCCGGCGAACCGCTGCACTGCAAGCGGCTGCCCTTCCTCCGGAATGTCATTACCGTCGGTTTCACCCAGAGCGGATGCCTCACCTTTGAGGAGGCGATGCGCCGCGCTGATTCCGTTACCGATGAGACACTGGCAGCGATGGCTGAACGCGTGAAACCGGATGATGTATGCAATATGCAGTATACTTCCGGCACCACCGGCTTCCCCAAAGGCGTCATGCTGACCCATTACAACGTCGTCAATGACGGCAAATGTATCGGCGACCGGATGGGCCTTTCCACCGCAGACCGCATGATGATCCAGGTTCCCATGTTCCACTGTTTCGGCATGGTCCTCGCCATGACCGCCTCCATGACCCACGGAACTACGCTCTGTCCGCTTCCCTATTTCTCTGCCAAGAACTCCCTGGCATGTATCAACCAGGAACGGATTACCTGTTTCCACGGTGTCCCGACCATGTTCATCGCCATGTTCAACCATGAGGATTACCGGAAAACGGATTTTTCCTACATGCGGACAGGTATTATGGCCGGTTCCGGATGTCCGCCCGAACTCATGAAGCGTGCTGCCCGGCCGGATGAAATGAATATGCGCGGAATTGTCAGCGTATACGGGCAGACCGAGTCTTCCCCCGGAAGCACAATGTCCGCCTGGACTGATTCGCTGGAGCTCCGTACCGAAACGGTCGGATATGCATTCCCCCACGTCCAGTGCAAGGTGATTGATCCGGAGACCGGAAAGGAACTGCCGGACGGACAGGACGGCGAATTCTGCTCCCGCGGCTACAATATCATGAAGGGATACTATAAAATGCCGGATGCCACCAGTGCGACCATCGACGCGGATGGCTGGCTTCATTCCGGTGACCTGGCTCGTCGGAATCCGGACGGCACCTATCTCATCACCGGCCGTCTGAAGGATATGATCATCCGCGGCGGTGAGAATATCTATCCGAAGGAAATCGAGGAATTCATCTACACACATCCGGCAGTTGCCGATGTACAGGTAATCGGTGTTCCGGACGCGCGATACGGCGAGGCAGTCATGGCGTGCATCATCAAAAAGGAAGGCGCTTCCCTGACCGCGGAGGAAATGACCGAGTACATCAAGAGCCATATGGCCCGCCATAAGGTTCCGCAGTATATTGAATTCATGGACACATTCCCGATGAATGCAGCCGGCAAGGTGCTGAAATACAAAATGCGCGAAGAGGCTGCTGAACGCCTCGGACTGGTCGGCGCCGCAGGAATCGATACCGCCGGCGGCGGAAAGAACTGACAGAGCAAAACATCCACCGGCGCAGATACGCCGGTGGATGTTCATATTATGAGGAATTAACTTAGCGCAAACATACCAAGGACTCAGTACCAACTGGTCAAAACATCAAAACGGTAATCTCTTTCACGGTGGCATGGCTCAGTCGGTAGGACACCTTGGTAGGAACTTCAAACCGACACGTGGTGGCATGGCTCAGTCGGTAGTCCGAAGTGGTAGCTTGTATAGACCAAAAGCGTGGTGGCATGGCTCAGTCGGTAGTCCGAAGTGGTAGCTTGTATAGACCAAAAGCGTGGTGGCATGGCTCAGTCGGTAGGACACCTTGGTAGGAACTTCAAACCGACACGTGGTGGCATGGCTCAGTCGGTAGTCCGAAGTGGTAGCTTGTATAGACCAAAAGCGTGGTGGCATGGCTCAGTCGGTAGAGCACATCGTTCACATCGATGGGGTCGTTGGTTCGAGTCCAACTGTCACCACCACGAATCCGGTAGGCGTTCAAGTTCAACGCTTACCGGATTTTTTTGCGTACCCCTCAAGGGTACGCACTTTTCGAAGTCAGGAGTACGCACTTTTTTGTCAGAGGGGTACGCAAAAAGGGTACGCAGTTCACCTGAAAACTGCGTACCCTTGGAAGCATTTCGTTCACATCCATCGTGATGCTTTAGCCAACTTCCGTTTTTTTCACCAGAAACATAAGCAATTAACGAGCAGTTTTTCTTTCGAGTTTCGTATGCCTAATAGGAAAAAATTTCAAAAAATAATAAACACTCACCTAGTAGCAGTGCTATGATAATATATGTTGAACAAAGGAACAGAAATCCAATAAAGCACTGTTCCAATGCTTAAATTAACATGGCATGGCTGCCAAAGTGATCAACACACGAGGAGGAATCCTTCATAAACTGATTAAATAAGGAGCACTGCTGTATGTTGTTTCAATCATTGGATAAACTCAAGCGGCAGTCGATACTGGCTGCAATTCTCATGATGGCTCTCGGTGTGGTCATGCTGATCTGCCCCGAAAGCTATGTGAATACCCTCGTTGTGACCGTGGGCTATGGGATGATTATCTTTGCGCTCGTGGAGATGCTTGAATTCATTGTAAGCAAAAAAGCCTTGATTCACTACATCATTTTTACCGGCGCATTATTCATCGCTATTCTCGGCGTCTTCATACTCATTTACAATCAGGATCTTCTGAAAGCCTTGGGCTGGCTGTTCGGATTCGTGCTGGTGCAAGATAGCCTGTTTACGCTGTTGAATGCTCTGTTGTTTGCCCGCCGCTCCAATCGGAAGGGTTGGTGGATGCTGATCATATTTGCCATTGTGCTTATGGCTTTGGGTGTATTGATCTTTTTGAATCCCTGGTGGGATTCCCCGACCTTACTCATGAGGATCATCGGTGGCGCGCTCCTGTTTTCCGCTTTTGTGAGCACGCTTAGGCTCATTTGGGTGTGGCCGTTCAAAAACGGGAAGGAGAGTGCGGAAGATGCCTCTGAACGATAAAGCGCAAAAAATGGTGGACAAGCTTGAAACTGAAAAAGAACAGATCAAACATAGTACGGAGGAAATGAGTGCGGAACTGAAGCGGCTCCTTGAAAGTGAGATCAATGCGTTTCAGAAGCGCGAGAAGCACCGCTCCACCGAAATGATCGCTATCTTTGCCAGGCATAATTTCTACGCCAACGGTTTTACACCGCAGGAGCTTCGGACGACCCTGGAAGATCTTGGGCCAACCTATGTAAAGATCGGCCAGATCATGTCCAGCCGGGTTGATCTTCTGCCTGTCGGGTATTGCAGGGAACTGGCAAAGCTGCGTGATAGCGTAAAGCCTCTGGACCCGGCTGTGGCCAAAGCCGTCATCGAGCAGGAAACCGGCAAAAAAATCGACGAAATCTATTCTGAGTTTCGGGATGAACCACTGGGATCCGCATCGATCGCACAGGTCCATTATGGTGTCCTCAAGGATGGTACCCGAGTCGTTACCAAGATACAGCGCCCTTTGATCGCCGACATGATGCGAAAAGACTTCGTGCTTCTCAACAAGCTTGTTGACCTGGTGAACATCGTCGAGGAAGATTCCGACGAACAGGTCATCGACTTCAAATCGGTGATCAGAGAGGTTGAACGTGTTACCAAAGCTGAACTTGATTTCCGCGTGGAGGCAGAAAACACACGTCTTTTTAGGGAGAAGTGCATTGATGACGAAGAACTGATCTCCTGCCCAACCGTCATCGATGAGCTGACCACCGAACGCATCTTTACCATGACCTATATCGATGGCTGCTCTGTCGCCAACACGGAAAAATTGACTGCGGATGGTTGCGATCTGGATGAGATCGGGCGCGTGATTGTGGACAGTTACCTGCATCAGGTGCTGGACGTAGGCACATTCCACGCCGATCCGCATCAGGGCAACATCCTGGTCAGCCATGGCAAGCCCTATTGGATCGACTTCGGGATGATCGGGCACGTCACGGACAAGGATATCGATTTAATCCAAGACGCGGTCAAGGCGCTGTTGATCCAGGATGCTGACTCTTTGGTCAACGCGGTCATGGGTATGGGCGCTGCTTCGGAGAAAACCGACCGCACTATGCTTACCCGGGATGCAGAAATGTTCATCCAGAAGTATATGAATGTGAAGAGCGTCAGCGACATCAATGCGATCGAGGTGTTCGACGAAGTGATGAGCTTGGCTGCCAAAAACCACGTTTCTATGCCTGGCAGGTTCACCATGCTCGCCCGCTCCCTCACCACCCTGGAAGGCGTCATTGAGCAGCTTTGCCCTGACCTGAACATATTCGATATGCTTTATGATAAGCTGAAGGAGCGTGCGCGGCAGAATATGAACATTCCGCGTGAGCTTTTTGAGAAAGGGCAGGAACTGGTCAAGGCGGGTAAAAAGGCAGCAAGAATCCCTCTCCTCGCTTCTGAAGTTCTGGAGGGTATGGTGAAGGGAAAGACGAAGGTGCGCTTCGAGTTGTCCGGCTATGAGGAACCCCTAAACCGGATCTTCCACTTCCTGCGGTACACCGTACTGACGCTGGTGGCTTTGGTACTGTTCATCGGATCCTGCATTCTTTGCACCACCGATTTCAAGCCGATTCTACCCAACGGAGTGCCCCTGCTGGCTGTAGCCGGGATCGTCTTTTCCATCGCGTTGGCGATATTCTCGATCAAAAAGCTGAAATAGCTGGCATTTGTCGTAGCACGATGGCACTCTAAGGTTGCCACATAGAAAAGAGAAAAAAATTAAAAAATTAGCACTCACCTCTTGACAGTGCTAACAATATGACTATAATATGTGCTGAACAAAGGAACAGCGATCCAATAAACCACCGTCCCAATGCTCAAAATCAACATGGCGTGGCTGCCATAGCGGCCCAACACCCAAGGAGGTAAGAGTTATGTTGATGCCGAGTATTTTTGCTGAGAATTTGTTCGATGATTGGTTTGATTTCCCGTCTTTCCGGAACATGGATCGTCAGCTCTACGGCAGGCACTTTGCCCGTGAGATGAAGACCGATGTGCATGAGCATGATGACCATTACGAAGTGGACATTGACCTGCCCGGCTTCCAGAAGGATCAGATTCAGTTGAGTCTTGAGAATGGTTATCTGACCATCACGGCCACGAAAGAGGTCGAGAAGGATAAGACGAAGAAGGGCAAGACCATACGTCAGGAGCGTTACGACGGAACGCTGCAGCGGAGCTTCTATGTGGGCGATGCGCTTACGGAGGAAGATATCACCGCAAAGCTGGAGCATGGTGTGCTGAGCTTGAACATCCCGAAGAAAAACGAGAAAAAGCTTCCTGAAAAGAAGCTGATCGCGATTGAAGGATAATGGGCTCTCATCCCAAGCAAGCTAAACCAACCGCATGGCTCATCATGGAAACATGGTGAGCCCTTTTTCTATAAAAGAAAGCGTATTAATTATATAATGCAAATATTGTTACTGATTGATGCTTCTATTTCCTTATAATATTCTCGATCTTAGTAATGGGTCTGTTCTCCAGCCTTTCCAGATCCGCATCTATTGTTGCTTTCAGAGCTTTTACTTCCTCGTTCGCCGTTTTTTCATCGTATAACAATGCAATCAAATTTCCCTGTCGCTCAATCAGACTGGCTTTAACCAAAGCTGTTGGCTCAGCGATTTGCCCAACCTTTTTCGTCAGGTCCTGTGCTCTTTGTTCTGCCTCCTTCTTAAGCATTTCTGTCTCTGCTTTTATTTCAGCCAACCGCGCCTTTATGCGGTCAGTCCTATAAATCACGTCTGGATAGGCTTCAGCAAAGCGGCGATAAAAAACAGATTTATCTGTGAGCGTACGTCTGATCTCCAAACTTATTTCCTCTGTATTGTCTGCCTGACTACACTCAACGCTCGTTTTCACCAGTTTCAGGATAAAGTGAGTCATGGCATAGTCCGAAGCACAGACCGCGGCCAGCACTCCAACTGCAATTTCTTTTGTCAGCAGAGCAATCCTATCCAGTATTGTAAAAAGTACCGGATTAAAGAAATGGACGATCGCAACACCACCCAATCCAAACAGAATCAAATTTCCTATCCATACCCGACCATGCAGATTCATGGGCTTTTGACTATAATCCCACCAACGGGCATGAAAGCGTTTCTCCAAATACCAGCTTGTAAAATACTCTACTCCACCGCACAATAGAAATGATATGACAAAGGTTGTACCAAAGGCTTCTTCAAAGGGAGTCAAGAGGTGTACCGCAACGGTGATCAGTACTGCCCCGGTTCCATAGATAGGGCAGATCGGCCCTGTAAGGAATCCACGGTTGATAAAACGGTGATACTGGATATATTTTAGACAAACCTCAATACACCATCCCGTAAGAGAATAAATGAAAAACAGAAGAACAAGATCTATCAGCATTGTGCCTGTCGCATTCATGATGGCGCTCCTCCTTAACCGGAAGTCAAGGTTGTCTGTTTATGCCTAACAATGGTTCCCGGTTCCAATGATAGCATATCCTGGTGATTTTTTCAGAAAATTTTCGCCGCTGGCATTCATCAACAGAAGAATGCCAGCGGCTTTCCGTCATGAAAACATGACGTCCAGCCCGCTGCTGCTGGGTGAGCTTGTTGCCCAGCATGGACAGCTTGGCTTCCGTGCCCGCGATGGTCTTTTCATAGTTTTCAACGCCAGCCCCGGCCAGACGGAAGGTGGGCTCGGCTTCCTTGATCTGCTGGTTGATGGTGCGCATATTGCGCGAGAAATTGCTGGAGTCCAGCGACAGCGCGACTACCAGTTCGCGCAGGGTTTCAGCCATAAAGTTTCACTTTGATTGCAGGAGATTCGGGAAAGATGGCAGAATACTGGTTAGGAACATCGGTTCGACAACTCGGGATCTGAAAAACCACTTAACTTTGAATTCAAAGAACTGTCGACAAATCAAAACTTCCTTTTGCAATTGACCTCTGAGGAATATATTTCCTTCTTTCCTTTTCAGAGAAAAGAAGTATAATGATTCAGCGGAATCGAAAGACCGTCCGGTTGGCCTTTTATTCTGATTCACACTCTTGAGAGGCAGCCTTATGAATCGATTTTTTATTGACTCACTGAAGATGATGCGGGAAAATTACATCCGTGCCTTCGGGGGAAAATACGACACGGAGATGTGTCCAATCAAAGATGTGGAAGTGGACGAGCGGGACGCGGCGGGCATCGTGACTGCTTCTACGGGATTTCTTCGGGGGCTGACGATCGACGGCGTCAGCAGTCTGAAGAAAATCTACACAAATGACGTAAACGGAAAAACAGAGGAAATTCTTGATATTCGGGAGCGGGATGGAAGTGAACACGAATACAGGGATCTGGCGCTGACGAGATACCGCTGTTCCCTGATGACGGTTTTCGCGATGGAACAGCTGATGCGAAAAAAACCGAAAAACGTGGGATTCATCGGGACAGGCCGCACGAACCTAGCGAACTGCATCGGAATCTGCGAGCGCTTCTCTCCCTTGGGAATCGTAATCCGCGGAAGCAAAAGGAACGTCGACAAGAACATCGGGGATTTCCTGCTGGTTAACGGAAAAACGAAAGTGGATGACACGGAGGATATGATTCATCTTAACGCCTGCGATACCGTGATTATCTGCACTTCCGCCACAAGGCGGGAGGAAATGATAAGCGCCAACCTTCTGATGGGCCCGGATTTGATCATCGTTCTGGATAGCGGGTATTACCTGGATGAATCCTTCCGGAAAACCCGGGATAATTATTCGGACAGCCCGGAACAACTGGAAGCTCATTTCCGGGATGAATTTCCCTGGGATGAAAAAGACTATACCTTTAAAACACTGCTGGATAAACGGGACGCCAGAAAATGCACGGCCTACCTGTACGGCATCGGCCTGGCCGACGCCGTGGCGGGGGAGGAAATCACGAACCGCATTGAAAAATCTCACAGGAAATAAAGGCATCCTCTAGAACAAAAATTCTTCATCAAAAACAGGATGCGTCTCCGCATTCAGAGACCAAAATATTTCTCGGAATATAATCTTGTCCGAGAGTCGCCAAAGGGAATACATATGATCCTGTACCGTTCCCTTCCCTTTTTGAGATGAACGGTATGGATAAATCGGGGTAAATAATTGCCCTTCGAGTGTCATGTGAAAACCCGCAGAGCTTATCACAATCTGCTCTGCGGGTTTTCGTCATCTTTGGGTTTAAGCAGCAATCACTTATGGCGATGTATGTATTGACAAGAAGAATGTATATAATGAAACCGTAAATGAATACAGGGGGCTAATCTTAGAACTCTTTACAATAGATATCTCTTCCTCTGTAAACTTTGAATCTCTAGCCATTGTCAACTATCCTTCCTTTCGTTTGGTATATCACCTCCATCCTTTGTCCAGCAAGCATTCTGCATTGCTTTTCTTGTTAGTGTGCTATTTCCATTGTCCAGGTATGAGGACTCTGTGTTAATAGTCTTGTCCATTTTTGAGGATTTCGGCTATTTTATCTGTCCACAAACCGGGATCGGGTTAAATTCATCTGTCCATTCTATGGGGAGTATTTTACACTCCTGGCCCGTGAACACCCCCTGAACACCCCTGAACACCTTTTCATTGAACACCTCCGAAAATAGAAAAAGCCTTTATTTTAAAGGCTTTTCAGGTGTGTTCACGTCCACATTTCAGTTTGACAACTTGACCGGTAGCCCAGTGCACATCGTTCACATCGATGGGGTCGTTGGTTCGAGTCCAACTGTCACCACCACTCTGAAGCCCTTGTAGATCAAGGGCTTCTTTCTTTTTGTCCATTTCCGGTAAAGTGTACCCCGGGGTACACGGCTGTTGCGTATACAGTGTGCTCACTCACAAAAGTACCATATTGTATAGTAGCTTTTGTGGTGGATTCGGTATGGCTTTTTTGCCCGCAATCGGTCTGCCTTTAGCGCCTGCGTACGTGTGAACGGCGTGGTTGCAAGCAGCCATAGATAAATTGTAGAAACAGCATAAAGCGGTGAGAAGGATAATCATCTTTTTAACAAAGGCATAGTCCTGCAAAAATATACGGCTAAAGGATAAAGGATCTAAATAACTTTACGCCGATTTTACAATACAGAGGTTGCAGGACTTACAATATAAAACTATGCTTAAGAGTGACAGAGGAGGTTTTCCTATGATTTATTGTGTTGAAGATGAAAGCGCCATTCGGGATCTGATGGTCTACACGCTGCAAGTGTCCGGATTCGATGCGCAAGGCTTTGAGAACGATGTTGTCTTTTGGGCAGCCATGAAAGAGCAAAGGCCGGAACTTATTATTCTGGATGTGATGCTGCCCGGGGAAGATGGGCTAACGATCCTCCGTAAACTGCGCTCCTCTCCTGTAACGACAGATATTCCCGTTATTATGGCTACGGCAAAGGACAGTGAATATGACAAAGTGATCGGCCTCGATTCCGGTGCGGATGATTATCTTGCTAAGCCGTTTGGAATGATGGAAATGGTTTCCCGTATCAAAGCAGTTCTTCGCAGGGCAGGCAACAGACAGTCTGTGATTCTTTCATATGGGATGATCGTCCTCGATGAAAACAGGCACTCTGTTACCATTGACGGGAAGGCGGTTTTGCTCACATTGAAGGAATATGAACTTCTGAAGCTGTTTATGGAAAGCCCCGGCAGAGTCTTTACAAGAGACAATATACTATCCAGTGTATGGGGCGTTGGTTTTGCAGGTGAAACAAGAACAGTGGATGTTCATATCGGGACTTTAAGGACAAAGCTGGAGAAAGCGGGAGACTATATCCGGACCGTTCGAGGGGTTGGGTACAAGTTGGAGGAAGAAAATGAGCAGTAAGATATTTAAGGCAATCTGGATCGTTGCCATCTCGGTTTTCCTTGCCTCGCTGTTGCTGATTATGGGAACACTATACAACTATTTTTCGTCCTTACAGAGAAATCTGCTGCGCAATCAGACTGAATTGGCGGCACAGGGTGTTGCCATGTCCGGAATGGACTATCTTGACAAATTGAACATAGAAAACTATCGCATCACCTGGGTCAGCACGGATGGAACTGTTCTGTTTGATAACGAAGCAGATACAGCATCGATGCAGAATCATCTGGAACGACCGGAGATCCAGCAGGCCCTGAAGGAGGGATTCGGAGAATCTACCAGACATTCCTATACCCTGGCAGATCAGCAGTACTATGCTGCTAAAAGACTTCCTGACGGGTCGGTTTTCCGTATGTCAATCGCTCAGCTTTCTGTATGGAGCCTTCTCCTCGGCTTTGCTCAACCGATATGTTTTGTCATCCTTGCCGCATTGATCCTTTCATTTATTCTGGCGTCCCGGATCGCCAAAAAGATCGTCAAGCCCATTAATGAAATCGATCTGGAACATCCAAACCAGTACTATGGGCAGGAAGCTTATAAAGAAATTGAGCCGCTGCTTCACCATATTTCAGTGCAGCAGGCACAGTTAAGACAGGATCAGGAAGAGATCGAAAAAGCGGCCCGGATTCGGCAGGAGTTCAGTGCAAACGTGTCACATGAGCTGAAAACACCGCTCCATGCCATATCTGGCTATGCGGAGCTTATTGAAACCGGGTTGGTAAAAGAGGAGGATATCAAGCCGTTTGCCGAAAAGATTCACGCAGAATCGCTGCGGATGACGAAACTGATCGAAGATATTATTGATCTGACAAAGCTGGACAGTGGCGATGTTGATATGAAGTGGGAGGACTGCGATCTGTATCGTATTGCAGAAAATGCTGTCGATTCTCTGGAGGCTGCTGCTTCTGAGATGGATATTACGATTGATATTGGTGGAGAAAGTGCGACCGTAAAAGCAATCCCACAGTTGCTGTACAGCATTGTGTATAACCTTTGTGATAATGCGATCAAGTATAACCATACCGGAGGCAATGTAATTGTTACGGTTGCGCAAAAAGAGCATAGCACCGTACTGTCGGTAAAAGATACAGGAATAGGCATTCCTGAAGCGGATCAGAAACGTATTTTTGAGCGTTTTTATCGTGTGGATAAGAGCCGCAGCAAAGAGGTTGGCGGAACAGGTCTTGGCCTGTCTATCGTTAAACACGCGGTTATGATTCATAACGGAGGAATTGAAGTGAAAAGCGCAGTTGGGGAAGGGTCAGAGTTTATCGTTACGATACCGAACCATCCAGAGGAGATTAAGCTGTGACGTATCAGGAAATAAGAGATAATGAAGAAATCAATACTTATATCCGCCAGGCAGATATGTCACTTTCTGCCCTGGGATATACTGAGCACAGTTTTGCGCATGTAACGATAGTGGCAGAAAAAGCAGGCTATATTTTGCAGACTCTCGGTTACGACAAACGGCTTGTTGAGCTTGCAAAAATAGCGGGCTATCTTCATGATATCGGGAATCTCGTCAATCGTGAAGAACACAGTCAATCCGGAGCCATTATTGCCTTCCGAATACTGGATCATCTTGACTTCCCTCCTGAGGAAGTAGGATTGATTGTTACTGCAATCGGGAATCATGATGAAGGAACAGGCACTCCGGTCAGTCCGCTTGCAGCTGCTTTAATACTTGCTGACAAAAGCGATGTGCGGCGAAACCGTGTACGAAATCAGGACATATCGACTTTCGATATTCATGATCGTGTGAATTATTCAGTCAAAAAAGCAGAGCTTAAAATCAATGAAGCACATACAATCATCAAACTGAAGCTTTCCGTTGATACCCGTTATGGTTCTGTGATGGACTATTTTGAAATATTCATGCAGCGTATGATTTTATGCAGGAAAGCAGCTGAAAAGCTTGGGCTTCAATTCAAGTTGATGATTAACGAACAGCAGTTGATATAGTGCAGAGAATCTTGCAGGGGTTACCAGGCCCCTGCGTTTTTTTAGCCTTCGCTTTACACGAATTTTACTAAGGCGAGATAATGATTTTGACATTGAATCTCTATTCTGGATCTGTAACAAGAAACAGAGTGGAGAATGATTATGGATTTATTTAATGCGTTGAACCTGATTGGCGGCTTATGTCTGTTCCTGTTCGGTATGACTTTGATGGGTCAGGCACTTGAACGACGCGCTGGCAATAAACTGAAAACGCTTTTAGAGCGTATTACAGCGAATAAGTTTGCCGGACTCATGACGGGACTTGGTGTAACCGCCATTATCCAGAGTTCGTCTGCAACTACTGTGATGGTAGTTGGATTTGTCAATTCTGGGCTCATGACGCTGAGGCAATCCATCAATGTGATCATGGGGGCAAATATCGGTACGACGGTAACCGCATGGATTTTAAGTCTTGCCGGAATAGAAAGCAGCAGTTTCTTTGTACGCCTTTTCAAACCATCTTCTTTTACCCCGATTCTCGCGTTAGTCGGCATTGTATTCTATATGATGTCAAAAAACAGTAAGCGTAAAGACACAGGGATGATCCTGCTTGGATTTGCTACCCTTATGTTTGGAATGGAAACGATGTCCGGCGCCGTCTCGGGGCTGCGGAATGTACCGGAATTCCAACAGCTGTTTTTGACTTTCACCAACCCCATTTTAGGCGTTCTTGCCGGTGCGGTCCTTACAGCGATCATTCAGTCGAGTTCTGCTTCCGTCGGTATTCTGCAGGCCCTGGCTTCCACAGGAGCAGTTTCTTACGGTGCGGCCATCCCGATCATTATGGGACAGAATATCGGTACCTACATAACGGCAATACTTTCTTCAATCGGTACAACCAGAAACGCAAAAAGAGCCGCGCTTGTTCATTTTGCTTTCAACTTCATGGGAGCCGCCGTATGGCTGACGGTTTTCTGGCTGGTAAAAACAATTTTTGCTCCGGTATTTCTTGCACAGGCTGCCAGTCTGATAGGGATCGCGGTTTTCCATTCGGTATTTAACATTCTTTGCACCTTACTGATGCTTCCGTTCAGCCAGGTTCTTGAGCATATGGTCTGCAGGATTCTTCCTGATGCCAAGACAACGGAGAAGATTCAGGAACTGGATGAGCGTTTACTTGGAAGCCCTGCCCTTGCTTTAAATCAATGCAGGCAGGTACTCGGTAACATGGCAGAATTGTCAATCCAGGCATTCCGGGATAGCACTGCATGCGTTCTGAATTATGATAAAGTAATTGCAGATCGTATCCATGAAGCAGAAGATAACACGGATCATCTTGAAGACTTGATCAGCACGTATCTTTTGAAACTGACCTCCCGCCATCTGGGAGATGAGGAAAGTGTCAAAGCAACAGAGTATTTGAAACTGATTGGAGACTATGAACGAATTGCAGATCATGCAGTGAATATTCTGGAGTCAGCAGAAGAAATCGCAAGCAAAAATGTTGCGTTTTCTGAAGATGCCGTAGCCGAATACAGAACGATATGTGCCGCGGTAACAGAAATACTGAATCTGTCTTTTTCTGCATTTTCAAACGAAGATATTGAAGCTGCACGTAAAACGGAGCCTTTGGAAGAAGTCATTGATACACTGAAAGAAGATCTTCGAACCCGTCATTTTTTACGACTCCAAAGGGGCGAATGTTCCGTAGCGGCGGGATTTGTGTGGTCAGATCTTCTGTCGAATCTTGAAAGGGTGTCCGATCATTGTTCAAATATTTCGGGATGTGTCCTTGATTCGGCAGGCAACACTATGAACATACACGAAAACCAGCGTGCTCTCAAAAATTCTGATGAGGAATATAAGCAGGAATACAATTTCTTTCAGCACAAGTACAGGCTGACAATTTGAATTATTTGCTCTGATGGATATGGATATCAGAGGGGTTATGCCCACAAAAAAAGGAGCAGCCCGCTCCGCATCTCTCCTGACCGATCAGGCAGTCTGCCGGATGAACTGCTCCGCAGAAACCTTGAATTGAATGTGGACTTCGTAATTCTCGCCGATCTCGATTCTGTCGACCAGCGCAGCGATGATCATATGCTTGGCTTCCACTGGCCTTGTCGTACCGTTCAACCCAGGTCAGCATTTCTTTCACCTGCGCCTGAGCGGCCTTGTTGTTTTCCGCTTCCGCTTCCTTCTTTGCCTTGGCTTCCTCCATGGCCCGCTGGCACTCTTCCAGCTTGGCCCGGTGCTTCAGGAGCATTCCGTTTACGACGCTCAGATCCAGCTGGCTTTCCCCGGTGAGCGCCTTGACCGTTTCCTCTTCCAGAGCCGCTACCTGCCGGGAAGCTTTCTGGAACTCCTCCTCGGCCTGCCTATAAGCGACCTCGTACAGATCAGCATTCTGGCTGCAGGCCGCTTTCAGGAGATCTTCCTCGCTGATGCTGCCGAGCCTGGCCAGATGCTTCCGGATCTCGGTATCAACAGCGTCATTGAGCCTTTCAGCGTTGTAGGCGCTGGGGCCTCTGCAGGTTTTCCGGGAGGACAGTTTCCGGTAGCACCGGTACATATCCCTTTCGTATTTTCGCTTGGTTCCGTCCGCCAATTTCTTCGTCGTTGTGTTATGGCTGAAATAAAGCCTGGTACCGCAGTCCGCGCAGTAGAGCAATCCGCTGAGCAGGCTGCGGCTATCTGTATGAACTACCCCGTCCGGAGCGTGAGCCGGAGTGCAAGCTCGGCCTTTCACCAGTTGGATGCACTTCTCGAAAGTCACGTCATCGACAATCCGCAGTTCCTCAAACGGCTCGGAGCGCTCATCGCCGAATCTCCGTATGCCCTTGTAGATCGGATTCTCGATGATCGCCCGGATCGTCGTTCCGCGCCACAGGGAGGTTCCCTTCTTCGTCAGAATGCCTTGCTGCACAAGCCTTTCGGAAAATGGAAATGTGCAGATCGATGCAGGTCACGGAGTAAATTCAGACCAAAGTCTGATTTCAAACGCTTTCACGCTCCCCTCCTGCCGCTTCCATCTGATTGCAACTGTTGGCGATATGCCCTATGGAGAAAACCTGTAGGGCATTTTCAACAAGGCCTTTACCTGAGCCAAAAGATTGACCACAGATGCTCCAGTTTCTTTCTCTCAGGCGGCAATCCATGATTGCGTATTCCGAGTGCTGGATCTTCGCGAGCAACGGACGGATCAAACCAGTCTGCTTTTTCTGTTGCCCAATCAATCCATTTCTGGGTTTTCTGATCAGAAGAGTCAGCTAAGGAGCGAACACGTTCTACGTACCGTCTGATTCTGCAGGCGATCTCATAGTCATTTGCCTCATTGACAAGGCTGTTTGTGATATCAACCTCTGCGTTATACAGCTCCAGGCGGCGTTCTTTCCTCTGTCTTTCTTCCTCCGCCTTTCTCGCTTCTTCCTCCTGGCGTAATCTTTCCAGACGTACATCCTCCGATGCTTTATACAGGGCAAAGAGAATTTCTGTCAATCTGTCTTCTATTTGGCGTGATTCTGAATCTCTGAAAACATAATGATCATTGATTTTCATTGTCAATTTTCCGTTGTAAACGTGATCATACTTTCGGATATTTGGTTTGTGCGCCCATGAATATGTTTTGCTTTTTCTTTCATATTCTGCCAGTTCCCGCTCTTCCTGCTTTGTCAAAACATGATCATTTTTGTCCTTTGCTTCGCTGAAAGTAACAGGTACCGTTTCACCGCGGACAATCATATACAGTTTTTCTGTGATGCCGCACCCCAGTTCAGCGGTGCTTTTAACCAGTGAATTAAGGATACAAAAAACCCTTGGGCGGGTCTGATCGGAAACGGTGTTCGTCAGTTCCGGAGCAGGATGCTCTCTGTGTTTGGCCAGATGATAATCATATTTCCCATATTCTTTCTTCCAGGTATCAATTGATGCTTTGTATGCTGCAATAGTCTTGTGATATCTGCTTCCTTCCGGCAGCATCTCAATTGATTCCGCCACAGAATACAACTTCTGATATTCCTCCTCAGACAGGATATCCATCAATTCCGGTTCCGGAGCCGGTGCCTTCCTCTCAATAGAAATATACCTGGTTACAGTTGTTCTTTTATCCGTTTTGGGAAGTGGTTCCTTTTTTACTTTCTGTCCAGCGCGTTTCTTTGCCCAGTATCCTCTGGGCGGAACAGGGATATCCATTAACTTGCAGATTTTATGAATGGCAACATCTGAAACGCCGTATCGTTTTGCAACAGTCGAAACTGGTTCATCCCAGACTTCTTTGTAGAGTTTTTCACGTTCATACTCAACCACGGCTTTCCCTCCAAATCATTGTTTTTTCCGTTTGACAAAGGTATGTCCATACTATAGTAAGTAGTAAAAAGGAGTTTCTTTATAATCCACATAGCTATAAGCTTAACCGAACTCAACGCCTATAGCGTGGGATTTTGGTAAACAAAAAAACGGAAGTGAAGGAAATCAACGCTTCCGGGAGTCGAATTCTTTGGATTCGGAACCTCTTCCAGAGATCTGTTACGGTATTTATCCCCGTTCCAGCAGATGGCGCATTCCCGCGGGATTCATCAGCACCTTGGCGCATCCGAGCACCACACAGTCCTTTGCGTCCTGCGCCACATGGCATGGGATTTTCAGCACGTCACTGATTCGTTCTGCCAGACCGTACAGTCCGGAAGCGCCGCCGGTGAGCGTCAGTCCGCCTTCAAAGATATCGGAAACCAGCTGGGGCGGCGTCCGTTCGATGACCACCTGGACCCCCTCAATCAGTTCATTGACGTTGTCCACAAGCGCTTCATAAATCTCGTCCGAATCGATGGCAAGGGTTTTCGGAAGGCCGGAAATCAGGTTCCGGCCGGTCACATCCATCACAACCTTCGGATTGCGCCTGACAGCACCGCCGAGAGTCATCTTCACCTGTTCCGCTGTTCTTTCGCCGATCAGCAGGTTATGCTTCTTCCGGAGATACCGGATTACCGAATCATCAAAATGATCCCCGCCGACAGGAACAGAGCTCATCACAGTCACCGCACTGTTGCAGAGAACCGCAAGATCCGTGCCTCCCGCGCTCATATCAGCAACCAGGCTGCCGTATGAACCCAGGAAATTCAGCTGGGCTCCGAGCGCCGCGGCAATCGTCCGGTCCAGGAGCTGGGTCCTCCGAAGCCCGGCATCAAACATAGCGGATACCAGTGCCTTTTTCTCCATCTCCTTGACCCCGGACGGAACCGCCATCACAGCGCGCGGACGGGCAAGGAAACGTTTCCCCGTAATATTGGTGATATAGTAGCGCAGCATGGAATTCGTCAGATCAAAGTCAATCATTTCACCCTGGGCCAGCGGCCGGATGATGCTGACATTGGAAGGCGCCCTTCCGATCATCCGGTAAGCTTCCGTACCGAAAGCAATAATATTGTTGGTCTCCCTGTCCACCGCCACAACAGAAGGCTCACGGAAAATCACACCGCGTCCTTTCATGTAAATCACGACGTTGGAAGTACCCAGATCGATTCCGAGATCCCCTGCTGCCTGTGCCATCTGCCCGCACCTTTCAACCCTGCATAAAATCCATTATCCGGCTTCCGGATAATGGATACATCATATCATTAACCCCGTAAAATTACAACATCGCATCCCGGTGCCATTCTTGACAATAAACGCGTGATTCAGCATAATATATTGTGGAATGTTATGGAAATGGGAGGGAGTTTCTTGGCAATACCAATCCTGTCGGTGACCAGCCGTTCACCGGCTGATAAAGCCGGTGTCAGGGCAGGCGAAAAGCTGGAATCCGTCAACGGTGAAAAGATCATCGACGAGATTGATTACCAGGCACTTACCTCTGCTTCCCGGCTGACACTGGACCTGATTGACCCTGAGGGAAATCCACGCCAAGTATTCATCTATAAATCCCCCTGGGAACCGCTCGGACTCTGCCTGGATGAGACGGTCGCGCTGAAGCCGCGCAGCTGCCGTAATCACTGCCTGTTCTGCTTTATTGACCAGATGCCGAAAGGAATGCGGAATACGCTGTATGTCAAGGATGATGACTGGCGTCTCTCCATGATGATGGGAAATTATGTCACCCTGACCAATGTGGATGACAGGGAGTTCGTCCGGATTCTTGAGCGAAAGGCTTCCCCTCTCTTTATCTCCATTCACGCTACGGATCCGGAAACCCGGATCCGCCTGCTCCGCAACCCGCATGCCGGTAACCTGATGGAACGGCTCCGCCTGCTGCGCGATCATGGTATTCAGTTTCACGGACAGGTTGTCCTCTGCCCGGGTATCAATGACGGCGATATCCTGGCCCGGACCATTGAGGATACTGCTTCCCTCTTCCCGGCTGCCTGCTCGCTTGCGATTGTACCGATCGGTATGACCAGTCACCGGGAAGGCCTGACCCCCATGCAGTGCGTTACCCCGGAAAAGGCAGAAGAAGTCATCCGCCTCTGTGAGTCCTTCCAGGAGCAGTACCTCCGGGACTTCGGCACCCGGTTCGTATTCCCTTCCGATGAGTTCTACTGCATCGCCGGGAAGCCGCTTCCGGAAGACAATGACTATGAGGATTATCCGCAGATTGAAAACGGTGTCGGAATGCTGCGCCTTCTGGAAAAGGAATGTGAATCCGCTGCAGATGAGGAAATCGCTGATTCTGCCGCTTCGGCGGATCAGCCTGTTCACGGTGAACGGCTGATCATCCCGACCGGTGTTTCAGCTCAGCCGTTTATCCGTGACCTGGCCGAACGATACGCACCGCCCGGCACCAGCGTGGAGGTTATTGCCGTTCCCAACCGTTTCTTCGGGGAATCCATCACGGTAACCGGCCTGATCGTCGGCCGGGATCTCGTGGATGCCCTGAAATCCCACACATTTGACCGCGTCCTGATTTCAGGAACCATGCTGCGGGAGCAGACAGACCGGTTCCTCGATGATATGACACTGGAGGAAGTCCGGCAGCTCGTCGGAAAACCCATTACCGTTGTTGCCAATACAGGAGATGCTTTTATCCGCGCGCTTCGCGGACCGGAGGTTGAATCATGAGCAAGCCGCTTGTCGCAATTGTCGGACGGCCCAACGTCGGCAAGTCTACCTTTTTCAATAAAATGGCCGGAAGGCGGATCAGTATCGTGGAGGATACGCCCGGCGTAACACGTGACCGGGTTCATGCCGATGTGGAGTGGCTCGGCCATTCCTTCACGCTGATCGATACCGGCGGTATTGATCCGAAAAGCGATGATGAACTGCTCAGCCAGATGCGTGCCCAGGCACAGGTCGCCATGGATCTGGCGGATGTTATCTGCTTTTTTACCGATGCACGGGACGGCCTGACCGATGACGACCGTGATGTGGCCAACCTGCTGCGCCGCACCGGCAAGCCGGTACTGCTGGTTGTCAACAAAATCGACTATATGGGCCTGAACGACCAGATGTACGAGTTCTATGAACTGGGACTCGGCGACCCGATTGGTATCAGCAGCGTCAATATGCTGGGTTTCGGTGATCTGCTGGATGAGATCATCCGCCTGTTCCCGGAAGATACAGGCGAAGCAGCGGATGAATCCTCCCCGATTCAGGTCGCAATCGTCGGCCGGCCAAATGTGGGAAAAAGCTCACTGACCAACCGGCTCCTCGGTCAGGAAAGGACCATGGTATCCGATATTCCGGGCACCACGCGGGATGCGATTGATACGCCCTATACTGCGGAGGACGGCACATCCTACAACATCATTGACACGGCCGGTATGCGCAGAAAGCGGTCTGTGGAAGATGAATCGCTTGAGCATTTCAGCGTGCTTCGTTCCGTCGCTGCGATCCGCCGCTGTGATGTCGCCCTTCTGATGATCAATGCCGAAGACGGCGTCACGGAACAGGACACGAAAATTGCCGGCCTCATCCATGAGGAAGGAAAAGGGGTCATCATTATCGTCAACAAATGGGACCTGATCGAGAAGGAAACCGGTACGTTTGAAAAATACCAGAAGGAAGTCCTCTCCGCCCTCAAGTTCATGGACTATGCGCCGGTTCTCTGTATTTCAGCAAAATCCGGCCAGCGGGTCAACACGGTATTCCAGACGGTGAAGGCCGTATATGAGACATCCTGCCGCCGGATTACCACCGGCGTACTGAATGACGTCCTGAATGACGCAATGAACGATCTCCAGCCGCCGATTCAGGGAACCCGCAGGCTGAAAATCTATTATGCCACCCAGTGCGATACCCAGCCGCCGACATTCGTCCTGTTCGTGAATGATGAGACCCTGATGGTATTCTCATATGAACGCTATCTGGAAAACTATTTCCGGAAAACATTCGATTTTACCGGTACACCCATCCGGTTTATCCTGCGCGAAAGGAAAAAATGAGTATATGATTCCTGCTGTTTTTACCGAAAAGCCATGGCTCGTCCTGCTTTCCTGTGTAATTGCCTATCTGCTTGGCTCCATTTCATTCGGGCTGATTGTCGCCCGGTTTGCCGGCGGTCCCGATCTCCGGAAGGTCGGCAGCGGAAATACCGGAGCCAGCAATGTCCAGCGGACCATGGGCTGGAAATTCGGCCTGATCACATTCGCCGGGGATTCCCTGAAATCCGTGCTTTCCTGCCTCATTGCCCAGCTGCTGACCGGTGACCATATGGCCTGCCTGGCAGCCGGCCTGTTCTGTATTATCGGGCATAACTGGCCCGTTTATTACCGGTTCAGGGGCGGAAAAGGTGTGGCAGCCAGCTGCGGTGTGCTGCTTTACTGTTTCCCGGTTCCCGCGCTGATTTGCTTTGTCCTGACGATCGCGCTGATTGCCGTTACACGGTATATTTCCCTGGGCAGCATGTTCCTTCTGACTTCATTTTCAGTGCTCGTTTCCCTGACTTACCAGGGCGAATACCGCCTGTATGTCATCATCTGGTCTGTGCTGCTTGCGATCATCTGCGTGGCACGCCATCATGCAAATATCGGGCGTCTCCTGAAAGGAACGGAAAATAAGCTTCGCTTCAAATCAAAGTAAGACCGGAGGTATTCACCCATGGCGGATGATATGCGGAAAATCCGCAATTTCTGTATCGTCGCGCATATCGATCACGGAAAAAGCACGCTGGCAGACCGGATTCTGGAAACAACCGGCGTTTTTGAGCAACGCGAAATGGTGGATCAGATCCTGGACAGCATGGAACTGGAACGTGAACGCGGAATCACCATTAAGAGCAAAGCCGTTCATATGAAATACCGGGCGGAAGACGGGCAGGAATATATCCTGAATCTGATCGATACCCCCGGGCACGTGGACTTTACATACGAAGTCAGCCGTGCCCTGGCCGCATGTGAAGGCGCCCTGCTGGTCGTGGACGCAACCCAGGGTATTGAAGCCCAGACACTGGCCAATGTGTACATGGCCCTGGAGCACAACCTGGAAACCATACCGGTCATCAACAAGATTGACCTGCCTTCCGCACGCCCGGAAGAAGTCCGCCGGGAGATCGAGGACGTCATCGGGCTGGATGCCAGCTATGCCCCGTGTATTTCCGCCAAAACAGGTCAGAATATCAAAGACGTCCTGGAAGCGGTTGTCCATCATATTCCGGCACCGGAAGGCGATCCGTCCGCCCCGCTTCAGGCGCTGATTTTCGACGCGTTCTATGACAATTACCGCGGCGCGATCTGCTTCATCCGGATCAAGGAAGGCACCATCCGTCCCGGCATGAAAATGCGCCTGATGTCCACAGGTACCGAGTTTGACATCGTGGAAGTCGGTCACTTTACCCCGGGATATACCCCGTGCGATGCCCTCCAGGCCGGCGATGTCGGCTACGTATCCGCATCCATCAAGGACGTCCGTGATACCCGGGTGGGTGATACCATCACGGATGCCGCCCGGCCCGCCGAATCGCCCCTGCCCGGATACCGGCATGTAACCCCAATGGTATACTGTGGAATCTACCCTGCCGACGGGGCTGACTATCCTGCGCTGAAGGATGCGCTGGAAAAGCTTCGCATGAATGATGCTTCCCTTTCCTTCGAACCGGAGACTTCCGTCGCGCTCGGCTACGGATTCCGCTGCGGTTTCCTCGGCCTGCTTCACATGGATATTATTACTACCCGGCTGGAGCGTGAGTTTGACCTGGATCTGGTCACCACAGCTCCCAGCGTTATTTACCGTGTGATTAAAACCAACGGCGCGGAGCTCATGATCGATAATCCGACGAACCTGCCGCCTGTCGGAGAAATTGCCTGCATGGAAGAGCCTTTTGTACATGCCACGATCTATACCCCCCAGGATTCCGTCGGAACACTGATGGAACTCTGCCAGGACAAGCGCGGCATCTTCCTGGATATGCAGTATGAAGGAAGCCGGGTCAAACTCAACTATGACATGCCCCTGAACGAGATCATTTTCGACTTCTTTGATCAGGTCAAAAGCCGCAGCCGCGGTTATGCTTCCTTTGATTATGAACTGAAGGATTATCGGGAAAGCGATCTGGTCAAGCTGGATATCCTGCTGAACGGCGAGATCTGCGACGCGTTCTCCATCATTGTCCACCGCGATAAGGCCTATGCCCGCGGCCGCGGAATCGCGGAAAAGCTGAAGGATGTGATCCCGCGGCAGATGTTTGAAATTCCGATCCAGGCCGCCATCGGCGGAAAAGTCATCGCACGTGAAACCGTCAAGGCCGTTCGGAAGGACGTTCTGGCCAAGTGCTACGGCGGTGATATTACCCGGAAAAAGAAGCTGTTGGAAAAGCAGAAGGAAGGCAAAAAGCGGATGCGGCAGTTCGGTACCGTCCAGGTCCCCAGCGAAGCTTTCCTTGCCGTGCTGAAAATGGACTGATATGAGAATTCCACGATGCGAAACCGCGCGGGTTGAACAGAATACGGTATGTTTTACCGGCCACCGCCAGATTGACCGGGAATCTGTGCCGGAAATCCGGCAGCGCCTGAAATCCGCCATTCACCGGTGCTATGAGCAGGGAGCCCGCTGGTTTATCTGCGGCGGAGCTCTGGGTTTTGACACGCTGGCTGCGGAAGAAGTGCTTGCCTTCCGCACGGATCATCCGGATATCGGTCTGTTTCTGGCCATTCCATGTGCAGACCAGTCCTCGCACTGGTCCGTTTCCGACCGGCGCAGGTATGAGCGGATCCGGAATTCCGCCGACGATGAACTGGTCCTGGCTCCTTCCTATTTCAAGGGATGCATGCATGTCCGGAACCGGTTCATGGTCCGGCATTCTTCAATCTGTATCTGTTATCTCAGAGAGTTTGAAGGCGGTACCGGTTATACGGTCCGGTATGCGCTTTCCGCTTCGCGGGATGTCATCAACCTGTATCCGGATCTTTCTTCCCCGGCCCTGATGAAGGAGCAGTTATGGAACTGTACATTCACATCCCCTTCTGTGTCCGGAAGTGCACATACTGTTCGTTCGCTTCGTTTTCCGGCTGCAGCCGGCCGGAAATGGAGCGTTACCTCCTTGCGCTTCTCACGGAAGCACAGCTCCGGCAGCACGAAATAAGTGAACCGATCGAAACCGTTTATATCGGCGGAGGGACCCCCTCCCTGGTTCCGGCCGGTATGCTTTGTTCATTTCTTTCAGAACTGAAGACAATACTGGATCTTTCCCGGGTTGATGAATTCAGTGTGGAAGCCAATCCGGGCACCGTAACCCCTGCCTGGCTGGACGCAGCCGTCTCCCATGGCATCAACCGCATTTCCTTTGGAATGCAGGCATTCCAGGATTCCATTCTGCAGACGCTTGGGCGGATTCACCGCTCCGGGGATGTGGCTGCATCGGTAAAAGCAGCCCGGGATGCCGGTCTGGAAAACATCAGTCTTGACCTGATGTTCGGAATTCCAGGCCAGACCATTGCAGACTGGGAGGAGACCGTTCGCTTTGCTTTATCCCTTCATCCGGATCACATCAGCGCATACGGCCTGATTCCGGAGGAAGGAACGCCCCTGTCTGCACAGCTGGATTCCGGCATCCTGGAACTGCCGGATCCGGATCTGGAGCGGGATATGTATGACCTTTGTATCCGTCTTCTGGCCGAAAACGGTTTTGAGCAGTATGAGATCTCCAATTTTTCCCGGCCCGGATTTGCATGCCGGCATAATATCGGTTACTGGGACCAGGTTCCGTACCTGGGGCTCGGGCTGGCCGCCGCTTCGATGCTGCGCCCGGCCGTTCTGCCAAAGGATGTGTTCAGTATCCGAACGACGAATCCGGATACCTTTCCTGAGTATTACCGGCTGATCCATTCTCCGGCTTCTCCCGCTCCCGAAGAGTCAATCTCCCTTGCGGAAGCCCGTTTTGAAACCGTAATGCTGTCCCTGCGCATGACGGCCGGTATGAACCGGAAGCGTTTCCGGGAACTGCATGGTGCACCACCGGAAGCCTTCTACGGAGATATACTCGGGCGCCTTGCATCCCAAAACCTCCTGGTCCTGAAAGATGACAGCTGGCGCCTGACGCGGCGCGGGATGGATATTCAGAACAGCATCCTGCTGGAATTTATGGAAGACAGGGCGTGAAGGACGGATCATGAAAAGCATCCTGTGCGTCACAGTACGGCTTTCCCGGATCGTTCCTCTTCCGGTAAGCTCCTGTACTTTCCAGCTCCCATGACTGTTCTGTATCACTCAGGCAGGTTTCCATAATCCGGCTCAGCATTTCAATATGCGGCCTGTGCAGCACAGGGCAGGCGATTTCCACCCGCCGGCTCATATTCCGCGTCATCCAGTCCGCACTGGATATAAACGCTTTTGTCTCTTCCCCTTCTCCGAACAGGTAAATCCGGGAATGCTCCAGATAACGGCCTACAATGCTGATGATCTGTATATTTTCTGTCATTCCGGGTATACCCGGCAGCAGGCAGCTGATTCCGCGGATCACCATCCGAATGCTGACGCCGGCCTGGCTGGCTTCAATCAGCTTGTCCATCAGTTCCTTATCGGTCAGGCTGTTCAGTTTCAGCCGGATCCTGCCGTTCCGGCCTTTCCGGATCTGTTCGTCAATCAGTTTCATCAGGGGAACCTGCATATCGTTCGGGGATACCAGCAGCGTTTCTGCATGGCGGATGGTCTCTCCCTGGGTCAGGGCGTCAAAAACCATCCGTCCGTCCCAGCCGATCTGCTGGTTGTATGTCATCAGGCACAGATCCGTATAGATCCGGCTGGTGTTTTCATTGTAATTACCCGTTCCGATCTGGGTTATATATTCTTCCCCGCCGTCATCGTTCCGGAGGCTGATCAGGCAGAGCTTGCTGTGAACCTTGATATGCTCAATCCCGTATATCACCCGGCAGCCGGCGCTTTCCAGGCGGCGGCTCCATTCAATATTGTTTTCCTCATCAAACCGGGCTTTCAGTTCAACAAAAACTTCAACCTGCTTCCCGTTTTCCGCCGCTTCCTCCAGCACCTCGGCAACCTTGCTGTTCCGGGCTACGCGGTACAGCGTCATCCGAATGGCGGTGACGCACGGATTCACGGCCGCTTCGCGCAGCAGCCGCAGAAAGGTGTTGAAGCTGTCATAGGGATAGTGAATCAGCACATCGCCCCGTTTGATCATTCCGATCATGGAAGGATCCGTTTCATCCGGTACCGCCAGCTTCCGGGATGACCGCGGCGGGTAAAACAGATCAGCTCTTCCCCTCAGCATATCACTGAACTGATACAGGAACGAGAGTTCCAGCGGTGTGTCATATTCAAACACCTGGCTTGCGCTCAGTCCCATGTATTCCCGCAAGCGGTCCACAATGGCCGTATCAATCTGGCGGCTGAGTTCCATCCGTACAGGACAGAGCCGTTTCCGCATACGGATGATTTCCGCCATATGATCCCGGTAATTCAGGTCTTCATCATATACCGCATCCGCATCAATATCCGCGTTCCGGGTAATCCGGGCCAGGCTTTTCCCGATCACCTTTTCTTCCGGAAAAAGCGTAGGCACATAGTGCAGGATAAATTCCTCCAGCAGGATAAACCGACCTTCTTCACCGGGTACCCGGATCAGCCTGGGCAGAACCGTCCCCGCGCATGGAATGACGGCAACACGGACGGCTCCATCCCGTGATTTCAGGACAGCAATTGCGTAGATTTCCCGATTCTTCAGAAACGGAAAATCTTCTTTCCGGGTAATCATAAACCGTGAAAGATAAGGCAGAACATCTGAATGGAACAGCTTTCCCAGCTGCTCTTCCGCTTCATTGGAAATATCAGAAAACCGGACTGTCCGGATTCCCTGGGATGCCAGGTCGTCCATCAGTACATTGTAGACTTCATCCCGTTCCCGGCAGATACTTCGGATTTTGGCCAGGGCCGCCTCAATCTGGCTGGATGGGCGCATTCCGGTCTTATTCTCCCGGCTGCCGTCATCCAGCAGTTTCTGGTCGTGCAGGCTGCCGATCCGTACCATGAAGAACTCATCCAGGTTCGACTGGAAAATTGAAAAGAAATTCAGCCGTTCACACAGCGGAACCAGCGGATTGCTTGCGTTCATCAGCACCCGATGGTTGAATTCGAGCCAGCTGAGTTCACGGTTGGTAAAGCAGTTCAGCATATCCGTCCCTCCCGGTTCAGTTCACTGCAATCTGATGACCGTCTTTTTCAAAATAAGCCTGCGCGTACGCTTCCAGCCGTTCAAGGATTCCGGCCATGGACGGATCACGGTGAAGCTCCCGCACGGTCTGCGCCACTTCGTCCAGCAACCGTGCATCGCCGCCGGCAAACGGTCCGGCTGCGTCCCCGGACTGCCGGGTCCCGATCAGGTCGCCGGGCCCACGCAGTTCAAGGTCCTTCCTGGAAATTTCAAACCCGTCATTGGTGCTGCACAGGATCTGCAGCTTATCCGTCGCATCTGAAAGCAGGAAACACCAGCTTTCCTCCGTTCCGCGGCCAACCCGCCCCCGCAGCTGATGCAGCTGGCTGAGGCCGAATCTTTCCGCGTTTTCAATCACCATGACCGTTGCGTTCGGATTATTGACCCCCACCTCAATCACGGTGGTGGAAACCAGGACCTGGCTGCTTCCGTCCATAAACCCGCGTATGGCTTTTTCCTTATCCTCAGTTCTTTGTTCTCCCCACGTCAGGGCAATATTCAGGTTCTGCAGTTCGTTGCTTTTCAGCTGTTCATAGACCGCCTTGGCGCTCCGTACACCGTCGGTTTTCTCACTGTCCTCCACCATCGGGCAGACGACATATGCCTGCCGTCCCTTGAGAACTTCGCGCCGAAGAAACGCATACATCGCTGCCCGCTTTTCTTCCGGTACCATCCGTGTCCGAACAGCCGTTCTTCCGGCCGGCAGCTCATCAATAATCGAAAGGTCCAGATCCCCGTAAAGGATCAGCGACAATGTCCGGGGGATCGGGGTTGCGGACATCACCAGCACATGCGGTGCCGTACCGGTTTCCCCGGTTCCTTTTTCTTCCAGTCCGGACCGCTGGTTCACCCCGAACCGATGCTGCTCATCCGTAATCACCAGCCCCAGCTGATGATATTTTACATCCCTGCTGATCAGTGCATGGGTGCCAAAGACCGCCTGGCAGCTTCCGCTTTCCAGTTCGCCCAGGATTGCTTTGCGTTCCTTTGCTTTTGTGCTTCCGGTCAGCAGCCGGCATGTGATACCGGCAGGCTCCAGGATTGTTTTTGCATTCCGGTAATGCTGCTCCGCCAGGATTTCAGTCGGGGCCATCATACAGGCCTGAACTCCAGCCCTGCATGCCATGTATATGGCGCCAAAGGCAACTGCGGTCTTTCCGCAGCCCACATCCCCCTGAACCAGCCGTGCCATGGCCGTATCCTTCCGCAGGTCGGATGCAATCTCACAGAGCACCCGGTTCTGGGCCGAAGTGGGCGGAAACGGAAGAAGCTTCCAGTATGATTCGGGGGCATCGTCTGGAGTCTGCAGCGGAACCGCCGGCTTCCGGTGGCTTCCGTTCATGGACACATACAGCAGATATACCAGTATTCCCTCAAAGGCAAGCCTCCGGCGGGCTATTTTCAGGTTCGCTTCATTCGATGGAAAATGCGCCTGACGGATTGCAAAATTCAGTTCACACAGCCGGTACCGCAGACGGAATTCATCCGGCAGTGTTTCCGGACAGCAGTCATCCACACTGTCCAGTGCCATCCGGATCAGTTTCCGGAAGGATGCTGCCGGTATCTGCCTTACCGCACGGTATATGGGTGCCCATCCCGTTTCCGTCACGATCACGGGATTCTGCAGCATTCTCCGGTTGTTTTTGATATTCACACGCCCGTAAAGCGTAATTTCATCCCCCGGACGGATATTTTTCGCCATCCAGGGTTCATTGAACCAGCACACCGGCATTTTCCCGGATGTGTCGGCAATCGTACCGGTAACGTGGGAAAGGCCGTGGAAATAACTGAGTTTCAGGGATTCCGGGAATGATCCGCGGACCATAACCGGTCCTTCCTGCCGGGTTGCACACGGATAAACGGTACTGTGATCTTCATACCGGACCGGAAGCGTATACAATAAATCGCGCAATGAGAGAATCCCCACTGCGCGTAATGCTTCAGCACGTACCGGGCCGATGCCTTCCAGGTCTGTCAGTTCCATGCTTTACTCCACGGAGATCAGATAGTAGTACAGCGGCTGGCCTCCGTTATGGCATTCCACATCGCAGAAATCATATTCCTGCTCAATGGCGTCTGCAAGATCCTTTGCGTCCTCTTCCTTCACATCTGCCCCATAGTAGACAGTGATCAGTTCATCCTCGTCGGTCACAATGTTTTTCATCATTTCAGTCACGACTTCCTGGATGGACGAACCGGAAAATTCAATCTTGCCGTTGTGCAGACCGATAATGTCGCCCTGCTTGATTTCAATCCCATTATACTCACTGTCCCGGATCGCGTAAGTCACCATGCCGGTTTTGACATGCTGGGAGGCTTCATCCATCCGGGCCACATTCTCGTCCGGTTCCAGGTCATTCTGGAACGCAATCGCTGCCGCAATGCCCATCGCGACATTCTTTGTCGGAATCACGCGGACATCCTTCTTGCTCAGTTCGGCTGCCTGGTTGGCTGCGAAAATCACGTTTCCGTTGTTCGGCAGGATAAACACACACTGGGCTGGCACCTGATTGACCGCATTCAGCAGGTCATCCACCGACGGATTCATCGTCTGTCCGCCTTCCACAATCTGGTCCACACTCAGGTCATGGAAGAACTGGGAAAAACCGGCGCCCAGGGAAACCGCCACAAATCCGTATTTCTTTTCAGGTTCAGCAGGCGCTGCCGGTTCTGCTTCCTCAGCCGGCTGTGCTGTTCCGTTTTCCGCATCATATGCCCGTTTCATTTCCGCCAGGTTGTCAATCCGGATTTCGGAGATCTCCGCCAGTTCAATACCGTATTCCAGCGCAGAACCGGGATTGTCCGTATGGACGTGCACCTCGGCTTTTGTCAGGTCACCGCTGACCGATACATTGTCGCCGATCCGGTTCAGGCGGCGGCGGAAGGAGTCCAGGTCATGCTCGTCACAGTCCTCCCGGAATCTGGAAAGCGTGAAATTGACACAGTAGGAATACGTAAGTTCCTTACTCAGGTCATGGCAGTCATCGGAATCCGCAATGCTGTCATTTTCCATCCCGGTTTCCGCCATGCTGATATCTTCGCCGCGGAGTACAGCAGCATACCCCTGATAAATCAGCAGCAATCCGCGTCCGCCGGAGTCCACAACACCGGCCTGTTTCAGGGCCGGAAGCATATCAGGTGTTTTCTTCAGAATGGCCTCGCCGCTCTTCAGGATCACATTGAACAGTTTGTCGTAATCTTCCGGATCGTTGGCCGCCTGTTTCATGGCATCCTCAGCAACCACGCGGGCAACCGTCAGGATTGTGCCTTCCTTGGGCTTCATCACGGCCTTATAGGCCATCTCGGCACCTTTCCCCAGCGCCTCGGCAAACTGAACCGGAGTAATCTTTTCAATTCCGCTCACCGCTTTTGCAAAACCGCGCAGCAGCTGGCTTGTGATTACACCCGAGTTGCCGCGTGCGCCTTTCAGCGCTCCCTTGGCCAGGGCGTTTGCCGCCTCATCCGCCCGGAGGAATTCCTTGCTGTTCACTTCCCGGGTGGCAGACTGCATGGTCAGGGACATATTTGTACCGGTATCACCGTCCGGCACAGGGAAAACGTTCAGGGCATCCACCGCTTCACGGTTCTTTTCCAGCAGTGCTGTGCCGGCCATCACCATATCGCGCAGCAGGAGGCCGTCAATTGTCTTAAACTGAATCAAGAAATTTTCCTCCGTATTACAATACTTGTGAGTTCAAACAGGATCAGATCCGGATGCCTTCCACCGAAATACTGATCTTCCGGACTTTGACACCGGTCATGCTTTCCAGTTTATACCGAACCGTTTCGACAATGGTCTTGCAAACTTCGGAAATGGAAATTCCGTATTCGACAATGATAAAAAGATCCACATCAAGCATATCGCCGACATTCCGGATCTGGACGCCCTTGGACAGGTTTTCCCGTCCCAGCCATTCAGAAATCCCGTCTGTTGCCCGCTTACCGGACATTGCCACAATCCCGTAGCATTCCAGGGCAGCATAGCCGACAACCTTCAGCATGACGTCTTCCGCAATATAGATTGTGCCGTAATCATTCTTGATTTTGCATTCCATTGAATACGCCTCCTTGCACATCCCGAGGAAATAGCCGGGCTGCAGTATCCTGAAAAAGACCCAGTAAATTATACAGGATTTCGGGGGCTTAATCAAGCTTTTTCCAAAATGCCCATGCCGCGGGCACTTGACATTTTGCCTTCCGTCGGTCATAATATGGCCAATACGATGATGGGAAGATGTTCCCCGGAAACGGTCTTCAGAGAGCTTCCGGCAGGTGGAAGGAAGCGTCCGGCGGGGAAATGTACATCCCGGAGTTATCGTCTGAAAGCTGCGGCAAGTAGGATGGATCCGGTGCGCCGGTTACAGCGTTCAGATGAGGACATTGCATGGTTGTCCGCAATGTCAAATGGAAGTGGTACCGCGGTTCTTCGCCTTCCGGAGAACTGCGGATTTTTTGTTTTTGAAGGAGGCTTTTCCATGGACCAGTCCGCTGTTCATTTTGCCCACCGGTTTGACAATGTATCCGGAAGCGCTATCCGGGAAATCTTCAAGATCATTGCGCAGCCCGGCATGATCTCGTTTGCCGGCGGCAATCCTTCCCTCAATGCCCTTCCCGACAGGCTGGTTTCCGAGCTGGCCGTCGATGTCCTGGCACAGAACGGGAAAGCGATCCTGCAGTACGGGGCAACGGAGGGATACGCGCCTTTCCTGGAGAGCCTTCATGCTTATGCTGCGGATATGCTGAAGTGTGAAATCCCGGCCGTCCTGCCGGTTACCGGTTCCACCCAGGCGATGGACCTGCTCTGCAAGGCCATGATTGATCCCGGTGACACGATTCTGGTGGAAAATCCTTCCTTCCTGGGCAATCTCCAGTGCATGAAGCTTTATCAGGCCAACCTGGTGCCGGTGGAAAGCGATGGAGACGGGCTGCTTCCGGATGATCTCGAAGCGAAAATCCGGCAGCACCATCCCAAGATGCTCTACACGATTCCGACATTCCAGAACCCGACCGGGAAGACGCTTCCGGCAGACCGCCGCAGGCGTATTGCGGAGCTTGCCAATGAGTACCATGTCGTGGTGGCGGAGGATGATCCGTACCGTGATCTTCGCTATACAGGCTCTCCGCTTCCTTCCATCAAGAGTTCCGATACAGATGGATGGGTGATGTTCCTCGGCAGTTTCAGCAAGATCATTTCTCCCGGCCTGCGCGTCGGTTTCATGGCCGGCGATGCGTCCATCATCCGGAAATGCACGGTCGGCAAGCAGTCCACTGACGTCCATACAGCCAACCTGAACCAGGCGGTTGTGGACCAGTTCATTCGCCGCGGTCTGCTGCCGGGCCATATCGCTTCCATCTGCGCCGAGTACGGAAAGAAGATGAAGCTGATGCTGGACCAGCTTTCCGCATTCCCCGGCGGCGTCTCCTATACAAAGCCGGAAGGCGGCCTGTTCATCTGGGCGGAACTTCCGGAGAACATCAGCGCGCTTGACATGCTGACCAAAGCCATCGATAAAAAGGTTGCCTTTGTCCCCGGCACGCATTTCTGTGTCGGCGGCGGCCACGAAAACACCATTCGGCTGAACTTCTCCAACAGTACCGAAGAACAGATCATAACCGGCATGGGCATCCTGAAGGACCTGATTGCCGAAGCAATACGATAAGGAGGAATCCCCATGGAACACATTCTCGACATTCTGAAAGAGCGCGGCTTTATCGCGCAGGTTACATTTGAGGATGAACTGTACGAGCAGCTGAAGAATCCGACCGTTTTCTATGTCGGCTTTGACCCGACTGCCGACAGCCTCCATATCGGCCATTATATCCCGATTATGGCGATGGCGCATATGCAGCGGGCCGGCCATAAGCCCATCGCCCTGATGGGCGGCGGAACCGCCATGATCGGCGATCCGTCCGGCAAAACCGATATGCGGAAAATGCTGACCACCGAAGCAATCGACCACAACGTTGAATGCATCAAGAAGCAGATGTCCCGCTTCCTTGATTTCAGTGACGGGAAAGCCGTCATCGTAAATAACGGGGACTGGCTGCGCCACCTGAACTTTATTGAGTTTATGCGGGATATCGGCTCCCAGTTCTCCGTCAACAAAATGCTCACCGCAGACTGCTACAAAGCCCGTATGGCAACTGAGAACGGCCTCAGCTTCCTGGAATTCACCTACATGCTGATGCAGAGCTATGACTTCCTCGAACTGTTCCACCGCTTTGGCTGCCGGCTGGAAATGGGCGGCAACGACCAGTGGAGCAACATGCTCGGCGGTGCGGACCTGGTCCGGAAAAAGGAGGGCGAAAAGGCTTTTGCCTGCACCTTCCAGCTGCTCCTGACCCATGACGGCCGGAAAATGGGCAAAACGGAAGCCGGCGCACTCTGGCTGGATCCGGTCAAAACCTCTCCCTATCAGTTCTACCAGTACTGGAGGAACGTGGATGACAAGGACGTGGAAAAGTGCCTTGCCCTGCTGACCTTCCTGCCCATGGATGAAGTGCGCCGCCTGGGTGCTCTCCGGGATTCTGAAATCAACGAGGCCAAGAAGGTCCTGGCCTATGAAGTCACCAAGCTGGTTCATGGTGAAGAAGAAGCCCGGAAAGCCGCGGATGCATCCGCTTCTCTCTTCGGCGGCGGCGCTTCCATGGAGAATGTCCCGACCCTGGAGGTTTCAGAAGCGGAGCTGAACGAGGATGCCCGTGTTTCCACAATGCTGGTCCGTTCCGGCCTCTGCAAGAGCCAGAGCGATGCCCGGAAACAGATCGAGCAGAACGCGGTCTCCCTGGATGACAGCAAGGTGACCGATCCGGCTGCGCAGATTTCCGTCTCGCAGCTGAAAGAGGACGGAATCCTCCTGAAAAAAGGCAAGAAGGGATTCTGCCGCATCAAGCTGGCATGAAAGACTCGTATATTACCGTAAAATCATCGGCCTCCGATGAATTCACAATCGAAAAAAGCCGGTTCATCGGCTATGCATGTCCCTGTGCGACAGAAAGCGAAGCCCTGTCCTTCCTGCAGTCCGTCCGCGATCAGCACCACGGGGCAACACACCACTGCTATGCGTATATCATCGGTGAAAACGCCGGGATTATGCGGTACAGTGACGACGGAGAGCCCGGCGGTACCGCCGGGCTCCCGATTGTCGAAGTGATGAAATCTTCGCATGTGGTAAATTGCTGTGTGGTTGTCGTCCGGTATTTCGGCGGTGTCCTGCTGGGGACCGGCGGCCTTGTCCGTGCCTATACGCAGGGCTGTAAAACAGCCCTGAACGCAGCCGGAATCGCCAGGATGGAGCTGACTTCCCGGATGCTCTGCGACATTCCGTATTCCTGCTGGGACTCACTCTGCCACGCTGCCGGGAACCTGCCCGTCCGGATTGAAAATCCCGAGTTTGCCTCCTCCATCACATTTACCCTCGCCGTCCGCACACGGGACCTGGCTTCCGTAACAGATGCCCTGAACCGTGTTACCGGCCGGAAAATCGAAATGATTCCGGGGGAAGAGCTGTACGTTCCATGGGAAGTGGAGAAATCCGGCCCGTCAGGCGATTGAAAGGGCCAGTTCCATCATTTTGGTGAAACCTTCCTGCCGTTCTTCCGCACTGGTAATCTCTCCGGTAACCAGGCTGTCGGAAATCGTACAGATACAGAGCGCGTTTTTGCCTGCCCGCGCGGCGTTCAGATAGAGCGCCGCGCTTTCCATTTCAATTGCAAGCACGCCCTGCCTTGCCAGTACTTCATTTTCCTCTTTGCTGATGTCCGAATAGAACATATCACTGCTGAAAACAGGTCCGGCAAATGCCCGGATTCCCATTTCTTCCGCCTTGTCCATCGCTTTGCGGAGCAGATCATAGCTGCAGCACGGCGCGGCACTGCCTGTAAAACCGAATGCTTTGATATATCCGGAATTGGTGTAGGCGCTCATGCCGATTACAATATCCCTTACCTTGATTTCAGGGCGAAGCGCACCTGCACTGCCGATCCGGATGATATTGTCCACATTGTAAAAATTGAACAGCTCATAGGAATAGATTCCGATGGACGGGCATCCCATGCCGCTGGCCATCACGGATACCCTTTTCCCATGCCAGGTTCCGGTATATCCCTGGACTCCGCGGACATTGTTGACAAGTACCGCATTCTCCAGGTAATGTTCCGCAAGGAATTTTGCCCGCATCGGGTCTCCGGGCATCAGGACAGTTTTTGCAAAATCGTTCTCTCCTGCAGTGATGTGGGGGGTCGGGATATTGGGATTCATGTTTCAGTCCTCCTTATGATTAATGTTGACGATTCCAGGAATAATGAATCTGTTCGGTCAGGCGGATCAGTTCATCCAGATTCATCAGGCGGATGGATCCGAATGGAGCAGACAGCAGTCTTTCCACAGAATGGCGGTAATGCTCGGTCAGGCTGAGCAGTTCGGCAGGATCCGTCTCCGATCCGGCCTGTTCATTCCGGATAATGAGCATACAGATCCGGATCCAGCAGTCATGAATCACCAGCCAGCACATTTCTGCGGAGTGCTGCGGATCTGTACAGTAAAACTCACCGGTTTCATTCCCGCGTTCGATCTCCTTCACTGTGGACGGCAGCATCATTTCCGTCAGTGCATCCGCATAGCCGGCTCGGACCTGTCTTCCCTCCGGAAGGGTGAAAACCGGAAGAAGCATCCTCAGGAAAGACAGGTTTTCCCCGTTCAGGGGCATTGCGCCGGAAAAAAGCCGGTTGATGTTCTCAGCTGCCGGCATGCTGTCCGTAAGGCCCGAAAGGATCTGTTCCATTCCGTTTTTTGCACGGGTCCGGCATATTTCCTCCAGCAGCAGTTCCTTGCTGGCATAATGATGGTAGAAACTGCCCTTGCTGGTATGCAGTGCATCCAGGATATCCTGGACGCTGGTTGTTTCGTATCCATTCCGGCAGAACATCGTCTCTGCTGTCTGCAGGATAACCTGCTTTTTGATATCCCCTTTTTTCAACTTGTTATTCACCTCCTCCGGATTTCAGAAATCCGGTTTACGCCCGTTCAGTCCGGCCAGGATGCCGGAACCGAACGCAAACATCAGATTAAACCCGCCGCAGTCTCCGTCCACATCCAGAATTTCCCCGGCTGCATGCAGGCCGGGTACCAGAACGGATTCCAGGGTATCCGGCCGGAATTCTTCACAGGCAGCTCCGCCTGCCGTCACCTGGGCATTTTCCATTCCCCGGGTGCCGGTTACTGTGATCCGGTAATGATGCATCGTGTAAATCAGTGCGGGGATGATTTCCCCGGGGATTTCTCCCAGTTTTTCACCGTGCAGGGGAACTCCCGCCTGTTTCATCACCGCATAGGATATCCTGGAAGGGACCAGCCCGACCAGCATCGTCTGTGCTTCCATATCCGCATAGCATTTCATCCGCCGGATCAGCTCTTCCGACAGGGCGGTATCATCCGGGAACAACCGGTCTGCGATGTCCAGTTCCAGGCAGCATCCTTCTCCGGAAATAAACCTTGCGCACTGCATCACACAGATTCCGCTGACACCGGTGTCAGAAAAAAGGACTTCTCCGGATTCCCGGTGCAATTCTTTTCCGGACGGATCAGTCAGGGTTACAGTGCACCGGATCCGGATTCCGGACAGCCCGGATATACTCCGGCGGTCTGTTTCAACGGGAACAAGGGCCGGAAATAAAGGATGAATTGCGTGACCGAATCCCTTCAGGATCCCGTAACCGCTTTCCGCACTGCCGGGTTTCAGCGCCGCCGCTCCTCCCGCCGCCACGATGACCCTGCGGGCACGGATTCTGTTCCCGTTCTCCGCTTCCAGAAGAAAAAAACCGTCGTTTCCTTTCCGGCACAGGCGGATTCGCGTATTCAGGCATATCTCTGCTTTCCGGCTTCCGATCTCCCGCCTGAGCACATCCAGGACAGACGCGGCCTGGTATGTGCACGGATAAACACGGCCGTCACTCTCCCGGGCAAGCGCCAGTCCGATACAACTCCAGAAACGGGTCTGCTCCGCAGCTCCGCAGCGGGAGATCACGTTTTCCGCAAAGGAAGCGCCCCCATAATACCGGGGAATGCCCGCATTCATCAGATTGCACCGTCCGTTCCCGGAAGCCAGAATTTTCCGGCCGATGGAGGAGGCGCCTTCCAGAACAATCACACGGTCACCCAGCCGGGACGCCGCTGCGCAAGCCGCCAGTCCCGCCGCGCCGCCGCCGATGATGGCCAGATCGTAGATATTCTCCATTCCGTCATACTTCCTTGTGTCAATTCAGACCGGATTCTGTTCCTGTATATGATAAATAGACTTGAGTTTGTTTGTCAAGTGCATGCTGTTGTCGTAAATTATCAGCGGAGCCATGGGCTTCAGGGTTGGCCGTGCATCCTTTACTCCTTCAATCAGCACCAGGTTCGCGGGCTTGTTTTCCCGGGGATACACCAGCTGGAAGCGTTTGGGCTCCAGATGGCACCGGCGCATCATTTCCATCGCCTGCAGCATCTGCGGAGCCGGATACACCATGCTGAATTTTCCCTTTCCCCGCAGGATCCGGAATGCGGCAGTAAAAAACCGGCAGAGGGTATCTTCCTCCTGGTTCCTTGCTGTCGCCCGATCGGGAAACGGGCTCGTCAGCGAAGCCCCGTGTATCCCGTAGGGCGGATTGCAGATTACCGCATCGACACTGCAGGGAGGAAGCAGCCGGTCTGCGTTTCCGGCATCCCCGCAGATGATGGACACTCTGTCTTCCAGGTGATTGAGCACCATCGTCCGGGATGCCATTTCGCAATACTCTTCCTGAATCTCAATCGCCCGGAAAAGCTGCCCTTTATCTCTTCCAATGAGCAGAAGCGGAAGAATTCCTGTTCCCGTTCCGAAATCCGCCACTGTATCCTCTTTCCGGACTGCTGCAAAATCAGCAAGCAGTACGGAATCCATTCCAAACCTGAATCCCGTTTTTTTCTGCAGCAGCTGAAGTCCGCCCAGCTGCAGATCCTCCACCGTCTCATCTTCACGAATCAATTGATCCAAAGTCGCTTGCCTCCATGCATTTTTCAAAAAGAGATGCGCACGTTCGGCGCATCTCTTTTATAGCATCTGCAACCTGTTACAGGTCTTCCATCACCACCGGATTCTTTTCAGGAACCCGGGGCGGTTCTTCCGGCTTTTTCTCTGCAAACAGATCCTGGTAAATCTTCATATATTCACCGGCGGAATGAGTCCAGCTGTAGTCCCCTTCCATTCCGCGCCTCTGGATA